>NZ_JBITCL010000003.1:397222-506092 GCF_044453165.1 Streptomyces sp. NPDC051740 | reverse complement strand
GTTTGTCCACACACCAACCGATGATCACGCGGTGGCCGCACCCGTTCCCGGCCGGGTCCCCCACAAAATCGCGAAGTCAGACTGGAGTACTAGGCGGTCACTTCCGAGCGGTCCCCGCCCCACAGCGTGTGGAACGAGCCGTCGTGGTCCGTGCGCCGGTAGGTGTGCGCGCCGAAGTAGTCGCGCTGGCCCTGGGTGAGCGCGGCCGGCAGGCGCTCCGCGCGCAGGGCGTCGTAGTAGGCGAGGGCCGCGGCGAAGCCGGGGGTGGGCACGCCCTGGCGGGTCGCCGCGATCAGCACCTCGCGCCAGTCGTCCTGGGCGTCGGCGATCTCCCGCGCGAACGTCTCGTCCGACAGCAGGCTCGGCAGGTCCGCGCGGGCGTCGTAGGCGGCGCGGATGCGGTCCAGGAAGGCCGCGCGGATGATGCAGCCGCCGCGCCAGATCGCGGAGACCGCGCCGAGATCGATGTCCCAGCCGTACTCCTCACTGCCGGCCGCGACCTCGTGGAAGCCCTGCGTGTACGACACGATCTTCGACGCGTACAGCGCCTGCTCCACCCGGTCGGCGAACGCCGCCGCCTCCGCCTCGCCCAGCGGCGCGGCCTTCGGGCCTGCCAGGGAGCGCGAGGCCTCGCGCAGCGCCGCGTGACCGGACAGGGAACGCGCGAAGACGGCCTCGGCGATGCCGGACACCGGCACGCCCAGGTCGAGCGCGATCTGCACGGTCCAGCGGCCCGTGCCCTTCTGCTCCGCCTGGTCCACCACCACGTCCACGAACGGCTTGCCCGTGGCGGCGTCCACGTGCGACAGCACCTCGGCCGTGATCTCGATCAGGTAGGAGTCCAGCCGGCCGGTGTTCCAGGTGCGGAAGATCTCCGCGATCCGCGCGGGGGAGTACCCGGCGACATCGCGCAGCAGCTGGTACGCCTCACCGATCAGCTGCATGTCGGCGTACTCGATGCCGTTGTGCACCATCTTCACGAAGTGTCCGGCGCCGTCCGGGCCGACGTGCGTGACACAGGGGGAGCCGTCCTTCGCCTTCGCGGAGATCTTCTCCAGCATCGGGCCGAGCGAGTCGTACGACTCCTTCGGGCCGCCCGGCATGATACTCGGCCCGTTCAGCGCGCCCTCCTCGCCGCCGGAGACGCCCATGCCGACGAAGTGGATGCCCTGCTCCCGCAGCGCCTTCTCCCGGCGGCGGGTGTCCGCGAAGTGCGCGTTGCCACCGTCGATGATCATGTCGCCGGGCTCCAGGAGCGGCGCGAACTCCTCGATCACGGCGTCCGTCGGCTCACCCGCCTTCACCATGACGACCAGCCGCCGCGGTCGCTCCAGCGCCGCCACGAACTCCTTGGCCGTCTCGGCCGCCACGAAGCTCCCCTCGTGCCCGAACTCCTCCACCAGCGCGTGCGTGCGTGCCGCCGTCCGGTTGTGCACCGCGACCGTGTAGCCGTTGCGGGCGAAGTTACGTGCGAGGTTGCGGCCCATGACCGCGAGTCCCGTGACGCCGATCTGCGCTGAACTGCTCATTGGGGTGGCTCCTCATGACCTTGGTATCGGTACTGCCGAGTCTCGGTGCTGCCGGTCGATGCCCGCCAGTCCTGCCGTCGACCATCCTGACGTGCCGCACTTGCGCGCGCACGCGCGGGTCGTCGCGACCCCGCCCAGGCACATACGCGCGGACGCCCCCCGCGCACTCAGCGGGCGCACGCACCCGCGTGCCCCCGCGGACGGACACACCCGCCCGCGCACGCTCCCCACGGGGCGCCAAGGGGGGCGCAACGGGCGAAAACTCCCGGCCACTTGGCGCATCCGTGCGGCTGATAGCCGTCTTGTCACGGCCAGTTCGCAGCACTTACTTTTGCCCCTCCTGACGCGTTGTCGAGGGGGATTTCCATGGCCGTGCGCGGCCGGCACCGCCGGTATCAGCCGAACAGGATCAACCGGGCCTCGCTCACCGTCACCGCGGGCGGCGCCGGAATGGCGCTCCCGCTGCTGGGCGCCGGCCCCGCCCAGGCGGCCGACGTGGAGACCTGGGAGAAGGTCGCCGCCTGCGAGTCCACCGACGACTGGAACATCAACACCGGCAACGGGTACTACGGCGGGCTCCAGTTCACCCAGTCGACCTGGGAGGCGTACGGCGGTACCCGGTACGCGCCGCGCGCGGATCTGGCCACCAAGGACCAGCAGATCGCCGTCGCCGAGAAGGTCCTCGACGGACAGGGGCCCGGCGCCTGGCCGGTGTGCTCGGTACGGGCCGGACTGACCCGGGGCGACACCCCCGACATCCGGCCGGCCACCGACAAGCCGGACGGAAACAAGAAGAGCGACAAGAAGACCGGTGGGTCCTCCATCGAGGACGTCGAACCGCACACCACACCCCAGTCCCGCGCGGGCCGCGCCGAGATGTACACCGTCGTCCGCGGCGACACCCTCTCCGGCATCGCGTCGGGCGAACGGGTCGGCGGCGGCTGGCAGAAGCTGTACGACGCCAACCGCTCCACCATCGGCGGCGACCCCGACCTGATCATTCCGGGCCAGCGGCTCGCCCTGCCCGACGGGACGACGAAGACGGCCGGGAAACCGGCCGAGTCGGACGGGAAGAAAGCCGGAAAAGCCGGAAAAGCCGAGAAGGCCGAGAAGAAAGCCGAGAAGGCCGAGAAGAAAGCCGAGAAAAAGGCTGAGAAGAAGGCCGAGAAGAAGGCCTCCTCCCAGCGCACCGAGGACCGTGCGGACCGTGCCGCCAAGACCACCGGCGGTCTGGTCGCCCCGGTCAGCGCCGCGCTCGGCACGCCGTACCACAAGGCCGGATCCGCCTGGTCGAAGGGCTACCACACGGGCGTCGACTTCCCCGTCCCCACCGGCACGTCCGTGAAGTCGGTCGGGGCCGGCACCGTCGTCAGCGCGGGCTGGGAGGGGTCGTTCGGCTACCAGGTGGTGGTCCGGCACGCCGACGGCCGCTACAGCCAGTACGCACACCTGTCGGCGATCTCCGTGAGGAGCGGGCAGTCCGTCGGCGCGGGCCAGCGCATCGGCCGTTCCGGTTCGACCGGAAACAGCTCGGGCCCGCATCTGCACTTCGAGGTGCGGACGGGGCCCGGCTTCGGATCGGACGTCGATCCGGTCGCCTACCTGAGGGCGGGCGGCGTCAGGATGTGACCCGCGTGCTGTGCCGGTCCACCACCGCCACCGGCACGTACGGGGCGCCGTAGAAGGGCGCGTACGACACCAGGGGCACCGGGACGGAATCCGCGTCGTCCGGCGCGCCGCCCGGTGCGGGCACGGGGGCCGGCAGCCGTACGTCCTCGGGGAGTTCGAGTGCGGCCAGCAGCCGCTCGGCGGGATCGGCGAGGCCGGCGGCCGGCCGCTCGTCGGCCTCCGCGGGAACCGCCTCGGGCGCGGGCTCCGGCACGGGGGCTTCCGACGCCCGCGCCTCCTGGTGCTCCCGTGACAGCCGCTCCGTCGTGAGCAGGATCAGACCGCCCGCCGCCACCACGCCACAGCTCAGTGCGAGCACCGTGCCCGTCGTGCCGTAGCGGAAGGTCTCGCCGAACATCGTGATGCCGACCGCGGCCGCCACCACCGGGTTCACCACCGTCAGCGTGGCCAGCGGGGCCGCGAGGCCGGCGCCCCGGTAGGAGGCCTGGGAGAGCAGCATGCCGGCCGTGGCCAGGACGCCGATCACCGCCAGGGACGGCAGGTTCGCCGCCGAGACCCCGCCGGTCCAGTCGACCGCGACGGTCTTGGTGAAGACGGAGGACATGCCGAACGCGACACCGGACGCGGTGGCCAGCAGGATGCTGCGCACCGCGGGATGCCGGTGCACGGCGCGGGCCGCGGCCATCAGCGCCACGACCGCCCCGGCCGTCCCCAGCGCCGCCGCCACCCGCTGCGTGGTGTCCAGCGACTGCGCGTCGGACGCGCCGACCAGGGAGAGCAGCCCCGCGAGGCCCACCGTCGCCATGATGGCGCCGCGCCACGCGGTCGCCCCGGCCTTCCGGCCGACGAACAGCGCGGCCATGGGCAGGGCGAAGACGATGGTCAGCGCGCCCAGGGGCTGGACGAGGCTGAGGGGACCGTAGGCGAGCGCCACCACGTGGAGCAGTCCGCCGAGGCCGTTGAGCGCGACCGCCGCCCACCAGCCCGGCCGGCGCAGCGGTGCGTACTGCTGCGCGCCGGGTGAGGAGACCGCGACCTGCTCCTGCACGATCGCTCCTCCGGCGTAGGCCACGGCAGAGACGAACGACAGCAGCACGGACAACGCGAGGGCGCTCATCGGCTGCTCCTCTGCGTGAGGCCGGGGCGGTGGACCCGGCACGGCGAACGGTCGGCTTTCATAACCAACACGATGCCGTGTCAGAGTGTTCCCGTCGTCGTCCCTGAGCACCCAATAAGTCCTACTGCCGATGGAGTACGACGGCGGCCCCGTCATCCCCAGGGTGGGTGTCCCAGGGGGGAGGGCCCCTGGTCGCCGCCCCTAGGGGCCTTGGTACTACTGCACGTCGTGGACCTCGACCCGTCTCTCACCGCCCTTCACCGCCTCGGTGGTTTCTTCGTACTGCGCACGGCGGGAGTGGCCGACCGCTGCCTGCCCACGCTCGCCCAGGCATACGGGCCGCGGCTCCCGGATGTTCAGGGCGACTTCCTGACCTCGCGGGTCCGCCGGGTCGCCGGCGCCCTGCGCACCCCCGAGGCGCGGGTCGCCGCGTCGGTGGCCCAGCAGGGACTCGCCGCCCGCCTGTGGTCCGTGGCACTCGGCTCCGCCGCCCTGTACGGAGCCGTCCCCGACCTCGCCCCGCCGCTGCTGCGCTGGGATCCCGAGGGCAGCGCCCCCGACGACCTGTGGCTGACGGAAGTACGGCCGCTGCCCGGTGACGCGGCGACGATCGCGGAGTTGGTGCTGCACGGCCACCTCGAGCCCCTCGCCGCGGCCCTGCGCTCCCGTCACCGCCTCGCACCGGGCCTGCTGCGCGGCAACGCCGCCTCCGCGCTCGCGGGCGCCGCCCGGGAACTGGACCGCTGGGGGCGCCGCCACGGCCGTACGGACGTCGCCGCCCGCGCCGCTTTCCTGGCGGCCGGACTCCTCGCGCACCCCCTGCTCACCAGCACCGGAACCCTCACGGGCACCGCCTTCCGGCGCCGCAGCTGCTGTCTGTACTACCGGGTGCCCGGCGGGGGCGTCTGCGGCGACTGCTGCCTCGCACGGCCGCCCCGCTCTTCCCCACGCGCCCCATCTGGGTGACCATGAAGGGAACGTCCGCTCAGACAGGGGGTTCACGGGTGCGAGTGGGACTGCTGACACGGGAGTACCCCCCGGACGTGTACGGCGGCGCGGGAGTCCATGTGGAGTTCCTCGCCCGGGAGCTGCGGCCCCTGGTGGACCTGGAGGTGCACTGCTGGGGCGAGGGCAAGGCGGACGGCGTGCTGCGCCACCGTCCCTGGAGCGCGCTCGACGGCGCCAACGACGCGCTGCGCACCTTCTCCGTGGACCTCGCCATGGCCGCCGCCCTCCAGGGCCGCGACCTCGTCCACTCCCACACCTGGTACGCCAACCTCGGCGGCCACCTCGCCAAGCTGCTGTACGGCGTCCCGCACGTGATGACCGCCCATTCCCTGGAGCCCCTGCGCCCCTGGAAGGCCGAGCAGCTCGGCGGCGGCTACGACCTGTCGAGCTGGGCCGAGCGCACCGCCGTCGAGGCGGCCGACGGCGTGATCGCCGTCTCCGGCGCCATGCGCGACGACATCCTCGCCTCCTACCCGGCGCTGGACCCCGGCCGGGTGCACGTCGTGCACAACGGCATCGACACGGACCTGTACCGCCCCGACCCCGGCACCGGCGCCCTGGACCGGATCGGCCTCGACCGCTCCCGCCCGTACGTGCTGTTCGTCGGCCGGATCACCCGGCAGAAGGGCGTGCCCCAGCTGCTGCGGGCGGTGCGCGGCATCGACCCGGCCGCGCAGGTCGTGCTGTGCGCCGGCGCCCCGGACACGCCCGAGATCGACCGGGAGTTCCGTGAGCTGTACGAGGAGCTGAGCCGGGTCCGCGAGGGCGTGCACTGGATCCCGCGGATGCTGCCGCGCCCCGAGGTGATCCAGCTCCTGACGCACGCCGCCGTGTTCGCCTGCCCCTCGGTGTACGAGCCGCTCGGCATCGTCAACCTGGAGGCCATGGCGTGCGGCACCGCCGTGGTCGCCTCCCGGGTCGGGGGGATCCCCGAGGTCGTGGCGGACGGCGACACCGGGGTACTCGTGGACGTGGACGACGACTTCGAGGCGGGCCTCACGCGGGCTCTCGACTCGGTCCTCGGCGATCCGGAGGCGGCACGGCGGATGGGCGGGGCGGGCCGGGAGCGCGCGGTCTCGGAGTTCGGCTGGGGCGCGGTGGCCCGCCGTACGGCCGGGCTCTACGGGGAGATCCTCAAACAGGCTTAGTCCCGCCCGTCCGGGGCAGTGTCGGGAAAATTCGGCGTGAGGGGAGAGACCGTGCGTCGTGGAGGTCCTTCGGTCCTGGGAATCGTGCTCGCGGGCGGCGAGGGCAAGCGCCTGATGCCCCTCACGGCGGACCGCGCCAAACCGGCGGTCACCTTCGGCGGCACGTACCGCCTGGTCGACTTCGTGCTGTCCAACCTGGTCAACGGCGACATCCTGCGCGTCTGCGTGCTCACGCAGTACAAGTCGCACTCGCTGGACCGGCACATCACCACCACCTGGCGGATGTCCAGCCTGCTCGGCAACTACGTCACCCCGGTCCCCGCCCAGCAGCGCCTCGGCCCGCGCTGGTACCTGGGCAGCGCCGACGCGATCCTGCAGTCGCTGAACCTGGTCTACGACGAACACCCGGAGTACGTGGCGGTGTTCGGCGCCGACCACGTGTACCGCATGGACCCGCGCCAGATGCTCGCCCAGCACATCGAGAGCGGGGCCGGGGTCACGGTGGCGGGGATACGGGTGCCGCGCTCGGAGTCCTCGGCCTTCGGTGTGATCACGCCGGGCCCGGACGGACAGTCCGTGGACCGCTTCCTGGAGAAGCCCGCCGACCCGCCCGGACTGGCCGACGACCCCGAGTGCGTGTTCGCCTCCATGGGGAACTACATCTTCACCACCAAGGCGCTCATCGAGGCCCTCCACCGGGACGCCGAGGACGAGGACTCGGTGCACGACATGGGCGGTTCGATCCTGCCCCGGCTCACCGAGCGGGGCGAGGCCGCGCTGTACGACTTCAGCGCCAACCACGTGCCCGGCGAGACCAGCCGCGACCAGGGCTACTGGCGGGACGTCGGCACGCTGGACGCGTACTACGAGGCGCACATGGACCTGATCGCCGAGCGCCCCGCGTTCAACCTCTACAACCGGCAGTGGCCCGTCTACACCCACTCCGGCCAGCTCTCCCCGGCCCGCTTCAACGCGGGCGGCATGGCGAGCGAGTCGATCATCAGCGCCGGCTGCCTCATCCGGGGCCAGGTCACCCGGTCCGTGCTGTCGCCGGGTGTGGTCGTCGATCCGGGGGCCGTGGTGCAGGGCTCGGTGCTGCACGACAACGTGCACGTCGGGCGGGGCGCGGTGGTGCGCGGCGCCGTGCTCGACAAGAACGTCGAGGTGCCGCCGGGCGCCACGATCGGCGTCAACCCCGAGCGGGACGCGGAGCTGTACACGGTGTCCAGGAGCGGCGTGATCGCGCTCGGCAAGGGACAGCTCGTGCCCTAGGGACGGAGTGAGAGGCCCCGGTCGGCTGTGGCCACCGGGGCCTTTGTCATGTCCCTGGACGGATGAAGGAATCCGTGCTGTTATGCCAAGTGCTGTTCTTTGACAACGTTGTACGGGCGAGTGCAGCGCACAGAACGGAACACGCACAGCATCAGAGACACGTACTGAGCAACGAGCCGTCACCTTCCTCACCGACGGAGGATCCGTGCGCATCAGACGACTCAGGAACCGATTCGCGCTTCTGCTGGCCGCCGCGCTGGGAGTCACCGGACTCACCGCGGCCGTCCCGGCCGCGACCGCGGCGCAGGACGATCCGGCGGAGATCCACGGACTGAAGGGCGAGTACCACACCCAGTCCGCCCCCGGCGCCTTCGACTTCCACGAACTCAAGGCCACCGCCTTCGACTCCGACCTCGACTTCGACAACCTGGAGCCGCGACTGAACCTCACCACCGGCCGGTCGGACGACGTCAGCGTCCGCTGGACAGGGAAGATCGTGCCGGAGCGGACCGGCGCCCACACCTTCGCGGTCAGCGCCGACAACGGCTTCCGCCTGTGGATCGACGGCGAGATCGCCATCGACCACTGGGTCGACGACTGGGACCGCGAACAGACCGCCGAGCCCGTCGAGCTGACCGCCGGCCGCGCCCACGACATCAAGGTCGAGTACTTCGAGCACTACGGCGGCTCCAACTTCCACCTGCGCTGGACCGAGCCCGGCGGCAGCAAGGAGCCCGTACCGCAGTCGGCGTTCCGCCTCCCGGACGGCTTCGACTACGACGGTGCCCTCGCCGCCACCGTCCTCGCCTCCGGCCGCACCCTGAAGCTGGACTTCCCCCGGCCGCTCGCCGCACCCCCGGCCGGTTTCACCGACCACTTCGACGCGGTGATCGGCGGCGCCGACTGGCCGGTGAAGTCGGCGGAACCCGACCCGGCCGACCCGAAGGCGCTGCTCGTCACGCTCGCCGAGCCCGTCGTCGGCAACAGGACCGGCACGGCCCGCGGCAGCGCCGACATCCGCTACGACGGACAGGGCGGCCTGACCGCCGCCGACGGCGATCCCGTGGGCGCGTTCCTGAGCAGCGGCCCCAACCACTCCACCCACGAGCTGAGCACCAGGTGGGCCGACGAGGTGGGCCCGGACAACGCCCTCCCCGAGTACCCGCGCCCGCAGCTCACCCGTGACGAGTGGCGCAACCTCAACGGCCGCTGGCAGTTCGCCGCCGCCGAGGAGGGCGAGCAGCCGCCCGTCGGCAAGACGCTGAGGGAGCGCATCCTCGTCCCGTACCCGGTGGAGTCCCGGCTCTCCGGTGTCCAGCGGCACGAGGACCGCATGTGGTACCGCCGCACCTTCACCGTGCCCCGCGACTGGCACATCGGCTCCGACCGGCGCCTGAGGCTCAACTTCGGCGCCGTCGACTGGCGCTCCGAGGTGTACGTCAACGGCACGAAGGTCGCCGATCACGAGGGCGGCTACGACAAGTTCAGCGCCGACGTCACCGACGCGCTGAAGCCCGGCCGCACCCAGGAACTCATCGTCGGCGTGTACGACCCGACCGACGCGGCGAACGGCGAGAACCCGCCGATCGGCAAGCAGCGCCTGGACCCCAGCGGCATCTGGTACACGTCCAGCTCGGGCATCTGGCAGACCGTCTGGATGGAGCCCGTCGCCCGCGACCACGTCGACTCCCTGGAGCTGATCCCGGACGTGGCCGGCGAGCGGCTCACCGTGGAGGCGAAGGGCGTCCGGGACGGCGTGCCGGTCAGGGCGACCGCGTACGACGGACGACGCAAGGTCGCCACGGCGACCGGCCGCACCGGCGAACCGCTCACCCTGAGGATCCACGAGCCGCGCCTGTGGTCGCCCGACGACCCGTTCCTGTACCGCCTGGAGGTGACCGTCGGCGCCGACCGCGTCGGCAGCTACTTCGGGATGCGCTCCATCGCCGTCGAGCAGGTCGACGGGGTGCCGCGCACGGTCCTCAACGGCGAGCCCGTCTTCCTGATGGCCACCCTCGACCAGGGCTTCTGGCCCGACGGCCTGTACACGGCGCCCACCGACGAGGCCCTCGCGTACGACCTGAAGGCGCACAAGGAGCTCGGCTTCAACTCCGTGCGCAAGCACATCAAGGTCGAACCGGACCGCTGGTTCTACTGGGCCGACCGGCTCGGGCTGCTGGTGTGGCAGGACATGCCCGCCATGACGGCCGGGAAGAACCCGGGTATGGAGGCCCGCGCCCGCTACGAGCGCGAGATGAAGCAGATGATCGACGAGCACATCAGCAGCCCGTCGGTCGTCATGTGGGTGACCTTCAACGAGGGCTGGGGCCAGTACGACATCGGCCGCGTCGCCGAACAGGCCAAGGCCTGGGACCCCAGTCGGCTGGTCAACAACCAGTCCGGGCTCAACCTCGGCGCCGACGGGAACGCCGGCGACATCATGGACGAGCACGGATACCCCAGCCCGGCGCTCCCGCCCGGCCCGGACGGGAGACGCGCCCTGGTCAGCGGCGAGTACGGCGGTCTCGGCCTCGCGGTGCCCGGACACGCCTGGTCCGTGCAGCAGTCGTACGTCGACGTCGACCCGGCGACCTACACCGAGGACTACCTCACCAAGCTCGACGAGGTGCGCGCGCTGGTGTGCCGGGGCGGCAACGGCGCCGTCTACACCCAGATCACGGACGTCGAGGGCGAGCTCAACGGTCTGCTCACCTACGACCGGCGCGTGCTGAAGCCGGACGTGGCCCGGGTGAGGGCCGCCCACGAGGCCCTGATCCGGGACGCCTCACGGGCACGGCCCGCGGGCTGCCCGGTGACGGAGGGCGCCGCGCGATGAACCGTTCCTCCAGAGGGCCGCGCCCGTCCGGGTGGCGTCCGTCACCCATGAGGCGGTGAACGCGCCGCGGTAGCCCCGTCCGTCACCCCCGTCCCGCCCCTTCCGCCGCACCGGCGGGAGGGGCGAAGACGTCACATGCTGTTGACTATGGGTAGCCAGATCGTACTTGACCGTAATCGGCCGGGAGCGATTGACTGCTGATCCGTTCCCGTCGTCGACGCGAGGCCCCGCCCATGACCGCAGATCCGCTCGCCCCTCTCGACCTGGCGTTCTGGAACATCGAGTCCGCCGGTCATCCCATGCACCTCGCGGCGCTCGGCGTCTTCTCCGCCGGCTCGCCCTCCGCGGCGGCCCACGCTGCCGATCTGCTGGCGTCCCGGGCCGCCGCCGTGCCGGGGCTGCGCATGCGCATCCGCGACACCTGGCAGCCGCTCGGTCTGCGCCGGCCGCTGGCGGCGCTGCGCCGCCCCTGGCCGGCGCCCGGCGAGCCCCTGGCCGCCGCGCTGCGGCAGCCCCTCGTCTCCGCCCTGCGCCGGTCCCTCGCCTTCGGCGGCGCCGCCCGCGAACCCGACCCCGGCTTCGACCCCCTCGACCACGTACGGCTGCACCCCCCGGCCGCCGAGTTCCACACCGCCGCCGGACGCCTCATGGGACGCCCGCTGCAACGCACCCGGCCGCCCTGGGAGGCCCATGTGCTGCCGGGGGAGGACGGCACCTCCTTCGCCGTCCTGTTCAAGTTCCACCACGCCCTCGCCGACGGGCTGCGCGCCCTCACCCTCGCCGCCGCGCTGATGGACCCGATGGACCTCCCCGCACCACGGCCCCGCCCCGCCGAGCCCCCGCGCGGACTCCTCCCGGACGTGCGCGAGGTGCCCGGCCTCGTCCGGGACGCCCTCTCCGACGCGGGCCGGGCCCTGGACATCGGCGCCGCCGTCGCCCGCTCCACCCTCGACGTGCGCTCCTCGCCCGCGCTGACCTGCGCGCCCAGCGGCACCCGCCGCACCGCCGGCGTGGTCGTCGACCTCGACGACGTGCACCGGATCCGCAAGAGCGCCGGCGGCACCGTCAACGACGTACTGATCGCGGTCGTCGCGGGCGCCCTGCGCCGCTGGCTCGACGAGCGCGGCGACGGCAGCGAGGGCGTCGCGCCCCGCGCCCTCATCCCCGTCTCCCGGCGCCGGCCGCGCACCGTCCATCCACAGGGCAACCGGCTCTCCGGGTACCTGATACAGCTCCCCGTCGACCAGCGGGATCCGCTCGTCCGGCTCGCGCTGGTGCGTACCGCCATGGACCGCAACAAGGACGCCGGTCCGCACCGGGGCGCGGGCGCGGTCGCCCTGCTCGCCGAGCACGTGCCGCCGCTCGGCCACCGGCTCGGCGGACCGCTGCTCGGCCAGGCGGCCCGGCTCTGGTTCGACGTCCTGGTCACCAGCGTGCCGCTGCCCGGCTTCGGTCTGCGGCTCGGCGGCGACCCGCTCGGCGCCGTCTTCCCGCTCGCGCCGCTGGCCCCCGGCCACTCCCTCGCGGTCGCGGTCTCCACCTACCGCGGACGCGTCCACTACGGGCTGGTCGCCGACGGCGCGGCCGTCCCTGACCTCGACCGGCTGGCCCGCGCGCTGACCGAGGAGGTGACGACGCTGACCGCCGTCTGCGATCACTGACGTATCCGGTTTGGCGCTGCGGCCCGGCGCTGAAGTAAAATCCCCCGTTCGACAGCGTGCGCGAACGGAGCGCCGCGAGAAGCAGAGCGGGAAACGGCAGCGGCGATGACGGTGACACAGGACGGCCCCGAGGCCATGGACGCGGTGGCACACGGGCCCGGCATCGACCCGGAGCGGCTGGCCGTCTGCCTCGACGTGCTGCGGGAACTCGACGAACTCGACGTCGACCACCCGGACGCGATCCTGGTCCGCCGGGCCACCTCGCACATCTACCGCACGGTCAAGCAGCGCCGCCGCCAGGAACGCAGGGCCGCCAAGACCGCCCACGACAAGGCCGTCACCGAGGCCACCGCCACCGGCTCCGCCGAGCGCATCGACGACGAGACCGAGGGCATCCTGCCCTCCTCCCGCGTCGAGCCCGGCAGGATCGCGGGGATACTCCAGCGTCCCCGCTCCTGCTACACCTGCAAGACCCGCTACACCGAGGTCGACTACTTCTACCACCAGCTCTGCCAGAACTGCGCCGCCGAGAACCGCGCCCGGCGCGACGCCCGCGCCGACCTCACCGGCAAGCGCGCGCTGCTCACCGGCGGACGCGCCAAGATCGGCATGTACATCGCGCTGCGGCTGCTGCGCGACGGCGCCCACACCACGATCACCACGCGCTTCCCCAAGGACGCCATCCGCCGCTTCAAGGCCATGGACGACTCCGCGGAGTGGATGCACCGCCTGGAGGTCGTCGGCATCGACCTGCGCGACCCCGCCCAGGCCGTCGCGCTGGCCGACCGGGTCGCCGAGCAGGGCCCGCTCGACATCCTGATCAACAACGCCACCCAGACCGTACGCCGGCTGCCGTCCGCGTACGCCGCGCTCGTCGAGGGCGAGGGCGCCCCGCTGCCGGCCGGTGAGCTGCCCGCCCACCACGTCATCGGCGCCTTCAACTCCGGCGCGGTCGACGGGCTGACCGCGCTGCCCGTCGGTGTCAGCGGACTCGAGGCGCAGAAGGTGGCCGACCTCGCCCTGGTCGCGGGCAACGCCAGCGTGGTCCGGCACCGTGAGGGCACCGCCATCGACGCGGGCGGCCTGCTCCCCGACGTCGTCGACACCAACACCTGGGTCCAGACCATCGAGCAGATCTCCCCGGTGGAGCTGCTGGAGACCCAGCTGTGCAACTACACGGCGCCGTTCATCCTGATCAGCAAGTTGCGTCCGGCGATGGCCGAGGCCGCGCGCCGGGCGTCCGCGGGACGCGCGTACGTCGTCAACGTCTCCGCGATGGAAGGCGTGTTCGACCGCGGCTACAAGGGTGCGGGGCACCCCAACACCAACGCCGCCAAGGCGGCCATGAACATGGTGACGCGGACCAGCGCGCAGGAGATGTTCGACGCCGACCGCATCCTGATGACCTCGGTCGACACCGGCTGGATCACCGACGAGCGCCCCCACTTCGACAAGCTGCGCCTCGCCGACGCCGGTTTCCACGCCCCGCTCGACCTGGTCGACGGCGCGGCCCGCGTCTACGACCCGATCGTGCGCGGCGAGGCGGGCGAGGACCTGTACGGCGTCTTCATGAAGGACTACGCGCCCGGCCGGTGGTGAGGGCGGCCGGCCGTGCCCGGCGGGGAGCCGTGCGCCGCCGGCGGCCCCAGGACACCGGCGCCGAAGCGGACGGTGCGGGTCTCCTCGTCCGCCGCGCGGCCGGCCCGTACCCCTGGTCCGCCCGGCCGTGGCGCGGCGGTGCACGGCTCCGCGCGCCGGCCCTTCCGGGAGCAGGCCGTCGCCGTGCGGCAGCGGACCGTGCCGCGTACCGGCCGACGGGACCCGAACCGCGCCCCCGGCCGCGCGGCCCGGTCGAAAGCGCCGACGTCGATGTACTTCGAACGGGTGATGGCGGCTGGCCGCGTCCATCCGGAAATAGGGGCATATCCCGGTCTATCGAGTACCGTCCGACGCGGGATTGTTACCCTCGGTTTTGAGCCCCATCGAGCGGGGGGCCGCTCATTTGGTTACTCTGATCCGGACGGACAGCAGTTCAGGGTTCTACCCGCACCCACGGTCCGTCATGGGACCAGCCGGTTCACAACGGCCTGCTCTCCCTCAAGTCGCCGACGCCACCGCGTCCGAACGGTTTTCCTCCAGACCCGCGCGGACGTCGGACGCCAGGCACAGGGCCGACGCAGTACGTCCCGAGGGTGACCGACACATAAGGAGTGCGCGGTGACACCGGAGCAGACGAAGAGCGATCAGCGCCCCAGGGAGCACGCGGAGCGCGCCGCCCGCCGGCCGGGAGAACTCGGCAGTCTCGACGTGTGGGCCCGTTCGGCCCCGATCCGCCTCGCGGGCTACGAGGACGACCTCGCCGAGCCCCACATCCTGCCCAGCGTCGACTGACGGCACGTGCGGGCGGGCGCGCCCCGTCGCTACGGCCGGGCGTAGGGCCGGGTCATGATCTCCATGTTGTGGCCGTCCGGGTCGTCGAAGTAGGCGCCGCGTCCGCCGAAGAGGTCGTTGACCCTGCCCGGCTCGGTGTGGCTCGGGTCCGCGTAGTAGGTGACCCCGGCCGCCTCCAGGCGCGCGATCATGGCATCGAACCGCTCCTCGGGCACCAGGAACGCGTAGTGCTGGCCCTGGACCGGCTCGTCCCGCTTCTCGTAGTAGTCGAGGGTCACGCCGTTGCCCAGGTCGACCGGCAGGAACGGGCCGAACGGGGCGCCGACCTCCAGTCCCAGTATCCCGGCGAGGAACTCGGCGGAGTACCGGCGGTCGCTGGCGTAGACGGCGGTGTGGTTCAACTGGACGTGCTGTACTGCGGACATGGCGGGATTCGTCTCCGGTGTCGGTTTCCGTGGTGGGAGGGAACACGCGGAGAAGAGGCGGGCCACGGGCGCGCGCGAGCGGGGGCGCGCCCCGCACCGGCCTCACACCGAGGCCGGGAACGCCTCACGTGAATGGCCCATGGCCGACCCGGCAGTCACCCGGCCGATCCTAGACCCTCGCGATCGATCACCGCAATGCCGTCGCGGTCAGGCCGGGGGGTGCCCGGCCCCGCCGTGGCGCGCGGTCGACTCGTTCTCCTGACCGACGCGGACGAGGTCACCGCCGGGGAGTGGCGGCTCGTGGTGGACACCGAGGTCGACCGGCACCGGACGGAGAAGTTCCTCGAGCTCGCCCTCCCGCTTGACCCGCACGCCGAACGGTACGCGTCCGAGACGCGGTGCGGGCACTTCTTCCGGCCCACCCACACCGACGGCGACGGCGGTACGACCACCACGGTCCGTGCCGGCTGATGACGCTGCGGCTGAAGCGGGCCTGACCGGCTCAGTCCTCCAGCCGGGCGCGCAGCCACTCCTCCACCGCGCCCACGTGCGCGGCCGCCGCCGCCCGCGCCGCCTCCGGGTCGCGGGCGGCCAGGGCGCGGTGGATCGCGGCGTGTTCGCGCCGGGTGCGGGCGAAGGCGCCCTCCTCCTGGTACCCGCGCCGGACCCGGGCCCGGAAGGTGCGCGAGGACAGGCCCTCCAGGATCGCGGCCGTCGTCCCGTTGCCGGCGGCCGCCGCGATCTCGCGGTGGAAGGCCAGGTCGTGGGCGAGGATCTCCTCCGGGTCGTCGGTGGCGTTCATCGCCGTCAGGTGCTTCTCGACCTCGGCCAGCCGGTCCGGGGTGATCCGGGCGGCGGCCAGGGCGGTCGCGTGCGACTCCAGGACGCGGCGCACCTCCAGCAGTTCGACCAGTTGCCGCCCCCGGGACAGGTCCGCCACCACCCCGAACGTCTCCAGCAGGTCCCCGGCCTCCAGCCGGGTGACGTAGATGCCCGAGCCGTGCCGGGCCTCGACCACTCCCAGCACCGTGAGCGCGCGGATCGCCTCCCGCATCGAACTGCGGGAGATGCCCAGCCGGGCGGCGAGCTCCCGCTCGGTGGGCAGCCGCTCGCCGGGCTCCAGTTCCCCCTCGCGGATCATCGCCGTGATCCGCTCGATGGCGCGCTGCGTCACCGTGCCCTTCTGCGGGGCCGTCTCCTCCACGCCACTCCTCCACTCACCGGATGCGCCGCAGTCTAACGACGGAAGTGGTCGGACCAAATTCGGTCAGATGGCGGGTCCGGCGCGCCCGGAGGGTGTTCTCATCGGCAAGTGGTCTGATAAATATGCGATTCCGTCCCCCGTCGAAAGGTTCTCCGTGCCCCCGCGACCCGCCCGCATCACCGCCGTCGACACCTACGACGTCCGGTTCCCCACCTCGCGTGAACTCGACGGCTCCGACGCGATGAACCCCGACCCCGACTACTCGGCGGCCTACGTCGTGCTGCGCACCGACGCCGCCGACGGACACGAGGGGCACGGCTTCGCCTTCACCATCGGGCGGGGCAACGACGTCCAGGTCGCCGCGATCGAAGCACTCCGCGGCCATCTCGTCGGACGGTCCGCCGACGAACTCTGCGCCGACCCCTCCCTCCTGAACCGCGACCTGACCGGCGACAGCCAGCTGCGCTGGCTCGGACCCGAGAAGGGTGTGATGCACATGGCGATCGGAGCCGTCGTCAACGCCCTCTGGGACCTGGCCGCCAAACGCGCGGACAAACCGCTGTGGCGGCTGCTCGCCGAGGCCGACCCCGCCTGGCTGGTCCGCCAGATCGACTTCCGCTACCTCACCGACGCCCTCACCCCCGAAGAGGCCCTCACCCTCCTGCGCCGCGGCCGGGAGGGCGCCGAGGAGCGCACCGCCCTGCTGCTGGAGCGCGGCTACCCCGCCTACACCACCTCGCCCGGCTGGCTCGGCTACGACGACGGGAAACTCACCCGGCTCGCCACCCGGGCGGTCACCGACGGCTTCCGCCAGATCAAGCTCAAGGTCGGCGCCGACCTCGACGACGACCTGAGGCGCTGCCGGGTCGCCCGCGCGGCCGTCGGACCGGACGTGCGCATCGCGATCGACGCCAACCAGCGCTGGGACGTGGACGAGGCGATCCGCTGGACCAAGGCCCTCGCCGCGTTCGACCCGTACTGGATCGAGGAACCCACCAGCCCCGACGACATCCTCGGCCACGCGGCGATCCGCCGCGCCGTCGCCCCGGTGAAGGTGGCCACCGGCGAGCACGCGCAGAACAGGATCGTCTTCAAGCAGCTCCTCCAGGCCGGCGCCGTCGACATCGTCCAGATCGACGCGGCCCGCGTCGGCGGGGTCCCCGAGAACCTGGCGATCCTGCTGCTCGCCGCCAAGTACGGCGTCCCCGTGTGCCCGCACGCCGGCGGGGTCGGCCTGTGCGAACTCGTCCAGCACCTCTCGATGTTCGACTACGTGGCCCTCACCGGCACCACCGAGGACCGGGTCATCGAGTACGTCGACCATCTGCACGACCACTTCCTCGACCCGGTGGTGATCCGCGACGGCCACTACGCGGCACCCCTGGCGCCGGGCTTCTCCGCCGCCGTGCGACCGGAGTCCCTGGCGCGCTACACCTATCCCGACGGCGGCTTCTGGGCCGCCGACCCGGACACACGGAAGAACAAGGACCAGGACAAGGAGCAGGCCGCATGAGCGACTTCGAGGGACTGACGGCCCTGGTGACCGGCGGTGCCTCCGGCATCGGCCGGGCCACGGCGGAACTCCTCGCCGAGCGCGGCGCCCGGGTGGCCGTACTCGATCTCGACCCGTCGACGGTCGGCGAGCCCCTCACCGGACACCGTGCCGACGTCACCGACGACGCCTCGGTGCGCGCGGCGGTGGCCGCCGCCGTCGACGGCCTGGGCGGCCTCGACGTACTGGTCAACAACGCCGGCATCGGCGCCCGGGGCACCGTGGAGACCAACTCCGACGAGGAATGGCACCGCGTCTTCGACGTCAACGTCCTCGGCATGGTCCGTACCGCCCGCGCCTGCCTGCCGCATCTGCGCGCCTCCGCGCACGCGGCGATCGTCAACACCTGCTCCATCGCCGCCACCGCCGGTCTGCCGCAGCGGGCCCTGTACAGCGCCACCAAGGGCGCCGTGTACTCCCTCACCCTCGCCATGGCCGCCGACCACGTCCGCGAGGGCATCCGCGTCAACTGCGTCAACCCGGGCACCGTCGACACCCCCTGGATCGGCCGGCTGCTGGACGCGGCCGACGACCCGGCCGCCGAACGCGCCGCCCTGGAGGCCCGCCAGCCCGCCGGCCGCCTGGTCTCGGCCGCCGAGGTCGCCGGTGCCGTCGCCTACCTGGCGAGCCCGCTGTCCGGCGCCACCACCGGCACGGCCCTCGCGGTCGACGGCGGCATGCAGGGACTGCGGCCGCGCCCGGAGAGCCGGTGAACCCCCGCCGGCTCGGCCGCAGCCGCGTCGAGGTCACCGCCCTGGCCTTCGGCGCCTCCGGCATCGGCAACCTGTACACCGAGGTCGGCGAGGAGGCGGCGCACGAGACGGTGCGGGCCGCCTGGCAGCGCGGCATCCGTTACTTCGACACCGCCCCGCACTACGGCCTCGGCCTGGCCGAACGCCGCCTCGGCGCGGCCCTGCGGGAGCACCCGCGCGACGCGTACACGGTGTCCACGAAGGTGGGCCGCCGCCTCGAACCCGTCGCGCACACCGTGGGCGACGACCTCGCCCACGGCTTCGCCGTCCCCGCCACCCACCGCCGCGTCTGGGACTTCAGCGCCGACGGCGTACGCCGCACCCTGGAGGCGAGCCTGGAACGCCTCGGCCTGGACCGGGTCGACGTCGTCTACCTCCACGACCCCGACGACCACGCCGAACAGGCCTTCCGCGAGGGCTATCCGGCCCTGGAGCAGCTCCGCTCGGAGGGTGTCGTCGGGGCGATCGGCGCCGGTATGAACCAGACCGCGATGCTCACCCGCTTCGTCCGCGACACCGACGTCGACGTCGTCCTGTGCGCCGGCCGTCACACCCTGCTCGACCAGAGCGCCCTGACCGACCTGCTGCCCGCGGCCCGGGAGAACGGCAGATCGGTCGTCATCGGTGGTGCCTTCAACTCCGGGCTCCTCGCGGACCCGAGGCCGGGCGCGACGTACAACTACACCCGCGCGCCCGCCGGGTTGCTGGACCGTGCCCTGCGGCTGAAGGAGGCCGCCGAACGGCACGGCACCACCCTGCGTGCCGCCGCCCTGGCGTTCTGCGCCGCCCATCCGGCGGTCGCGAGCGTACTGGTCGGTGCCCGCTCGGCCGCCGAAGTCCGCGACTGCGCCGACCAGTTCGCCGCCCCGGTACCCGCCGCCCTCTGGCAGGAACTGCGCGACACCGGCCTGCTGCCGCCCGAGGGGGAGCCGTCGTGACCGTCGACGCGCACCACCACGTCTGGGACCTCGCCGTCCGCGACCAGGACTGGATCACCGGCCCCGAACTCCGCCCGCTGCGGCGGAACTTCACTCTGGCCGACCTCGCACCCGAGACGAGCGCGGCCGGTGTCGGCCGTACCGTCCTGGTGCAGACCGTCACGGTCCCGGAGGAGACCCCCGAACTGCTGGCGCTCGCCGAGGCCCACGAGCCGGTCGCCGGGGTCGTCGGCTGGACCGACCTCACCCGCCCCGACATCGCCGACGAGCTGGCCCGGCTGCGGGAACTGCCCGGCGGACGGTATCTGAAGGGCATCCGCCACCAGGTCCAGGGCGAACCCGACCCCGAGTGGCTGCTGCGCCCGGACGTACGGCGCGGACTCGCCGCCGTCGCCGACGCGGGCCTGGTCTACGACCTGGTCGTCCTGCCCCGGCAGCTGCCGGCCTGCGTGGCGGCGGCCGGGGCGCTGCCCCGGCTCACCTTCGTCCTGGACCACCTGGGCAAGCCGCCCGTCGCCTCGGGCGCGCTCGAACCCTGGGCGTCCGGCGTCCGCGCCCTGGCCGCACTGCCCAACACGGTGTGCAAGCTCTCCGGCCTGGTCACCGAGGCCGACCGGGCCTCCTGGACCGTCGACGACCTGCGCCCGTACGCCGACGTCGTGCTGGACGCCTTCGGCCCCGGCCGGCTGATGTTCGGCTCGGACTGGCCGGTGTGCACCCTCGCGGCGGCGTACGGCGACGTCCTCGCCACCGCGCGGGAGCTGACCGGGGGCCTCGACGCCACCGGACGCCGTCAGCTCTTCGAGACCACCGCCACCCGCGTCTACGGCCTCTGAGCCGGCCCCGTCAGCCGGGTCGGCGGCAGGAACTCCCGCACATACGTCCGCTCCCAGCACGCGCCCGTCTCCCGCAGCTCCCGCCACGTCGTGTAGCGGTAGCGGAAGAGGCGGGCGCGGATGTGCCGGGGCGGCGCGTCCGCGGGGAACGGGGAGCGGCGCAGCAGCCTCAGCGTGTCCCGGTCGCCCTCCAGCAGCCGCTCCACCAGCGCGCCGAACCAGGGACCGGCGTACGCGGGCGACAGCGCGGCGAACCACATCAGCCAGTCGAGCCGCAGATGGTACGGCGCGAACTGCCGCGGCCAGCGTCGCGGATCACCCGGCTTGCCCTTGAACTCGTACTCCCGCCAGCCGGCGTCCTTCCGGGGCACCTCGTCCGCCGTCCCCTCCACGACCACCTCGTACCGGATCCGGCTGACGCTGCCGAACGCCCCGTAGGTGTTGACCAGGTGCAGCGGGTCGAAGGAGCGGTTCATCACCTGGCGGCGGGAGAGCATGTTGCGCACCGGCCGGTGACTGAGGCCGAGCAGCAGCGCGCACACCGCGAGGACGACGACCACGTACCACAGCGGCGCGTCGGGCACCGCGGGCGGATCGGCGGGGAACGCGACCGCGGGCAGGGCCAGCACGATAGTGATCCAGTTCAGCCACGCGAAGTTGCCGGACAGCACCAGCCAGAGCTGGGTGGCGATCATCAGCGACGCGGCGGCCGTGGCGACCGGCTGCGGGGCGAACAGCAGGAACGGCACGACGAGCTGGGTGACGTGGTTCGCGGCCACCTCGACGCGGTGCAGCGGTTTCGGCAGACGGTGGAAGAACCAGCTCAGCGGCCCCGGCATCGGCTGGGTCTCGTGATGGTGGTCCAGACAGGTCAGCTTCCGCCAGCACTCGTCGCCGCGCATCTTGATCAGCCCCGCGCCGAACTCCACCCGGAACAGGATCCACCGCAGCAGGAACAGCACCACGACCGGCGGCGCCACCTCGTCGTTGCCGAGGAGGACGGCCAGGAAGCCGACCTCGAGGAGCAGCGACTCCCAGCCGAACGAGTACCAGGTCTGCCCGACATTGACGACCGACAGGTACAGCGCCCACGGCACCAGCCACAGCAGCATCCCGCCCCACAGCGGAAGCAGCGAGTCCAGCCCCGCCAGCAGCGCCGCCGACACCGCGCAGCCCGCCCAGGCGCACACCGCGAAGAACCGGTCCGAGTAGTGCCAGTGGAACAGGCTCGGCGACCTCCTGAACGGCACCCGCTCCACGAAACGCGGCACCGGCAGCATGCCGCGCTCCCCGATCAGCGCGCGGAACTGCAGCGCCGCCGTCAGGAACGCGACCAGGTACAGCCCGGCCAGTGCCCGCTGGAAGACCAGCCGGCCCGTCCAGTACTCGGACGCGGTGAACCACTCCACGGCCGTACGCTCCCTCCTGCCTCGTCCCGCCGACACCTCCGTGACTCTCCGTATACCACCGCGCGGGCCGCGCAACCCGCGCGCGGACGGCGCCCAGCGGTCGAAGAATCGCGTGAATCCTGACAAGGTGGGCCCATGGCTGATCGGGGAGCGAGCCCCCTGTCTCTCCCGGACGACTGGCCGGACCACCCGGATCCGATCCTGGCGCTCAACCGCATGGGCGGTTTCGACTGGGACCTGGACGCCGGGGTGATGCAGATGGACGCCCAGGCGCACGAGATCTTCGACCTGCGCCCCGACGAGTACGACGATCACCCCGAGACCCTGGGCAGCCGGGTCCCGCCCGGCGAGGCCCGGCGCCTGGACACCGTCGTGTCGCAGGCGCTGAAGGCCGGCAGCGAGAACTACGGCGCCTACTTCCGCGTCCGCTGCCGCGACGGCTCCCTGCGCTGGACCCACACCCAGGGCTACATCCGCCGGGACGAGTCCGGCCGGCCCCGCCGCATCATCGGCATCGTCCGGGACGCCACCCAGGAGCTCCGCGACACCGAGGCCCGGCGCGATCAGGCGCTCCAGGAGGACATCCGCCGCCGGCAGACCAACGTCGTCCAGCTCACCACCGCCGCCCTCGCCCACGCCCGCACCGTGCAGGACGTCATCGACGTCCTCAAGGACACCCACGGCCTCACCCATCTGGGTGCGACCAGCCTCGTGATGGGTCTGGTCGAGGCGGGCAGGATCCGGCTCATCGCGGAGGGCCCCGCGGGCAGCTTCGTACCGGGCACCGACGTCACCGGGATCGACGAGCCGTACCCGATGAGCGAGGCGGTGCGCACCCTCAGCCCGCGCTTCATCGAGTCGCCGGAGGAGTTCGCCGAACGCTATCCGGGGCTGTGGCGGGGCATCACCGGCCTGAACATCACCTCGGCGGCCTATCTGCCGCTGATCGTCCAGGCCCGTCCCATCGGCGCGATGGGGCTGCTCTACAGCGACCGGCGCGGCTTCACCGCCGAGGAGCGCAACATCCTCGTCGCCCTGGGCAGCAGCATCTCCCAGAGCCTGCAGCGCGCGATGTTCTACGAGCAGGAGATGGACCTCGCCCAGGGGCTGCAGCAGGCCATGCTGCCGCGCACCATCCCCAGCGTGCCCGGCGCCGACCTCGCCGTGCGCTACCGCGCCGCCTCCATCGGCGGCTCCCCGGGCCGGGACATCGGCGGTGACTGGTACGACCTGATCCCGCTGCCGGGAGGCCGGGTGGGCGCCGTCATCGGCGATGTCCAGGGCCACGACACGCACGCCGCCGCCGTCATGGGCCAGCTGCGCATCGTGCTGCGTGCCTACGCGGCCGAGGGCCACCCGCCGGCCACCGTGATGGCCCGCGCCTCCGTCTTCCTGGACGAGCTCGACACCGACCGCTCCGCGACCTGTCTCTACGCCGAGGCCGACCTGTCCACCGGTGTGCTCCAGGTGGTCCGGGCGGGCCACCTCGACCCGCTGGTGCGCCGCACCGACGGCTCCTGCCGGCGCGTCCCCGTCCCCGGCGGGCTGCCGCTCGGCCTGTCCGCGGAGTTCGGGCGGCTCGACTACCCGGTCGGCACGATGGAGCTCGATCCCGGCGACATCCTGCTGCTGTGCACCGACGGCCTGGTCGAGCAGCCCGGCGCCGACCTCGACGACGGCATGGAGGCCCTCTCGGCGCTGGTCGCCGCCGGCCCCGACGACGTACGCGACCTCGCCGACCGGCTCATCGACGTGGCCGGGGAACGCGGCGGCGGCGACGACGTGGCGCTGCTCCTGCTGCGCCGCCGTGCCCTGGACAGCGCGCGGCCCGACGGCCGGCTCAAGCAGCGGGTGACGCCCGGCGACCCGGAGGCGCTGGCCGAGACCCGGCGCATGATCCGTACGACGGTGGGCACCTGGGGCGCGGGGGAGCGGGCCGACGAGATCGAGCTGGTCGCCGACGAGATGATCACCAACGTGCTGATGCACACCGAGGGCTCCGCGGTCGTCACCCTGCGGGCCCTCACCGGCAGTGAGCGGCGCGTGCGGGTGGAGGTCGAGGACTCCTCCAGCGCCCTGCCGCGCCGCCGGGAGGCGGGCGAGTCGGGCGTCTCCGGGCGGGGCCTGCTCCTGATCGAGACGCTCACGGACGTCTGGGGCGTGGAGGCACGCGGCGGCGGCAAGTGCGTGTGGAGCGAGTTCGTGGTGGCGAAGGACCCCGGCCCGGCCTGAGCACGCGCGGTCGCCGTGCCGTCGGCGCGGTTTTGGGGCTCCTGCGGGCACGGCGGGCAGCACCGCCCGCACGGGCGGGCCCCGCGGTCGTCGTGCCGCGGCGGCACGGCTGCGTGGAGCGCGTGCCGTACCGGGAGCGGACCGTGCCCGGGGTGATGCCGGCAGCGTGGGACGGTGCCGTGCCGGGCGGCCCCGTCGCGCCCGCCGCGGTGCCCGAACGGCCTGACCGCCGGTGCCCCGGACGGCACTCCTGACGTATGCCGGAACCGCTCTCCCGCGAAGGCGGACGCCGGCGGCTCAAGGGGGCGCCGCGCACCGCGCTGCCCGCGTGGGGCCTCACCGGGGCTTCAACGTCACCAGGCTGTCGCCCTCCGCCGTACGCACCTCGTAGCGGGCGATGTCCTCGGGGTGCATGGCGGAGCCGCCGAGCACCGTGTGGGGGCGGGCGTCGAGACGGGGCACGCTCCAGCTGGTCACCGTCTCCTCGGAGCCGTCCCGGCCGACCACCACCAGACGGCAGGTGCGGGGGCCGGCACCGTCCTTGACCTCGATCTCCACGTTGCTGCCCCAGGCCTCGTCCTGAGTGGTCACCTGCGCCCACACCCCGGACCGCTCGTCGGTCGCCGCGACGCTCGCGACGCTCGCGCCGTCGTCCCGCGCCAGCACCGCGACCGCCGGCGCGGACACCGCGACCACCACCGAGGCGGCCAGCGCCAGCAGCAGCCGGCGCCGCCCCGCCCGGTTGCGGGCCGCCACCTGGGACAGCAGCCGGTCCAGCATCCTCGGGCCGGGCTTGGCCAGCGGGTGCACCAGCCGCGGGGTGGAACTCCGGTACAGCATCAACTGGCGTGCCGCGGGACCGAATTCGGTCACCTGGACAGCGCACTGGGGGCACTCCATGAGGTGGTCCTCAAAACGGAACGCGTCCGCCTCGTCCAGCACGCCGAGCGCGTAGGCGCCGACGTCGCGATGCCTCTCCAGGGACCTCATGCCGAATCCTCGTGCCGTTGGGTGCGGGTGGGGTTACTCCTTGCTCCCACCGGTACGCACCAGGCACCCGAATCACTCAAGCGACGTGCCGAATCGTAATCAAGGGATTCGGAGCGGACCGGCCCCCGGATTGGCCGGATCGGCGGGAAATCTAGAAAAGGTGGATGGCGAGGTGACCGAGCGGCAGCCCGAGCTGCCACGCCGGTGTCCACACCTTGGGTCCCTCGTCCTCACCGGTCACCGCGCCGCCGCCCGGCACCGCGTTCAGATCGGGCGCGAGCAGCTCCGTCTCCCGCAGCCAGCGCCAGGCCTCCCGGGCCAGCTCCAGGTCCGGATCCGGTGCGTCCCGGCCGGCCGCGGCGGCGTCCGCGGTCAGCCCCCGCAGGCGCCCCTGCACCCACTCCTGCCACGGCTGGTCGTACGCGGTCAGCGACAGCCAGGTCTCCAACTGGGTGACCACCCGGATGCCGGACAGCTCGCCGTCGGTGTCGGACAGGAACACGGTCAGCGCCAGCGCGTCCCGGCCCGCGCGGAACTCGAAGGACGTCGGCGGCATCAGATCGCCGCTGCGCAGCAGTTCGTCGGCGATGTACTCGGCGTACAGCCAGGCCATGGGGACGGTCAGTTCACCGTCGCCGGTGCCGTCCGTGTTCTCTCGACCTCTGTGCAGCATCCCTTCCTGCCTTCCTCCGGTGCGTGCGCGTCGCCCGAACCCGGGCCCCCGGTCCGGAACACGGATGAGGACAGCCGATTACTCAACCGGGGTGGTCGGCAAGGCGCTTTGCGAAGGTTTGACTCTGCCTTCGGTTTCACCGCATGTCGGAGGCGTATCCGGGGAGCACCCGGCGCAGGGCGCGCAGCGCGTAGTACGCGCGGGACTTCACGGTACCGGGTGGAATCCCGAGGGCCGTCGCCGCTTCCGCCACACTCGCCCCCTGGAAGTACACGAGCACCAGGACTTCCCGGTGCTCCGGAGTGAGTGTCTTCACAGCCTCGCGGACGTCGAGCGCGGCCGCGGCCCGCTCGGCGTGGTCGGAGATCACCCGGGCGTTCTCCAGCACGGCGTCCCCGACCTCGGCCGGCCGGGCCTGCCGGGCCCGTCGCGCGTCGATGGCGAGCCGCCGTCCCACGGTGAGCAGCCAGGGCCGTACGGAGTCGAAGTTCTCGGCGCGCAGGGCCTCGGGGTGCTGCCAGGCGCGCACCAGGGTCTCCTGGACCAGATCCTCCGCGCGCTGCCGGTCCCCGTCGCAGAGCCGGAGCAGCAGCGCGAAGAGGGGCCGGCCGTGCTCGCGCTGCAGTGCGGCGAGCTCGTGCTCGGCGGTCGTCCCGTTCATGAGTGTGGTTCCGGCCGTCATGGCCGTATGGCAGCGCACGGCGCGACGCGGGGACAGGGCGTGCGCAGGAGCGTGCGGCGGACGGTCGATCGCGTCGACGAACGGTTCGACGAACGGTCGGGGCGGTCGTTCGCGCACGCCGGACGGCCTAAAGGGCGTGTCGGAACGGCGACGGGTGTGATGTGGCTTCTTATCTGTTCATCCATAAATACGACTACAGCGGGGTGGAGTGATGATCACACGCAGTCGGCAGGTGGCCCTGGTCCTGACCGTCGTCCTCGCCGCGGGCGCCGCCTGCCAGGCCCGCGGCCACCGGCCACCGGAACCGGGACGTCCGGCCCCTTCCGCCACGGGGCCCCGCGGCTTCACCCTGGTCGCCTCGGGGGACGTGCTTCCCCACGACTCGGTCATCGAACGCGCCCGCTTCGACGCGGGCGGCACCGGGTACGACTTCCGGCCGATGCTCTCCGGCGTCCGCTCCGTCGTCGCCTCCGCCGATGTGGCGCTGTGCCACATGGAGACCGTGTACGGCACAGGCGGCGACTACACCGGCTACCCCCTTTTCAAGTCCCCGCCCGAGGTGGCCCGCGGTCTCGCCGCCACCGGCTACGACGGCTGCTCCACCGCCTCCAACCACTCCCTGGACGACGGTGCCGAGGGCATCCGCCGCACCCTGGACGCCCTCGACCGGGCCGGTGTGCGCCACGCCGGCTCGGCGCGCACCGAGCGGGAGGCCCGTACGGCGACCGTGCTGCGCGCGGGCCCGGCGCGGGTCGCCCACCTCGCCTACACCCACGACACCAACGGCCTCCCGCTGCCGCCGGCCGCGCCCTGGGCCGTCGGTCTGATCGACGAGGCGCGGATCGTCGCCGACGCGCGGGCGGCCCGGAAGGCCGGAGCCGACGTCGTCGTGGTCTCCCTGCACTGGGGCACCGAATGGCAGGAGGCCCCCGACGGGCGGCAGACCGCCCTCGCCCGCTCGCTCACCGCCTCGGCCACCGGGGGCCGCCCCGACATCGACCTGATCCTCGGCACCCAGGGCCATGTTACACGTACAGGCGTACGCGCCACAGGCGTCTGACCTGCGGTTATGTGAACGCGTACCGGGCGGCCACGGCGTCCACCCCCTCAGCGCTGAGGTCCTGAGTGCGGGCCGTGTCGCTGTAGACCCGCCATGCGCCGCCGGGCAATTCCTCCGGCATGGCGACGCATTCCGTACCCATCGTTTGGAGCTGCGCGGCGACATATACAGCTTGCCGTTCGGTCATCTGGTATCCGTCCATGATCGAATACTAAGGTCAATAGTTCGTTGGATACCGACAAACGGCAAAAGCCTTGTGCCCCCAAACCGGCGAGGACGGGAGACTCACCACGGGATCGGCTCGGCGTCTCCACCGGAGCATGCGGGGCACGGTCGTTTGTAGGTCCAGCCGCACAGCGCACAGCCGGTGAACCCGCAGCAGCCATCGCACCAAACGACACCGTGACCGGCGCAGCAGCCGCATAGATCACCCCATTTCCAGAGTGACCAGGGTTCCTCTCCTCCGGTCCGTCCGGCGCGCGGTTTCGGGTGGTAGGGCTCGGGGGTGGAGGGCACCACAGCGGGCCGTCTGCGGGCCGTACGCGGCCTCTCCGGGGCTGTCGTCACTAGTGCCCCTCGGGGTGCCGACGCAGCAAGACATTGGCGTCCGTGATCGTGGCCACGTCCCCGACCACGCGCGCACGCTCCCGAACGTTCGCCAACTCAGCGCAACCGGCGCACCCTTCAACGGGCGTTGGCTCCAACTCTGGTTGCAATAACGGCAGTTCAACCGGCTCATTCGGGTACGCCCTCGGTTCCGTCATGGGGGCCAGCGTCCGCCCGCAGATGATCTACGGCTAGCGGCCCTTTGTCGGCCCGGTGTAGGCCAGGAATCCGGCGCTGTAGGCCAGACTTAGAGCATGGGGAACATCGGGGCCAGCATCCGACGGGAGCGCGAACAGCGCGGGTGGAGTCAGGCACGGTTAGCGCGGGAGGTTTGCCGGGCGGCCGGTGTGGTCGGGGAACCGGTCGGCCGACAGGAAGTCAGCCGGTGGGAGACAGGGAAGCGCACGCCGCGCGAATGGCTGCCGTTCATCGCTGCTGCGCTCGGGGTTCCCGTGGAAGCGCTGAGAAAGCCACAGACGGCCGCTGAACCGCCTTTGCCGACACTGGCGGACTATCTCCCCGACGATGACCCGCTAGCCGCTCTCAGCGCCCATACAGGCCGTCGCATTGGAGCCGGTCAAGTGGCAGACCTGAAACAGCGTGTGCATGGCCTACGGCTTGCCGATGACGTGCTAGCGGGCGGGGATCTCATGCGTCCGGCGCTGCGTGAACTCCGGTCCGCTGTCCGGCTGTACCAGGAAGGCACTCATTCGGAACTGACGGGCCGTCAGCTACTGGTGCAGATTGGGGAGCTGGCCCAAATTGCGGGATGGATTGCCAGCGATGCCGGACAGCACGCCGAGGCAGAAAGGATCTACCGGCTAGGTCTATCGGCCGCACACCGGGCCGAGGATTCCACGCTGGCCGGAAACCTCCTTGGATCACTCGCCTACCAGCGGACCAACACCGGGGATCTCCGGGCCGGTATCGACATGGCGCAAGCCGCATTGCACAGTGCCGAGGATGCGCCGCCACGGGCACGCGCTCTCTACTTCGATCGGGTGGCCTGGGCGCACGCGAAAGCGGGGGAAGCACAACCGGCTATGCGCGCCCTTGGGGAAGCTGGGGAATCACTAGCGCAGCATGGCGGGGAGGACGAACCCGATTACCTGTACTGGGTTGATTCCGGCGAACTGCAAGTGATGGAAGCACGGGTTTTCACCGAACTGCGTAGACCACTCCGCGCCGTGCCAATACTGCGTGACGTCCTCGGCCGGTATGACGCAACCCATGCTCGGGAACTTGCGCTCTATCTGTCGTGGTTGTCTGTGGCATATGCCGACGCGAACGAGCCCGAAGAATCAGCGGCCGTTGCCGAACGGGTTATCTCGCTATCGGCGGATGTGGCCAGCGAACGGACAGCGGAACGGGTGCGCGTCATCCTGAGCCGATTGCAGGAATTCCCAGACGTACCAGAGGTGTCCGCGCTCCTCGCGGAACACGAGACAGCTTGCATGAGGCAACTCTAGGCAGGAAACACGTAAAGCCCCGTACCGGCCACCAGGAAGGCAGCAGATACGGGGCTTTACGTGTGGCTCGTGATAAGGCTCGTTCGGGCGGCATCGCGCACTTACTCAGTATCAGCCCAATCGGTCACGCGCCGGTCATGCGCAGGAATCTGGAAATCGTCGCCGGAACGTAGGGAAAAGAGTCTGCGAGAACGAGCAGCAAGGAAAGCCGTACGGTCGGCAGGAGCTATCTCCCACAGTGGCCGCTCAAGATCCTCGTTGCTGCGGACTAGGAACGCTGCAACGCGCTCCTTGTACGTCAGTCCCAAATTTCGTCTCCGCTGTCTTCCGCCTCCGGTGAGGAAAGCTTTGTTGCGGCAGACGGAGTAAGCCCAAGCTCACCAGCAAGGCGAATTAGTGCCATGCGGAGTTGAGGAACGCTAGACAGCAGCGGATGCCGAACTTTGCTTTCACCTCGGGCACCGGTAACGGTGAAACCGTCCGCACTGATCTGCCGGTTAACCTCCCTGAGCTGAACCGCAGTCATCACGTATTCCACAGCAGAAAGAGCCTGAGTGTCAGTCAGGCCAGCAGAAGCAACAAGCGCCGGAATAGTGCGAGCCCAAATGTTGGCAGCGTCGGCACGCATGGTCTTTGCTGCCTTGCTCCTGCCGGGCAGTAGGTCATTCCAGTCCGGCTCTACCGGGTCTGAGGGAGCAAAGCGAACACCTGCCGTTTGCCGGTCGTTGCGGAACGTCCCCTCACGTACTGCCTGTAGGTGTGGCTTTCGGTGCGCGGGCATCAGACACCCCTTTCTAGGAACTGACGAGAACATGTTGATTAGCCATCACAGGTTTTTCCCTCCCTGCCGCGCCGCAATTGGGGGGAGGAGGAGTCACCCCCCAGGGGTGGGGGTCAGAAAGGCGGAGCGTCGTCCACCCATCGGCGGTATTCGCGCTCATGCGCCTCACGCTGAGAGCGATGCTCAGCGAGGAATCCGCCAGGCTCACGCGCTGGCCGTTCCTTGGCATCGCATGCCTTACACAATGGCCGCAAGTGCTTAAAGGCATCAGGGTTCGGTTCCCCCTTTGCCACGAGGTCACGTCGACTGATCGGCCAATGGTCGGCAACAGTGGCAGTGCGACCACAGAGAACACACCAAGGGTTCGAGTAGATAAACCTTGGCTGCACTCGCTCACGCCAGTCACGGCCATAGCTAGAACCACCACGATTAGCCCGCTGCTTATGCCTCTGCCTCGCATGCTCAGGGCATGCGCTCTCTTTCCCTCGTATCAACTCAGAGCACCCGGGTTGAGCGCATGGACGAGGGGGCTTTGAGGGCATGGGGGTTACTCCTCGGAGAGGGGGGCTAGTTAGTAGCAGGGGGGGGCATTGTTGATATCCGGGGATAGGTAGCTATCGGGCGTGAGAGGGTGTCAGTGCTCAGAGGTGATCGCCAGGAATAGTTCCTCGTCGCCCATCTTGCGCATGTGTTCCCGTGCGTCTATTTCCTGCTGTACGTCGTCCAGGGCGTACAGGTCATCAGTCGCGCTAAGGATCATGTCTTTGAGTGCCTGTACTAGCTGAGCGGCCCTATCGGAATCCACATTGCCCGCAGCGAGCATGCGCGTTACCTCGTCGGCATATCCGTGCGCATAGCTCAGGGATTGGGTCAGAGAGTCAGCGTGAGCCGGGGCGCAATCGTCGGCCAGCATGGGGAACAGCTCCTTAACAGCAGCACACACATTCGCAACGTGCAGCGTCGACGTATGTACAGTTCATGCGGGGTAGGGGGTCCTCGCCGGCTCCGGGTTGATCTTGCATGCGCGAACGAGTTGAGATACGCCAAAACCCCCCGGTCGACGAGGACCAGGGGGCAATGGGGCTAGGCGTTAGGCAGCGGCATTCTGAATGCGGACATGAGCAGCGGCACGAGGGAACGCGAAGCCAACTCGCATTGTGCCCTTAACGGCCACACGGTCGCTCGTAAAGTAAGCCGACTTATCGATCTCAACACGCGTGTCATCACGGACCACAATAAGCATGTCATTACGAGAGATGCCGTACACAACATCGGCAGGAGCATGCGGAGAAACGAACACCGGACGGCCGAGAATCGTTCGCCGACCCTCAGCGGTGAGATCACCGTTTAGAAGAGCCTGGTTCGAACCGCTCGCCGTCTTGAGCTGAGCGATCTCAAGCGCAGTAGCGGCATTCGTAACCCACGCGTTCACGTTGCCGCCCGCAGCCTCAGACAGAGATAGAGCGTGCTCGAACGGGTCAAGGTTGGCGTAAGTCACCGGGGCCTCAACCGTCGAAATGCCGGACAGCGAGGAAAGACCCGCCGGGTTAGGAGCCGCGAGCGAGTTGAGTAGCGCATTGTCGACGCTGTTAGCAATCTGGCGAGCGATGGAGCGCCCAACCTGGTCACCGGCAGACGGGTCACTGTCGTCTGCCATTTCCCGGCTGATAATCGACAGGCCAGCGAACTTGGCAGGAGTAACAACAACCTCGTCGAACACAGCGTCAGACGGGGTAATCTCCGCGCCCTCAGCGACCGCGCCAACGGTCACATCAGAGGCCAGCACTGGAATCCGGTAATCCCGAGCAGACGTGTTAACAACCGTGCCAGTCTGCATGGCGACGGAGATAGCCTCAACCGGCTTAGTAACTAGCTCACCGTACTCGGGAGGCAGAATACCCTGAACACCAGGGGTAGAAGTGTAAAGAGCCATTGCGGCGCATCCATTCTTTCTATGTGGTTACGGGGAAACCCGGTCGCCACGGGCGAAACGGGGTGCGCCGCAGGCGCGAACGTGAAATGCCGCTGACCCACCCGGAGTCATGCGGCATTTCGGAAAGCTCGATATTCGGTTAGGTATGCCAGCGGTTAGGCACGCAGAGCATCGCTCCAAGTAGGAGCAGCAGGAGCGACAGCAGAGCGGGAAGACCCGCCGACGCTCCCCCAACCCGCCGTTGCCTTTGCCAGACCAGGGCGGTTCTCTAGTAGCGACTCAACAGCAGCCGTTATCGCATCGTCGGCAACCTCGCCGTCCTCAGTCAGAAGATCCGAGACGCTGCGCTTGCCGATTTCGAAGAGATCAGCCGGGACAGCGAGCCGATCCGAAACACGCTGCTCGATATCCCGACGCAGCAGAGTTTCAATACGCGTGTTCGCCGTCTCTAGCTTCGCCTCAGCATCACGCAGCTTTCGCCGGTACTTAGCAGCCTCAGCATTCGGGCTAGCGGCCTCATTGTCGGGCGTGTCGGCAGGAGTCTCGCTCTTGGTTTCGTCGCTCATGGGATGAATCCTTGGGATGTGGTGTGAGATAGCAAAATGCCCGACCGGTGAACGCGTGGGAGCAGTAGCGTTCACTGGTCGGGCATGTCGGCAGGGTGGTTACAGGCCCTACCGAAGAATCAGAAAAGCGTCACTGCTCTAGACGCTGAGAACCTGCGCGGCGGACAGTTACTGAATTCAGTAACTGAGCGGCAATGCCCCGGCAATCAATCACTCTGACTACCGGGGCCGCCACACCCTCACACCACGCAAGGGGAGAATTGGGGGTGCAGCCCGGACGTTTTCAATCCGGGCTGTTCCCTAAGAGAGCGCCATGTGAAGCGCTGGAGAGGACCGGGGCTCATTCCGTCCCCCTCAATAGCACTAGAGCGCAAGCGCAGCCCGCAAAATGGACAATTAAGGTCGAAGCCGGCCGCCACCTTGCATTTCTTTATCAAGCCGTGACGAATTGCTCTGGCTCGCCAGGGTCCATGGTCTCTCGATAAAGCCGGGCAAGCTCGGTAAGCACAGCAAAGCTATTCAGAACGGCTGCACGGTCCCTCTCGTTCACGGGTAGTGACGTAAAAGTCTCCAGCACGCTCAATGCGTGAAAGGACGCGTATGGGTCCATGCGGGCTCATCCTTTCAGTAGCTAGATAAGCGCGATTCCGAAGAACGTCACGCCTTCACTTGTCTTGCGGCGCTCAACACCGTGCTCGGCGAGCACCCGGTAAAACGTGCTGCGTCCCATGCGGAAACGAGCGGGGAATGCCTCACGCTCGCACCATGCGGCATACGCCCGGAAAGCCTCGTCCGCCAGCAGTCGCGCGCTCTCGTCGGCAGGAACGAGAATGCCCGGGAAAAAGCCATGCAGCGTGGACTCTTGAGTCATTGCCCGCTCAGCCTCACGCTTTGCCCGCGCTGCTGCCTCTTCCCTCAGCTTGGCTTGCCGGGTCTCATGCCGCGCGAAAACACGCTCCTCGTTCGCAGCAATGACAGCCTCGTTGATTTCGAACTGTCGGGTTCGCTGCTGAGCCTCAACCTCCCGGCGCTCATCCGTCAGACGAGCCCAAGCAAGGGGCTTTAGCCGTTCAACCTCAGCGTCAAGGCCAGCAAGACCGACACGACGATAAGCGGCATCAAAAAGCTTGTGATCCGTCCGGCACAGCGGAATGTAATAAGCGGTGCTCTCAGACCAGACTCGGCCGTCTGCCTCACGCTGCTTAGAGTCCCGCCAGTTATACGCCCAATCGGTAGCCGTGCCCCCGCAAAAGGTGCACGCGTTGACGTTAGCTTTTCCGTGGCACATGACCACGTCCCGGTGAATCCGGGCGTACTCATACTCAGCGCTCATTGCGTAAGTCCGTTTCTGTGATGCCGATAACAAGAGACGCCCCCACCTAGGGACTCGACGCATCGGGGCATCACTACCAATGCGCAAGTCAACCCAGATAGGGGCGTCTCAGTTGCGCGTTATAAACCGACGCGCAATCGGTGCCTAGGGCGTGAACCGGAGTGATGCCGTTCACAGGAACACCGGGGGTGTCTCCTCAATTTGCACTAGAGCGCAAAGGCTGCCGAAAACGGCCCTATATGAGGTATGAACGGAATGCGTTACCTTGTTGTTATGAAATGGGTGACGAACCTGCGGAGAGGGTGACGAACTGAAAACTGCAAAAGCGCAGGTCAGGCGGGTTTTTATAGGCAGCGGTGACGAGGTGACACTAGGTCACTGTTGTTCCTACGTAGAGGGAAAAGAGGCTCTGTATAGGTGGATCTAGAATTTCAGTCATATTCGTCACTTCGTCACTCATCAAGGTATTTCCGCAGGTCAGAGGCTTGCAGCGGTGCCGTTATGCCTCGCGCTGTTCGTCACCCTCCCTGCCCAAGTCGTCACCCTCGTCCCTCAGCGCGTAGCCGGGCACGGGAAACCGCTCCTGCCCCTCGCTGAGGACGGCCCGCCGGTCGGACGGCCGTGAGGGCGCTGCTCAGGCTCAACGGCCCGTAGGCGGGCTCTCTGGGCTCTCCTCGTGGCTGCTTAGGCTCCTCGCTGCCGCTACTGCCTTCCGGCTTGCCTTGCCGACGGCTCTGTGTGCCGTTCTGACGGCCTATCTCGACCCCGACGGCCTCGGGTGCCGGAATGAGCCTTCGGGGCCGCCAGTCGGACGTGTGGGGCTTTCCTGGATGCTCTCTGGCCCCTGCCCCGCCGGTCGTCCGCACCTGCCCCGGTCGACTGAACGGCCCTTTAGCCAGTTCATGAAGTCGCCTTACCTCGCTGGCCAGTTGAGCAGCACCGGCACCCAACAACCCATGTTCTGTAGGCCAGTTGGGCACCTGGTCGTCGTTGAGCCGCAGGGGCCCGTCTGAGGGCATGGGAAAGCCCCGCCCGATCACAGGGACCGAACGGGGCTCTCAGGCTCTCTCAGGGTCTAGGGCTACTTCGACTTGCGCCGTCCGCCTCGGCGACGCTTCAACGCCTCGGCAAGCTCGGGCGGTACCGGGTCACCGTGCCAATAGATCTCCGCCCGCTCCGTAATGTCCAGCGGAGTCCACCGGTTCGGCATGGGGCCGTCCGGACGCTTGCGAATGACCACGCAGTTAATCGCCAGTGCCAGCAATGCACGGCGGGTTTCCTGCGTCGCTATCTCCCATGCCTCATCCACCAAGTCACGGTCACCGATGAACGGGCAAACCAGCGGCCCCGCGCTGTACTTGTCTGCGTTTTCCTTGGCTGCTGCGACTACGGCCAGCGCGTCATCCAACATTGGTTGGTACAGCTTGCGCATGGGCCCCTCAAACTCCTTGCGCTTGTACCGGCCGTCCACAAGATCCTGTAGTGCTGCCTCAGCTTCCAGCAGTGCGCGCCGTGCCTCGGCTGCCTCGGCGGTTTCCTCCGGTGCCTGTAGGGCCGACCACCGGGCGGTGATGGTCATGGCAAGTTCCATGTCCGCCTCATTGTCGGTGTCCAGCGAGGAAAGGCGCGTTTTCCAAGTCTCGATTACCCACCAATCCAGGTGCTTGCCATCAAGCGAAACCGGGGCCGGGCACGAGCCGGGGGAGCGGCGGTGCTTTCCGCACATCCATGCCCCCGCTGTTTTCTGTGACGAGCCGTAACAACCGGCGCACCGGGGGAGACCGGTCAACGTGTGTGCTGCGGCTGTGGGTTGGGGGAGCGCTCCGAGGAACGCGGGGTTTTTGGACTTGCGGACATTGGCGCGTGCCTTAGCGGCCAATTCCGGCGGCACAATGGGTTCGTCGGTAACGGCGATTTTGTCGCCGTTCTTGTCGCGGTAGACGTACGCGAGTGCGCCCGCTGGCCACTGACTGAGAATCTGCCAACCCTCGTAAACGGGGTGAAGGATGATGCGATAAACGGCCGTGACGTTCCACGCGCCGCCCGCCGGTCCGGGGATTGTCTCGCTGTTCAGTCGGGCCGTGATCTGGCGCAGGCTGTTTTTCTTTCCGCCTTCGGCTGCCTCGGTGAAGATGCGGAACACGACAGCAGCGGGACACGTTTCGTGAGCCTCGGTGCTGCGGTCCTGGTGGAGTTTCCGAGTCTTGGGGTGGACGGTGTAGCCGTACGTCGGGGCGCCGAGCCACTTACCGGAATCGCGTTGCAGACGCTTGGTGTTCTTGACGTTGGCGGACAGCCGCTCTGAGTATTCGCGCGCTTCCTCGGCCCGGTTGATGATCCAGCGCCGGTCACGGGGGTTGGACGAGTCGAGACCGTCATAGTCGAAGATCACGCGGCCCTTGCCGGGGCGCAGAATTCCGATTAGGTCGTCGGCACCCTTACGGGAGAACCGCGAAAGGTCGTAGCACCACAGGGTGTTGATCTCCCCGGAGGCGAGTGCTGCTAGGGCGTTTTCGAATTCATCTCTCTGACGCGCCTTGAACGCGGAGCCAAGCTCTGTCCAGATGAATTCTGACGGAACGTCAGCACCTTCCCGCTCGGCCGCTCGGCGGCCCTGCGTAATCTGTGCGTCGGTGCTGAGTTCGCGGCGGGCGTCTTCTTCGCCGAGGACTTTTGACTTGCGCGCCAATATCCCCCAACGCTCGCGCTCTGTGTTCTTTTCGTGCATGTGTTCCATTGTGCCTGATGACCCTTTCTCCGGGACGCCTGCACCTGTTGCAAGCACCCACGCCCATGTCCCGCAGGCCTACGAGAAGGTCAACGGCACCTGGGTGGTCTACGGCATGGGCGACCAGATCGCCGGCGAGATGATCGGCCGCGAGGGCGTCCACGATCCGCGCGGCAACCAGTCCACCCTGGGCCGCTTCACCTTCGCCCCGCCGGAGCGCCCCGGCGGGCGCTGGGAGGTGACCCGGGCCGAGTTCGTCCCGCAGCTCTTCGACGTGGACGCCGGCCGGGTCGTCAACCTCAACCGGGCACTCGCCCGGGGTGCCGAGGTGCGGTCCGTGCGCGACCGGATCCGGAACGTGGTGCTCAGCCGGGGTGCCGCGCAGGACGGGCTCGTGATGGGGGAGTGAGGACCGTCAGCCGAGGTCGACGTGGTCGAGCGCCGTCAGCAGTTCGCCCAGCACCCGCAGACAGGCCGTCACCTCGGCGTCCGTGAGACCACCGCCGACCTCCCGCAGGAGCAGGTGCTCGCGCTCCAGGACGGCGGAGACCACCGCGGAGCCCCGCTCGGTCGGACGGATGAGCGACGACCGCCGGTGGGCGGGGTTCGGGACGGCCTCCACCAGGTCCTGCGCCGCGGCGTCGTTCACCATGCGCTGCACGAACTGCCGGCTGATCGCCTGTGCCCTGCCCATCTGCGGCACGGTCATCGGCCCGTTGCGGTGCAGCAGGGTCAGCACGGCGCGTACGCCCACGGACAGGTCGTCGGTGGTCAGCCCCTGTTCCACGCTGCGCTGGGCGCGCCGGTAGAGGGGGCCGACCAGGTCGTACACCTCGGTGAGGCGGCGGCCGAGCTCGTCCGGGGGGAGGGGGGCGTCGATGTCCTTCATCCCGCCATCGTGACACCTGGGTTGCCAAAGTCGTGTCGACATGACACCTCGGTTGTCGTGAATGGTGCTTCGGATCTACGCTTCTTCCCCTCCGCCGACGGCGACCTCGCCTACCTCGACACCGGCTCCGGCGACCCGGTGGTCCTGCTGCACTCCGGCTTCGCCGACCACCGGGTCTTCGACGCCCAGATCCCGGCCCTGGCCGCCGGGTACCGGGTGATCGCACCGGACGTCCGCGGCCACGGCGCCTCGGCCAACGCCACCGCGCCGTTCCGCTGGGCCGACGACCTCGCCGCGTTGCTGCGCCACCTGGACACCGGTCCTGCGGTGCTCGTCGGCGTGTCGATGGGCGGCGCCATCGCCACCGACGCGGTGCTGGAGTACCCGGAGCTGGTGCGCGCCGTGGTGGCCTGTTCCGCGGCCACCAGCGACTTCCAGTACACCGACCCCTGGGTCCGCCAGGTGCTGGCCGAGCAGGCCGCGGCCCTGGGCGCGGGCGACGTGGAGGGCTGGCTCACCGCGTTCCTGCGCTACGTGCCCGGCGAGCACCGCACCGCCGCCGACATCGACCCGGACATCACGGACCGGCTGCGCGGGATGGCCCTGGGCACCCTCGCCAAGCACACCCCGGACGAGGAGGACCACCACGTGCCCGTGACCGGCACATGGGCCCGCGTCCCGAAGATCGACGTCCCGGTCCTCACCGTCAACGGAGCCCTCGACGCCCCCGACCTGATCGCCGAGGCGGAACGGTTCGCCCGCATCGTCCGCGACGGCCGCTCCGTGATCATCGACGGCACCGCGCACTACCCCAACCTGGAGCGGCCCGAGGAGCTGAACAAGATCCTGCTGGACTTCCTCGGCTCCCTCCGCTCCCGCTGACGGCGAACCGCACCCGGGCCCGCCGTACGGGACTACGGCACCACCGTCACCGGCCACCGCCCGGCCTTCACCAGCCGCACCGCGACCGACCCGACGAACCGGTGCCCGGCCTGCTCGGAGGCGCCCACGACCACCGCGTCCGCCTTCAGGTCGTCGGCCGCCTTCACCAGTCCGTTGTAGGGGTCGCCGCGGAAGGTGTGGAACTCCCAGCGGATCTCGAAGATGCCCCTGATCCGCTCCATCGCCTCCCGGACCTGCGCCACCAGGTCCTCGGCCACCTCCTCGGTCGTGTCGGTCACCGGCGCGCCGAGGGCCGCTCCCGCGGCCAGCACCGGCTGCACGTACACGAGGGCGAGCAGCGCCCCCTGACGGCGTGCCAGACCGGAGGCGTACGCCGCCGCGCGCAGCGAGGAGTCGGAGCCGTCCACGCCGGCCACGATCACCTTCGGGCCGTCCGTGCCCCGTTCGAACCGCTGTTCCGTCACGACAGCGAGGCTATCGGAGTCCGGTTCACCGGCCCCCACGCGCCCGCCGGGGTCCGTCACCCCGCACTGCGCCGATCGGGTGGAATCGTGCCGCCGCACCGGTGTCGCTGAGGTGCGTCGGCCCTCCGCGGGGCGACTGATGAGTCATGCAGAAGGATCACTTGCTCACCCGGCGCCGGGTGCTGCTCGCCGGCGCCGTCTCCCTGGGCGCCGCCGGTGTGGCCGCGGCGTTCGTGCCGGGCGCCGGGAACCGTGCCGCCCCCGCGCCGCCGCCGGCCGCCGGCGCCCGGGCGGCCCGCCGCCCGCTCAGGCCCTCCGAGTACCGCCTGCGGCCCCTGACCGGCTACGGGCCCCCGCACACCCCGCACGGCAGGACGCCCGTACGGCGCGAACCGCTGCTGAGCGTGCCCGGACACGGCCGCACCATGGTGCTGAGCTTCGACGACGGCCCCGACCCCCGCTACACCCCGCACATCCTCGACACCCTGGCCCGGTACGAGGTGCGGGCGATGTTCTTCGTGTGCGGGGAGATGGCGGCCCACAACAGGGACCTGCTGGCCCGGATGACCGACGAGGGACACGTGGTCGGCAACCACACCTGGTCCCACCCCCTGCTCACCCGGCTGCGGCGCGCCCGGATCCGCTCCGAGATGGAGCGCACCAGCGACATCGTCGAGCAGATCTGCGGCGAACGCCCCGAGTGGTTCCGCGCGCCCTACGGCGCCTGGAACCGTGCCGCCTTCCAGCTCGGCGCCGAGCTGGGCATGGAACCGCTGGCCTGGACGGTCGACACCCTCGACTGGACCGAGCCCGGCACCCGCACCATCGTCGAGCGGGTGGAGGACGGCGCCGCCCCCGGCGTCGTGGTGCTCTCGCACGACGCCGGGGGCGACCGCTCGCAGAGCGTACGGGCCCTGCGCGCCTACCTGCCCGAACTGCTGGACTCCGGCTACCACGTCACCGTGCCCCGCCGGCAGTACGTCTGAGCGGGCCCCGCCCGGACGCGGGCCCGCTCAGCGGACCTCGGCCAGGCGGGCGAAGACGACCACGTTCCCGTCGTAGCCGTTCTGCTGGGAGAAACCGCCGCCACAGGTGATGACCCGCAGCTCCGCCACCCCCTTGGAGGCGTAGACCCGGTCGCCGGGGAAGTCGTTCTTCGCGAAGACCTCGATGCCGTAGATCTCGAACACGGCGGTCTTCCCGTCCTGGCGGGTGATCTCGACGAGGTTCCCCTTCTGCAGCGCCCCGAGCCCGTAGAACACGGCCGGTCCCTGAGCGTTGTCGACATGGCCGACGACGACCGCCGTGCCCTTCTCGCCCGGTGAGACGGCGCCGGTGAACCAGCCCGCCAGATTGGGGTCCTGGGGAGGCGGCGCGTCCACCCAGCCCTCCACGTCCAGGCCCACCGGAATGACGGGCGCGTCCACCTGGATCCCCGGGATCACGACCCGGTCCGGGACCGCGTACGGCAGTGGCCGCACCGACGCGGCCGTGACGGTGCCGGGCACCCGGCTGTCGGCGGCGGCCGCGCCGGCCGGCTGCGGCGGGCCCACGTCGAATTCCCCCGAACCGTTCCGGATGAGCGCGAGGCCGGTGAGCAGAACCAGTGCTATCACGCCCCACGGGGCGCGCTTTTTCCGCCGTGCCTCCCATTCGGCTTCGTCCGGCTCGAAAGCAGACATTCGCCTTCCCCTCTCGACACGGCCGTCGCCGTACCACTCGCGCATGATGAAAACGCTAAATGCCGTGCGCGCAACCGGCGACGGGACGGAGGCGAACGGGTGGCCCCGGCGCGGCCGGGTGCGCCATCCGAGGCGGTACCGGACGAAGATTTTCTGACGGTCCGTGACCTGCGGTGATATCCCCTCTCGCGGTTCTCCGCGCGGGGTTCGCCTCACCGGTACGGACCATTCCCGAAATGCGGGCGTGCGCAGGGCAACTGAGGGTCTTTCCGGGAGGCGCTTTCTCGCCGATCGACCGGGAACGGGACCCGGGGCGTCTTCCGCGGAGGATCACATGCGCAATTCACGTGCCCTGGCGGCCGCCGGTGCCGCGGTCGCCGTCCTCGGGCTCGCCGCCCCGGCGGCGGTCGCGGACGGCGGCCGGGTTCCCAACCCGTCCAACATCGTCGTCCTGCCCAGCGTCGTTCCCCGCGGCGGTCAGCTGACCATCACGGTCGACGGCTGCCCCAACGGCGGCACGGCGACCTCCAACGCCTTCCCCCGGACGAACCTGACGCCCATCAGCGGTGCCAACGACACCTCGAAGGGCACCGCCACCGTCGACGCCGACGCCCGTCCCGGTTCCTACGACGTCACGGTCCACTGCTCCGGCCGGAGCCTGACCCGGCCGGCCGCCTTCACCGTCATCGGCGGCGTCCGCGGCGGTATCGGCGGCAGCAGCACCAGCGGGGCGACTCCGACCGACATGGCCATCGGCGGGGCCCTGGTGGCCGCCGCGGTCGCCGGCAGCGGTGTCTTCTGGATGCGCCGCCGCGCCGAGAAGCGGATCTGAACCGCTGTCCCCTCCGGGCCGCCGTTTCGCACGAGTTCGCACACCGCTCGCCCCGGATCCCGTGGGATCCGGGGCGGCACTCCGCTCACCCGCGGGCGGTCTCAGCCCTCGATGTGCGGGAAGAGCCGCAGGAACGGGTCCGCCGACGCGGCGAGGCCCCGGCCGAAGGGCGCGTCGAAGTCCCAGATGAGGAAGAGCAGGAAGGCGATCAGCGCCGAGAACAGCCCGGCGAGGACCATCTCCCGGGTGGTGCGCCGGATCTGCAGCGCGAAGATCATCCCGATGGTGACGGCGGCCCCGGTGAGCAGCCCGAACCACACCACGCCCGGCATGGTCTCCCCGGTCGACTCGGCCCGTGCGCTGCGCGCCTGGTCGGCGGCGGCCACCTGGTCCACGAGGGGCTGGTAGGCCTGCGCCTCGAAGTCCGTCCGCGGCTCGTAGTCGGTGACGTCCCGGCGGACACGGTCGAGGAGTTCGGTGCCGCGTCCGGTGACCTGTCCGTCGTCGGCCATGGCCCGCCACTCGGTGGTGACGACGTGTCCGACATAGGCGTTGACATCGTCCCGGATACGGTCACGCACCTCGGCGGGGTAGACCCGTACCCGCTCCGAGATCTCGTGCAGGGCCACCGCCTCCGCCCGTACGTGCTCCTGGGCGGCGCCGCGTCCCTCCCAGACGCCGGCGATGGCGAGACCCAGGACGATGGCGTACACCACGCCGATCCACATCGTCATGTACTCGATGACGTCCGGGGTCTCGCTGGGGTCCTCGTCGTCGGCCGCCCTGCGGTGCCGTACGAGGGTGATGACCACCACGACGACACAGGCGGCGAGCATCGCGAGGGTGAGAACAAGCCATTCCGGCAAGAGGTGCCTCCAGAAGGGGTCGGGTCGGTCCGGGCCTCAGCGCGGACGCAGCGCGGCGATCGCGACCACCGCGGGAACCGTGATGAGCAGGACGAAGGTGAGCGGTGACGTGGCACCGCCGGAGGACCGCCGGACCGGGGCCGCGCGGTACCGCGGGTAGTGCACGGGCGTCACGGACGGACGCGGCTTCGGCGTGGCCGACGGCGTCGGGGCCGGTGACGGCGGTGGCGGCGGCGGGCGGCGCGGGCGCGGCGGCGGGGTGGGAGCCGGCGTCGGACGGGCCGCGGGTGGTGCCGGACGGGCGGCCGGCGGGGGCGGTGGCTCGGGTTCCGGGGTCGGGCGGGGCTTCGGCGGCGGGGTGGCCGGCGCGGGCTCGGGCGGGGGCGGCGGCTTCGGAGAGGGCGTGGGTGTGGGTGTGGGGGCAGGGGCGGGTGTGGGCGTGGGGGACGGTGGCGGTGGTGAGCAGAACGGGGGGTCCGTCCAGGTGACGTGTCCCGCGACCGCCACCGCCTCCGTGCCGCCCGGTCCCGTCGAGGCGTACGCGCAGGCGTCGGCCGCGGCCGTGCCGGGTGCGCCGACGAGCGCCCAGATCAGCGTCGTCACGGCCAACGCGCGTGCGGTGGCGCGGGATTGGGTCGGTACGAGTGCTTGCACGACGAAGATCATGAATCGTGAACCGCCGGGCCGCGCCCGGGATCCCGGTGATTGCCCCGAAGGAGTTAACAAAAGAAATCCGGGCCACCGTTGAACACGACCCGTGCCTCCATGCGTACCCATCGTCGAGCGGCGGCACAGCAGGGCGCTGCACGACCCTTGCGATGATGTGGAGTTGACGATGAAGACCTCCTGGCGGACCGCCTCACTGGTGGCGAGCGCCGCGGCGGTGCTGGCCCTGACCACGGCGTGCGGTCAGGACAGTCCGCCGCCCGCCGCCAGCCAGAACGTGGGTGCCACGACCGGGGCCGGGGACCTCGGCAGCATCGGCGCGGGCCAGGCGGGAGGCGGCGGCGCCCAGGCGTCGGCGAGCCCCGCCGACACGGCGGGCGAGCTGAACGTCTCCACCAACGCCGAACTGGGCAAGGTGGTGACCGACAGCCTCGGCCTGACCCTGTACCGCTTCGACCAGGACACCGCCGAGCCGCCCGCCTCCAACTGCGAGGACGACTGCGCCAAGACCTGGCCGCCGGTGCCCGCCGACGACGCCACGGCCGGCGAGGGCATCGACAAGGCGCTGCTCGGGTCGGTCGACCGGGCCGACGGCACCAAGCAGCTCACCGTCGCCGGCTGGCCGGCCTACCGCTACGTCAAGGACGTCAACGCCGGCGACGTCAAGGGCCAGGGCGTGGGCGGCAAGTGGTACGCGCTGAACCCCCAGGGCAAGAAGGCCCAGGCGGCCGACCGGCCCGGACTGTCCACCCGTGAGGACGCGAAGCTGGGCGAGATCGTCGTCGACGGGAACGGCATGACCGTCTACCGCTTCATGAAGGACGAGGCCTGGCCGAAACCCGTGTCGGCCTGCACCGGCGCCTGCCTGGAGAAGTGGCCGGTGGTCTCGCCGGTCGACTTCGAGGACACCAAGGGCATCCAGGAGAAGGGCTACATGACCTTCACCCGCCCGGACGGCGCCGACCAGCAGACGATCAACTGCTGGCCCATCTACACCTTCGCCGGTGACAAGGCTCCCGGCGACACCAACGGTCAGGGCGTCGGCGGTACCTGGTACGCCGTACGGCCCGACGGAAAGCCGGTCGGCGCTTCGGAGAAGTAGCAACCTCCCCCAAGGGTGTCGTCCGCTCCGGACGTCGCCGGCCCCGTGTCCGCCCCTCCGCAGCGTGCGGAGGGGCGGACCGTTCTGCCGTGATTCCCCGGCACCCGTGGAATCATCGGCACCCTTCTCCGCGTACCTCTCGACGTGCCGGAACTCTCCGGAACGCCGCGGACACATGTCGTCACGCTTTCGCGGGCGTCCAATAGGCACGTGCCACTGGCAGTGACCGGGAACGGATGGTCAATTTCCGTTTGGGGTCGCTCCTTTGGCGGGCGATCAGTAGCCTCTGCTCGAACACCGGATCGCCTACGCCTTGGAGAGGTACATGGAGCGTCCCGTCTGGGCCCCGCGGAGCATCGACATCTCGGTGCCCAGCGTCTCCCGGATGTACGACTACTACCTGGGCGGTTCCCACAACTTCGAGGTCGACCGGGAAGCGGCCCGCAGGGCCATGGAGTTCATGCCGGGCCTGCCCAAGATCATGCAGGCGAACCGTGCCTTCATGCGGCGGGCGGTGCGTTTCGCGGCCGGTGAGGGCATCACCCAGTTCCTGGACATCGGTTCCGGTATCCCCACGTTCGGCAACGTCCACGAGGTGGCGCAGGCGGCCGTACCGGACGCCCGTGTGATGTACGTCGACCACGACCCGGTGGCCGTGGCGCACAGCCAGGCCGTTCTGGAGGGCAACGACGGCGCGGACATCGTCGCCGCGGACCTCCGGAAGCCGCGGGAGATCATCGACAGTCCCGAAGTGCTGCGGCTGATCGACCTGAATCGGCCGGTGGCGCTGCTTCTCGTTGCCATACTGCACTTCGTGGAAGACGCGGACGACCCGTACGCGGCGGTGGCCGAACTGCGCCGGGCCCTCGCGCCCGGCAGCATGCTCGTGCTCACCCATGCCTCGTACGAGGGAATCCCGCTGCCGGCGGAGCGGGCCGAGGGGGCGGTGGACGTGTACCAGGACATTCGCAACCCGCTGATCATGCGCACGCGCGACGAGATCGCGCGGTTCTTCGAGGGGTACGACATGGTGGAACCGGGACTGGTGCCGATGCCGCAGTGGCGGCCGGACACCGCACCGGAGGACGAGGATCCCTACGCGTTCTCCGGTTTCGCGGGCGTGGGGCGTACGGCGTGAGCGCGGAGCCGGACGGGCCGGAGGACAGACTGCGCCGGTTCGTGACGATCTGGAGCCGGGCGGTCTTCCCGGTGACCTCGACGTCGTCGACCCGCCCGGAGTTCGAGGAGCGGCTGCTGCCGCTGGCCCGGCTGCTGAGCGAGGCGCTGCGGGCCCGGTCGTTCGACGCGGACGCGGGCCGGGCGGCCGGTGCCGCGCTGGTGGAGGCGCACTGCACCGCCCCGGAGGCGCTCAGCCGGACCCTGGACTGCGTGGACGCCTATCTCGTCCTGTACTGCGGCGAGGACGGCGACCGGGAGGACCTGCGGGCGCGCTCCGCGAGGCTCCAGCACGCCATGGCCGCCGGGTTCGCGCAGGCGCTGCGCGAGCGGACGCTGGCCGAGCAGGAGGCCATCGCGCGGGCCGCGCTGGAGGCCCAGGGCGTGGTGGCGCAGGCGCTGCACGCCACCGAAGCCCGGTTCCGGGCGGTGTTCGAGGGCGCGGCCATAGGGATCGGCATCGCCGACCTGGAGGGTAACGTCCTGCAGGTCAACGGTGCGCTGCGGCGCATGTTCGGCCTGTCCGAGCAGGCCCTGCGCGGTCGCAGCGTCAAGGAGTGGGTCCACCCCGACGACGCCCCGCAGACATGGCGGCTCTACGACGAGCTGGTGAGCGGCGAGCGCGAGCACTACCACCTCGAAAAGGCGTTCTACCGCCCGGACGGAACGGTCCTGTGGACCAATCTGACGGTGTCCCTGCTCCGCGACGCCGACGGCGACCCGCAGTACCAGCTCGCCCTCATGGAGGACACCACCGAGCGGCGGCTGCTCAACCTCCGGCTGCGCTACGAGGCCACCCACGACGCGCTCACCGGGCTGCCCAACCGGGCGTTCTTCTTCGAGCGGCTGGAGAAGGCGCTCGGCGCCGGCGAGGGCCGGCGGTTCGGGTTGTGCTACCTCGACCTGGACGGCTTCAAGACCGTCAACGACAGTCTCGGGCACGCGGCCGGCGACCGGCTGCTCGTCGAGGTCGCCGACCGGCTGCAGGCCTGCGCCACCGCGTCCGGCGAGATGGTGGCCCGGCTCGGCGGCGACGAGTTCGTGGCGCTGACCACCGGTCCCGACACCGAGCGCACCGTCGACGAGCTCGCCGCCCGCATCATGAACGCGCTGCTCGCCCCGATCAGTGTGGACGGCCGGGAGCTGACCGTGCGCGGCAGCATCGGCATCGTCGAGGGACCGGCCGGGGAACGCAGTGCGGCGGAGGTGCTGCGCAGCGCCGACATCACCATGTACCGGGCCAAGTCGGCGGGCGGCAACCGGTTCGAGCTCGCCGACCCGGAGGCGGACGCCCGCGCCATCACCCGGCACGGGCTCACCACGGCGCTGCCGACGGCCCTGGACCGGGGCGAGTTCTTCATCGAGTACCAGCCGCTGGTGCACCTCGGCGACGGCAGTGTGCGGGGCGCGGAGGCGCTGGTGCGCTGGCTGCACCCGCAGCACGGGGTGCTGTCCCCGGACCGGTTCATCCCGCTCGCCGAGCACACGGGGCTGATCGTTCCGCTGGGCCGCTGGGTGCTGGAGCAGTCGGTGCGCCAGGCCCGTGAGTGGCGGGACCGGCACGGGGGCGAGGCGCTCGGCCCGCTGCGCATCAACGTGAACCTGTCGCCCTGTCAGCTCACGCATCCCGGGCTGGTCCAGGACACGGTGGAGATCCTGGAACGTACGGGGATGGCGCCGGACGCGCTGTGCCTGGAGGTGACCGAGTCGGCGCTGATCGGTGCGGACGACGACCTGCTGAAGCCGCTGCGCCGGCTGGCGGAGATGGGCGTCGACATCGCGCTGGACGACTTCGGCACCGGCTACTCCAACCTGGCCAACCTGCGCCGGCTCCCGGTGAGCGTCCTGAAACTGGACCGTTCCTTCACCCAGAGCATGCAGCGGTTCCCGGCCGACCCCGTCGACCTGAAGATCGTCGAGGGGATCGTCTCCCTGGCCCACAGCCTCGACCTCGCGGTCACGGTGGAGGGCGTGGAGACGGGGGCGCAGGCCGAGCAGCTGCGCATCCTCGGCTGTGACACGGCGCAGGGCTGGTACTACGCCCGGCCGGGGCCGCCGGAGCGGTTGCACGAGCTGGCGCTGGTGGATGCCACGGGCTAGCCGCCCAGTGGCTCGGGGTGCGGGTCGTACGGTGGCTGCGGGCCGGTCGGGCTTGTCGCGCCCACGCGGCGGAGCCGCACATGTGTCTGCCCCGCGCCCCCGGGGGAAGCTCTCACGGACGGAGAAGGACCAGGTGGGGATGGACCGGGAGAGGGGTCCGGTGAGGGCGGCGATCGAAGGAGAGCTGCGGCTCATGGACCCGGTCGTGTGCTCCTCGCGTGCCGAGGGCGTGCGTCTGCTGGATCCGGAGTCCACCGAGGCGGGTGCCTCGGGCCGGCGCCACACGTACGCGGAGATGATCGCCGAGCTGCCCGGCCACCCGGGCGGCTCGGCGGACGGCCCGGTCTGCGAACCGTCGGAGATCACCGGCGTCCTCCTCGCACCCGGCCGGGTGCACCTCACGTACGAGACCCGCTTCGACGGCCACCGGGCCCGCCGCAGCTCCCTCCGGCGCAAGCACGACGACCGGACGGGCCGGCGTATGTACTACCACCAGGGCACCCCGGCCTCCTGAAGGGGCACGGGGCCCGGGCATACAGGGGCGCGGGGAACTGCGCACGGGGGTCTGGGGGCGGAGCCCCCAGGGACGGGGAGGGAAGGGGCGGCGGGGCGAGGCCCCCCACGCACACCCGCGTCAGCGTTCCAGCAGCATCCGCTGCAGTTCCCGCGCCGCCCGAGGCGGGGCCACGTCGCTGCGGTGGGCCAGGGCGATGGCCCGGTACAGCCCCGGCCGCGCCAACGGAGTGACCCGCAGCCCGTGCCCCGACCGCGCGGCCACCATCCGCGGCACCACCGCCACCCCCAGCCCCGCCCGTACGAAACCCAGTACCGCGTCCATCTCGCCGCCCTCCACCGCGAATCCGGGCTCGAAGCCCTCCGCCCGGCACGCCGCCACGGTCAGCTCGCGCAGGTCGTAGCCGTGCCGGAACATTACGAGCCGCTCGCCCTCCAGGTCGGCGATGCGCACGGTGCGCCGGCCCCGTCCCGGCCGCGGGGCGTCCGGGGAGGAGACGACCACCAGGTCCTCGCGCAGCAGCTCCACCGTGGTGAGCGCGGGGGAGGGCGTCGGCAGCGGCAGGACCACCAGGGCGAGGTCCAGCGCCCCGCGGGCCAGCTCCCGCACCAGGTCGTGCGAGCCGCCCTCCTCGATCAGCAGCCGGACGCCCGGATACCGGTCGTGGAAGGCGCGCAGCACGTCCGGCAGCAGCCCGGTGCACAGGCTCGGCGTCGCCCCCAGCCGCACCCGCCCGCTGCGCAGCTGCGCCACCTCCTGCACCTCGTGCCGCGCGGTGTCCGCGTCGGCGAGGATCCGCCGGGCCAGCGGCAGCAGCGCCTCACCCGCGTCGGTCAGCGTGATGTTCCCGCGCGCCCGCCGGAACAGATCCGCCCCCAGCTCCCGCTCCAGCGCCTTGATCTGCTGCGACAGTGACGGCTGCGCGACGTGGACCAGCTCCGCGGCCCGGGTGAAGTGCCGGGTCTCGGCGACGGCCACGAAGTACTGGAGCTGCTGGAACTGCATGACCTCATCATAGGCTCGCCCTATCGAAACGAGCCGTACCATGTCTTGGACCGATGGGGCCCTCCGGCCCTAGCGTCTGGTGACATGGCTCTGGCAACGCGGACGGACCGACGGCCGTCCATGGCACGCACCGTGTGGGACTCGACCGTCGGCAAGAAGACGGTGATGGCGGTCAGCGGCATCGTCATGCTGCTCTACCTGGTCGCCCACATGATCGGGAACCTGAAGATCTTCTTCGGGGCGGGCGAGTTCAACCACTACGCCCACTGGCTGCGCACCGTCGGCGAACCGTTCATGCACTACGAGTGGACGCTGTGGCTCGTCCGCGTCGTCCTCGTCGTCGCCGTGATCGCCCACGCCGTCTCCGCCTACCAGCTCAGCCGCCGCGACATCAAGGCGCGCCCCAGCAAGTACGTGCACAAGAAGGCGCGGACGAGCTACGCCACGCGCACCATGCGCTGGGGCGGCGTCATCCTCGCCCTGTTCATCGTCTGGCACCTCCTCGACCTGACCACCGGCACCGTGCACTCCGGCGGCTTCGAGTCCGGCAAGCCCTACCAGAACGTCGTGGACACCTTCTCCACCTGGTACGGCAACGTCATCTACATCGTCGCGATGCTCGCCGTCGGCCTGCACATCCGGCACGGCTTCTGGAGCGCCGCCCAGACCCTCGGCGTCGGCAGCCGCACCCGCGACCGCGCCCTCAAGACCACCGCCAATGCCCTCGCGCTGCTGCTCACGGCCGGCTTCCTCGCCGTACCCGTGGGCGTCATGACCGGAGTGGTGAGCTGACCATGACTTCCTACACCGAGTACGCGACCGGCGAGCCGGTCACCGACACCAAGGCCCCCGCGGGACCGGTCCACGAGCGCTGGGACAAGCGCCGCTTCGAGGCCAAGCTGGTCAACCCCGCCAACCGGCGCGGCAAGACCGTCATCGTCGTCGGCACCGGCCTCGCGGGCGGCTCCGCCGGTGCCACCCTGGCCGAACAGGGCTACCGCGTCGTCCAGTTCTGCTACCAGGACTCCCCGCGCCGCGCCCACTCCATCGCCGCGCAGGGCGGCATCAACGCGGCGAAGAACTACCGCAACGACGGTGACTCGGTCCACCGCCTGTTCTACGACACCGTCAAGGGCGGCGACTTCCGCTCCCGCGAGTCCAACGTGCACCGCCTCGCGCAGATCTCCGTGGAGATCATCGACCAGTGCGTGGCCCAGGGCGTGCCCTTCGCCCGCGAGTACGGCGGACTGCTCGACACCCGTTCCTTCGGCGGCGTCCAGGTCTCCCGCACCTTCTACGCCCGCGGCCAGACGGGCCAGCAGCTGCTCCTCGGCGCCTACCAGGCGCTCAGCAGGCAGATCGCCGCCGGCAACGTCGAGATGCACCCGCGCACCGAGATGCTCGACCTGATCGTCGTCGGCGGCCGGGCCCGCGGCATCGTCGCCCGGGACCTGATCACCGGGAAGATCGACACGTACTTCGCGGACGCCGTCGTCCTCGCCAGCGGCGGCTACGGCAACGTCTTCTACCTGTCGACGAACGCCATGAACTCCAACGCCACCGCGATCTGGCGGGCGCACCGGCGCGGCGCGTACTTCGCCAACCCCTGCTTCACCCAGATCCACCCCACCTGCATCCCGCGCACCGGCGACCACCAGTCCAAGCTGACGCTGATGAGCGAGTCGCTGCGCAACGACGGCCGGATCTGGGTGCCGAAGGCCAAGGGCGACGACCGGCCGGCGAGCAGCATCCCCGAGGACGAGCGCGACTACTACCTGGAGCGCGTCTACCCCTCCTTCGGCAACCTCGTCCCCCGGGACATCGCCTCCCGCGCCGCGAAGAACGTCTGCGACGAGGGCAGGGGAGTGGGCCCCGGCGGGCAGGGCGTCTACCTCGACTTCGCCGACGCCATCAAGCGGATGGGCCGCAAGGCCGTCGAGGCCAAGTACGGCAACCTCTTCGACATGTACCAGCGGATCACCGACGAGGATCCGTACCAGGTGCCCATGCGGATCTACCCCGCCGTGCACTACACGATGGGCGGACTGTGGGTCGACTACGACCTCCAGACCACCGTCCCCGGCCTGTTCGCCGTCGGCGAGGCCAACTTCTCCGACCACGGCGCCAACCGGCTCGGCGCCTCCGCGCTGATGCAGGGCCTGGCCGACGGCTACTTCGTCCTCCCGGCGACCGTCAACGACTACCTGGCCCGCAACCCGCACCAGGACGAGGTCACCGACGAACACCCGGTGGTGCAGGAGGTGCTGGCCGAGACCGAGGACCGGCTGAACCTGCTGCTGTCCGTGGACGGCGACCGCACCCCCGACTCCTTCCACCGCGAGGTCGGCGAACTCATGTGGGAGTTCTGCGGGATGGCCCGCACCGACTCCGGGCTGCGCAAGGCGCTGGAGCGGATCCCGCAGATCCGCGAGGAGTTCTGGCGCCGCATCAAGGTCCCCGGCACCGGCGAGGAGTTCAACCAGTCGCTGGAGAAGGCCAACCGCGTCGTCGACTACCTGGAGCTCGCCGAGCTGATGTGCCTCGACGCGCTGCACCGCTCCGAGTCCTGCGGCGGCCACTTCCGCGAGGAGTCCCAGACCCCCGACGGCGAGGCCGCGCGCAGGGACGAGGAGTTCTCCTACGCCGCCGCCTGGGAGTTCACCGGCACCGGCGAGGCTCCGGTCCTGCACAAGGAAGACCTGGTCTTCGAGTACGTCCACCCCACCCAGCGGAGCTACGCATGAAGCTCAACCTGCGCGTCTGGCGGCAGAAGAACGCCGACGCCGACGGCGCCATGTCCACGTACGAGGTGGACGGCATCTCACCCGACATGTCCTTCCTGGAGATGCTCGACACCCTCAACGAGGAGCTCATCCTCAAGGGCGAGGACCCGGTCGCCTTCGACCACGACTGCCGCGAGGGCATCTGCGGCGCCTGCTCGCTCGTCATCAACGGCGACGCCCACGGGCCCGAGCGCACCACCACCTGCCAGCTGCACATGCGGTCCTTCGAGGACGGCGACACCATCGACGTCGAACCGTGGCGGGCGTCCGCCTTCCCGGTCGTGAAGGACCTGGTGGTCGACCGGTCCGCCTTCGACCGGATCATCCAGGCCGGCGGTTACATCACGGCACCGACGGGCGCCGCGCCGGAGGCCCATGCCACGGCGGTGCCGAAGCCGGACGCCGACCTCGCCTTCGAGCACGCGGAGTGCATCGGGTGCGGCGCATGCGTGGCGGCGTGTCCCAACGGGGCGGCGATGCTGTTCACCTCCGCGAAGGTGAATCACCTCAATGTGCTGCCGCAGGGGGCGCCCGAGCGGGAGACGCGGGTGCTGGACATGGTGGCGCAGATGGACGAGGAGGGGTTCGGGGGCTGCACGCTGGCCGGCGAGTGCGCGACCGCTTGCCCGAAGGGCATTCCGCTCACTTCCATCACCGGGATGAACAAGGAGTGGTTGCGGGCCACCCGCAAGGTGGGCAAGCGGTAGCGCCGTGCGGCGGCGGGCCGTGCTCTGACCGCGGGCCGTCGGTGGCTGGTCGCGCCCACGCGGCGGAGCCGCATATCGATACAGCCCCGCGCCCCTGGAGGGGCGCTTCAGTGAACGTTCGCCGGAAGTGCGGACGGACGGGGTCGGGGGAGGTGCTCCCTCCGGCCCCGTCTCGCTTGCGCTCCCGGCATTCAGCATCTCCACATCCGTACTCCCGGCTCCGGTCACGTACACGCCAACCCCGGTCGGGAGAACAGGGGTGTCCCCACCCCCGCTCCGGCGCGTGATCAGGAGAGAGCCATGACCGGCGTGCTGACCGTCGACCACCCCCCGAAGCCCACCGCACCCGCCCGCTACACCGTCACCCTCGCCCGCGACGAGGAGGACGTGCGTGCCGCTCAGCGGTTGCGGTACGACGTCTTCGCGGGGGAGATGGGCGCCCTGTTGTCCGGCTCGCAGCCGGGGCTGGACGTCGACCCGTTCGACGCGTACTGCGACCACCTGCTGGTCCGGGAGGAGGCGAGCGGGCAGGTCGTCGGCACCTACCGGCTGCTGCCGCCGGAGCGCGCCGGGATCGCCGGGCGGCTGTACGCCGAAGGGGAGTTCGACCTGTCGGCCCTCGACGCCATACGGCCGTCCCTCGTCGAGGTCGGCCGTTCCTGTGTGCACCCCGACCACCGCGACGGCGCGGTCATCGGGCTCATCTGGGCCGGCATCGCCCGCTACATGACCGACCGCGGCCACGCCTGGCTGGCGGGCTGCTGCTCCGTCCCCCTCGCCGACGGCGGCGCGCTCGCCTCCGCCACCTGGGACCGGGTGCGGGCGGGACACCTCGCGCCGGAGGAGTACCGGGTGCGCCCGCTGCTGCCCTGGGTGCCGAGGACCTCGGCACCCGCCGCCCCCGGTGAGCTGCCCGCCCTGCTGCGCGGCTACCTCCGGCTCGGCGCCTGGATCTGCGGCGAGCCCGCGCACGACGTGGACTTCGGTGTCGCCGACCTCTATGTGCTGCTGCCGATGAACCGGGTCAACCCCCGTTATCTGCGGCACTTCCTCTCCCTCGTCCCCGCCTGATGAGCGTCTGGCTGCCGGGCGCGCCCTGCACCCCGCGGGGCTGTGTGGAACCGACGGCGTCCGCGACGGCCGTACCGCTGGCGGTGCTGCGGCTGGCGGCGGTGGGCCTGCTGCTCCTCGCCGGGATCGCGCTGCTCCCGCTCGGGCGGCGGATCCCGGCCGGCGCGGTGCGCCGGTGGTGCCGGTGGATCGTACGGGCCGCCGGGGTCCGGGTCCGTATCGACGGGACCGCCGTGCCCACGGGCGGACTGCTGCTCGTCGCCAACCACATCTCCTGGCTGGACGTGCCGCTGCTCGCGGCGGTCCGTCCGGCCAGGATGCTGGCCAAGACCGAGATACGGCGCTGGCCCGTGGCGGGGGTGCTGGCGGCGCGCGGCGGCGTGCTGTTCATCGACCGTGACCGGCTGCGCGCCCTGCCCGGCACGGTCACCGCGCTCGCCGGGGTCCTGCGCGGCGGCGCGGCGGTCGCGGCGTTCCCGGAGGGCAGCACCTGGTGCGGCCTGGCCCGGGGGCACTTCCGCCGCGCGGTCTTCCAGGCGGCGCTGGACGCCCGGGTGCCGGTGCAGCCGGTGCGCATCCGCTACCGGAGCGCGCGCGGAACCCCGGCCACCGCACCGGCCTTCGTCGGCGACGACACGCTCCTCGCCTCGCTGTGGCGCGTGGCGTCGGCCCGTGGCGTGGTCGCCGAGGTCGAGGTGCGGGCTCCCCTCCCGCCGGGGAGCCACCTCGACCGCCGCGCCTTGGCGCGCGCGGCGCAGCCGGAGGCGGTGACGGGACACGAGGGCGGACCCCACGGATGAGCACTGTGGAAAATTAAGTACCTTTTGTCTCTTTCATTCTGTTTTTGTCGGGCGATCCGGGAGAACCCGTGGGGGGCGACCTTCGAAAGGAGGGTGATGGAAGATGATCACCCGCGAAGAGATCTCGATCCTGCTGGATCATCCCGTCTACGACGGGGACGGGAACAAGGTAGGCGACGCGAAGCACGTCTTCCTCGACGACGCCAGCGGACGCCCCGAGTGGGTGACCGTCAAAACGGGCATGTTCGGCTCCAGCGAGTCGTTCATCCCCATCCGCGACGCCGCCCTGGTGAAGGACCACCTCGAGGTTCCCTACCCCAAGGACAAGATCAAGGGCGCGCCCAACGTCGACATCGACGCGGGCGGCCACCTGTCGGTGGACGAGGAGCACCGTCTGTACGACTACTACGGCATCGACTGGGGCTCCGTGCTGACCGAGCCCGGTGAACGCGACCGTTCTCCCGGTATGGATACGGCCGGTACGGCGGGAGCGGCCGGTACGGCGGGCATGGCCGGCCGTCGGGGCGACGCCTCCCGGACGGCGCCGGGCGCGGCCGATACGGCCGGTACGGCCGGAACCGCGGACACCGAGGGCCGCCGGAGCGAAGCCCGGACCCGAGGACGCGGCGACGACGCCATGACCCGCTCCGAGGAGCACATGCGCGTCGGTGTCGAGCGGCACGAGACCGGACGGGCCAGGCTGCGCAAGTACGTGGTCACGGAGGAGGTCCAGCAGACCGTGCCGGTGCGCCACGAGGAAGTCCGCGTGGAGCGCGAGCCGATCACGGACGCCAACCGCGGCGATGCCATGTCGGGCCCGGCCTTCAAGGAGGACGAGCACGAGGTCACGCTGCACGAGGAGCGCCCGGTCGTGGAGACCGAGGCGGTGCCGGTCGAGCGGGTCCGGATGACCACGGAGGAGAAGACCGCTGACGAGACCGTCCGCGGGCAGGTCCGCAAGGAGCGCATCGAGGCCGAGACGGAACTGGACGAGGAGTCCGGCCGCCGCGGCCGCGACGTCCCCAAGCGGGGCCGCGAGTAACCCCGCCCCCTCCCAGTGCGCGCCGGTGCGAACACCACCGGCGCGCCGCCACACCCACCCCGCCTTTCGCCTACCCTGGCTGGTCACCCCGCCCACCGCGCTCTCCGCGGGCAGTCGTGCCGCCCTGGGGGTACCTCCCAGGCCCTTAAGGCGCTGGGAGAGGCACGACTGCCCGCAGCTACGGCAGTGCGGCGGCACGGCTGTCCGCGGCTGTGAGGTGGGTGGCGCGACGTGCCCGCAGGGGCGTACGTGCGTCTAGGCTCGGTCGTGTGACCGATCGCAGCAAGTTGCCGCTGGCCGTGTTCGACCTCGACAACACCCTCGCCGACACGGGGCACCGGCAGCGCTTCCTGGAGCGCAGGCCCCGCGACTGGGACGCCTTCTTCGCCGCCGCGCCGCAGGACCCCCCGCTCGCCGAGGGCATCGCCCTGGTCCGGAAGTGCGCGCGGGAGTGCGAGATCGTCTACCTCACCGGCCGCCCCGAGCGCTGCCGGCGTGACACGCTGGACTGGCTCGCCGCCCAGGAACTGCCCGAGGGGGACGTGTACATGCGCGGCAACGCCGACCGCCGGCCGGCCCGCCACACCAAGCTGGCGATCCTGCGCCGCCTCGCCCGCACCCGGGACGTCCGCGTGCTGGTGGACGACGACGAGCTGGTCTGCCTGGACGCCCGGCGGGCCGGTTTCACCGTCGTACAGGCTCGCTGGACGGCCCCGTCCGGCGAGCTGAAGGACGCGCAGGAGCGTGAAGGACGGACCTGACCCCGCCCGGACCCAGGCTCGGGCTCAGTCCGCCTCCTCCAGCCGGAAGCCGACCTTCAGCCCCACCTGCCAGTGCGCGACCTGCCCGTCCTCGATCTGGCCGCGTACCTGGGTCACCTCGAACCAGTCCAGATTGCGCAGGGTCCGCGAGGCGCGTTCGATGCCGTTGCGTACGGCCTGGTCGACGCCGTCGGGCGAGGTGCCGACGATCTCCGTGACCCGGTAGGTGTGATTCGACATGCGGCTGCTCCTCTCACGTCACTCCACCGTGCCCCACACCACGGCGGAGCGCGAGACGTCGGCCCTGTTCACCTGACGGCCTTGACCTATGCATTGGTCCATACCAAGATGCTGAGCACCCGCCCGAGCTCCGCTCGCCCCCCACGTCGGGCCCCGCCCTGTCCGTCAGACAGAAACAGGACCCTCGTGAAACGCCGTCTGCTCGCCCTTGTCTGTGTGTCCGCCTCCCTGCTCAGCGGCTGCGGACTGATGCCCGGCGACGCCGAACGGCACACGGTCACCGTGTGGTTGATGCGGCACAGTGCCTCGCAGGAGTACCTGGACCGCTTCACCGAGGAGTTCGAGCGCGAGCACCCCGGCCTCGACCTCGACATCCGCATCCAGGAATGGACCGGCATCGGCGAGAAGGTGCAGAAGGCACTGGAGACGGACGAGGGGGACGGCCCCGACGTCATCGAGGTCGGCAACACCCAGGTCGCCACGTACGCGGAGGGAGACGGACTGCTCGACCTCACCCTGGAGTCCATGCGCGACTGGGGCCGGGAGGACTGGCTGCCCGGTCTCGCCGAACCCGGCCAGTGGGGATCGCAGCAGTACGGCATCCCCTGGTACGCGGCCAACCGCGTCGTCATCTACCGCAAGGACCTCTTCCGCCAGGCCGGCGTCACCGCCCCGCCGGAGACCCGCGACGAGTGGCTCACCCTCACCGAGGAGCTCGACACCGGCGGCAACCAGGGCGTCTACCTCGCCGGACAGGACTGGTACACGCTCGCCGGCTTCATCTGGGAGGAGGGCGGAGACCTCGCCAGGGAACGGGACGGCGTCTGGCGCGGCGCGCTGGACAGCCCGGAGGCGCTGCGCGGCATGGACTTCTACCGCCGGCTCCAGGCACTCGGCGACGGACCGGCCGACGCCGACGAGGAACACCCGCCGCAGGCCGACGTGTTCGCCGAGGGCAAGGTCGCCCAGATCGTGGCCGTACCGGGGCTGGCAAGCGCCATCCTCAAGCAGAACCCGCAACTCAAGGGCGAGCTCGGCTACTTCCCCGTCCCCGGCAAGACCGCCGACAAGCCCGGCGCCGTCTTCACCGGCGGCTCCGACCTCGTGATCCCGGCCAAGACCGACATCCGGGAGGGAGCCGTCGAGGTCGTCGCCGCGCTCACCGGCGCCAAGTGGAACACCGACCTGGCCCGCACGATGAACTACGTCCCCAACAAGGCCGAACTCGCCGAGTCGGTGGCGGAGGAGGAGGGGGTCGCGGCCATGGCGGCCGGAGCCGCACAGGGCCGGGCGACCCCCATCACACCCCAGTGGAGCGCGGTCGAGGCGGACAACCCGATCAAGGAGTACATGACCGAGGTGCTCACCGGGTCCGACCCGGCCACCGAGGCCGAGCGCGCCGCGCGCCGCATCACCGAGGCCCTGGCCTTCGACTAGGGCGACGCGCGGCCCGGCGTTCCCGTCAGCGCGCGACGCTCAGCGACAGCGCGAACCGCGCCTCCCCGTCCGTCCACCACCGGGCCAACTCCAGCCCTGCGGAAGACAGTTCCTCACGCACTCCGTCCTGGCGGAACTTCGCCGACACCTCGGTGCGCAGTTCCTCGCCCGCCGCGAAGTCCACGGCGAGTTCCAGTGGGGGGATCTTCACCGTCTGCGCGGTACGGGAGCGCAGCCGCATCTCGATCCACTCGTGCCCGGCGTCCCACAGCGCCACATGGTCGAAGGCGTCCGGGTCGAAGTCGGCGCCCAGCTCCCGGTTGATGACGGTCAGGACGTTCTTGTTGAACGCGGCCGTCACACCGGCCGCGTCGTCGTACGCCCGGACCAGCACCCGCTCGTCCTTCACCAGGTCCGCGCCCAGCAGCAGGGCGTCGCCCGGGGCGAGCAGGGCGCGGACGGAGGCGAGGAACGCGGCACGCTCGGCCGGCAGCAGATTGCCGATGGTGCCGCCGAGGAACGCCACCAGCCGCGGCCCCGGCGTGTCGGGCAGGGTCAGCCGGGCGGTGAAGTCGGCGATCAGCGCGTGCACGTCCAGCCCCGGCCGTTCGGCGGCCAGCGCCCGCCCGGCGAGCGTGAGGGCGCTCTCGCTGACGTCGACGGGGACATAGGTGTGCAGTCCGGTCAGGGCGTCGATCAGGTGCCGTGTCTTCTCCGAGGAGCCGGAGCCCAGTTCGACCAGGGTGCGGGCACCGGACGCCGCGGCGATCTCACCGGCGCGGGCGCGCAGGATCTCGCGTTCGGCGCGGGTCGGGTAGTACTCGGGCAGCGTGGTGATCTCCTCGAAGAGTTCGCTGCCCCGCGCGTCGTAGAACCACTTGGGCGGCAGCGTCTTGGGGCTGCCGGTCAGGCCCTCGTGGACGTCGGCGCGCAGGGCGGCGCCGGTGGTGTCCTCGGGCAGGGTGCGGGTGAGGTGGAACGGACTCACGTGAGGGGCTCCTTGAGCGGGGTCAGCAGGACGTCCGTACGGCTCGCCGCGAGCAGGGTGCGGTCGGGGACCTCACGCCAGTGCGGATCGTCGTCATAGGGCTCGGAGGCCACGACGGTGCCGCCGCCGGCCCGGGTGAGGTACCACAGCGTGTCGCCCCAGGCGGTCGCAGTGACGGTGTCGCCGTCTGTGAGCAGCAGGTTGAGCCGGGCCCCGGGGGCCGCCCCGGCGACCTCCAGGACCGTGTCGGCCAGCGCCTGCCCCTCCTCGTCACCGGCCCGCAGCCGGGCGAGCACCAGCGCCCACACGAACGCGGAGTCGTTGCGGGCCTCCAGCGACAGCACGTCCTCGGCGGACAGGGACGCCACCAGCGGCGCGAGCGAGCCCGGCCAGCCCGGCACCGCCCCGTTGTGGCTGAACAGCCAGGTCCCGGCGGCGAACGGCGCCGCCGCGGCCTCCGCGTCGGCACCCGACAGGGTCGCGTCCCGTACGGCCGCGAGCAGCGCCCGGGTCCGTACGACACGGGCGAGATCCGCGAACGACAGGTCGGCCCATACCGGTCCGGCCCGCCGGTACCTGGCCGGCACCGGATCACCCTCCGCGTACCAGCCCACGCCGAAGCCGTCGGCGTTGACCGTGCCGTACCGCTGCCGCCGGGGCGCCCAGGACTGCCGGTACAGACCGTGCGGCGGCTTCACGAGCAGCTCGCCCAGCGGCTCCTCGGGCCCCACGTAGGCCACATGACGGCACATCAGACGTCCTCCGAGCGCGCCGTGCGGAATCCGGAGAAGATCTGCCGCCGGATCGGCAGGTCCCAGTTGCGGAACGTGCCCCGGCAGGCCACCGGGGCCACGGCGAACGAACCGCCGCGCAGCACCTTGTGCTCCGGTCCGAAGAACACCTCCGAGTACTCCTTGTACGGGAACGCCCTGAACCCCGGGTACGGCAGGAAGTCGCTCGCCGTCCACTCCCACACGTCGCCGATCAACTGCCTTACGCCCAGCGGCGACTCACCGGCCGGGTAGCTCCCGGCGGGCGCCGGACGCAGATGCCGCTGGCCGAGGTTGGCGTGCTCGGGCGCGGGCTCGGCGTCGCCCCACGGGTAGCGCATCGAGCGGTCGCCGGCCGGGTCGTACCGGGCCGCCTTCTCCCACTCGGCCTCGGTCGGCAGCCGGCGCCCGGCCCAGCGGGCGTAGGCGTCGGCCTCGTACCAGCACACGTGCAGCACCGGCTCGTCGGGCGGCACCACCTCGGTGACACCGAACCGGCGCCGCAGCCACTGCCCGCCGTCCCGGCGCCAGAACAGCGGCGCGGTGACGGAGTTGCGGCGGATGTGCGCCCAGCCCTCGGCCGTCCACCAGCGGGGTTCGTCGTAGCCGCCGTCCTCGATGAACGCCCGGTACGCGGCGTTCGTCACCGGAGTGGTGTCGATGCGGAAGGGCGCCACCTCGCGCCGGTGCGCGGGCCGTTCGTTGTCCAGCGCCCACGGCTCGTCCGAGGTGCCCATGGTGAACGGGCCGCCCGGGACCAGGACTTCGGCCGGGCCCGTGAACAGCGGCACCGGCTCCGGGTCCGGGGCGGTCAGCGCCTGCGGTCCCCTCCGCAGCTGATGGGTGATCAGCATGGTCTCGTCGTGCTGCTGTTCGTGCTGCGCGATCATCCCGAAGGCGAAGCCCGCCTCGGTCAGCCGCGTCCCGTGGAACGCGGCGGTCTCCAGCACGTCCAGCGCCCGGCCGCGCACGTCGGCCGCGTACCGGCGGGCCTCCTCCGGCGGCAGCAACGGCAGCTTCGGACGTTCGGCGCGCGGGTGCTCGAAGGCGTCGTACAGGGTGTCGATCTCGGGCCGTATCGCCTCATGGCCGGCGACGGCCCGCAGCAGCCACTGCTCCTCCTGGTTGCCGATGTGGGCGAGGTCCCACACCAGCGGCGACATCAGCGGCGAGTGCTGGGCGGTCAGATCGGGCCCGTCGACGCAACTGGTGAGCAGCGTGGTGCGGTCCCGCGCGGTGATCAGCGAGGCGACCGCGCGCTCGCGCAGGGCTTCGGCGTCGAGGGCGGGGTCGGTCATGAGGGGATGTCCTTCCCATGCGGGTGCGGGGGGCGGGGGCGCGCGCCGCGGGCCGTCGCACGCAGTTCGTCGAGCGAGTCGTCGGCCGGGCAGCGGCCGCGGGCGACATACCGGTCCCGGTACGCCCCGACCGCGTCGATCACCTCGGTGGTGGCACCGAGCCGGGGCAGGGCGCGCAGCGCCGCCGCGAAACAGGTGACGGCCACCTCGCGCAGCTCCGGGTCGGCCAGGCCGACGCGGGCCGCGTCCCGCCAGAGCGGACTGTGCGGCGCGGGCATGCCGTGCGCCCGCTCGGCCAGCGGCTTCACCGCCCGGTAGGCGGTCTCGGCGGCCTCCGGGTCGTCGAACAGCGCCGCGACCACGGCCAGCGGCACGATCCAGCCGTCGTCACCGGGCTGCGCGTCGATCATGCGCAGTTCCAGGTGGCCGCGCGGCCGCACCGGCGGGAACAGGGTCGTGACGTGGTAGTCGAGGTCGTCCCGGGTCGGCGGGCCGGGTGTGCCGGACCTGATCCACTCCCGGAAGGCGAGCCCCCGGGGCACGTCCCACGGTCCTCCGCCACGCCGTACGCACATCACCGGCGAGTCCAGGACGTGCCGGGCCCAGGCGCCGCGCGGGTCGGCGTCCAGCACGGGGGCGCCCGCCCGGCCGGTGCCGATCTGCGTCCAGCGGAGCTGCCGCGTGGACAGCCAGCCGGTCGGCCGGCCCCCGGCGACCGGGGAGTTGGCGAACACGGCGACCAGGACCGCGCCGAGCTGGTGCGCCAGCCACCAGCGCCGCACATGGCCGAGCGGGCCGGGCTCCTCGTACCCGGCGTCCACGCACACCTGCACGGAGGCGGAGGCGCACATCATGGCCCGGCCGGCGGGGCCGGTGCGGTCGAGACAGGCCTCCATGGCGTCGTACCGCGGTTCGCGCAGGAACCGGCGGGGGGTGTGCCAGGGGTCGTGGCCGAGGCCGACGAGGACCAGACCGTCCTCGCGCAACACCGCGCGGACGGCGTCGAGGTCGGCGGAGACGGTACCGACGCACTCCGTCAGGGAGGCGGCGGGCGGCGAGCTCAGTTCCAGCTGGCCGCCGGGCTCGATGGTGAGCGCCGACCTCAGAGGCACGGTCCGCAGAGCGGCGTAGGCCGCTTCGAGTCGTTCGGGTGACACGGGGAGCCGCGGGTCCCGCAGCTCGTGGACGAGCCATTCCACCTCGACCCCGAGGCGGCGCGGCGGTCCGGTCTTGAAGCAGATGCCCCGCACCAGGGCTTCCACCTCGGCTTCTGTGACGGCGGTACGCGGCTCCACACAGCCGCCTGCCGAATCGGACATGTCGGGATCCTCCTGAGGTTCCACATGTCACCGGCCCGGAGCTTCGCCGCTCCCGGCCGGCGTCAACCCGTCCACCCAAAACCTTCGCGTCGGCGGGCACAAGGGCGCCTGGCGGGACGTCCCGGGTCCGTCATCCTTTCGTCCTGCCTGTTCCCGGGCGGTTTCCCGCCCGTTTCCCGGGCCTTCCGGGGAGGCGGAAACTCCGTTGCACCGCCTCACCAGCATCGCTCAGGATGCCTGCATGAGCACGACGAGCGAGACCGCGCGGCGCGTGGCCACGGCGGCTACGGGGGTGGCGCCGTGAGCGCGCGCCTGCGCGGCATCGCCCGGGAGACCGAGGGAATCGTGGCGGCGGGCGCCTACCGCGCACCCGGCGGCCACGAGGTGTCCATCGGGGCGGCGGTCGAGGCCGCGGCCCGCGGAACGCGGACGTACGGGCCGCGGCCGGTCCCGTTCCCGTTCCCGGATTCCCGGCCGGCCGGCACCCGGTTCGAGGTCACCGGCGAGAGCAGTCTGGAGGCCGCCCGGCGGCTCGCGGACGGGGTGGCCGTACTGAACTTCGCCTCCGCCCGCAACCCCGGCGGCGGATACCTCAACGGCGCCCAGGCCCAGGAGGAGGCCCTGTGCCGCGCCTCCGCGCTGTACACGTGCCTGCTGCGGGCCGCCGGCTTCTACGACCACCACCGCACCCACCGCGACCCGTTCTACACGGACCGCGTGATCCACTCACCCGCCGTGCCGGTCTTCCGCGACGACCGCGGACGCCTCCTGGACGAGCCGTTCACGGCCGGTTTCCTCACCTCGCCCGCGCCCAACGCGGGCGTGATCCTGCGGACGGCGCCGGAGCGGGCGGCCGAGGTGCCGCACGCCCTGGTGGTACGGGCCGGGCGGGTGCTGGAGACCGCGGCCGCCCACGGCTACCGGCGGCTCGTGCTGGGCGCCTGGGGCTGCGGGGTGTTCCGCAACGACCCCGCCCAGGTGGCGGCGGCGTTCCGGTCGCACCTGGAGCCGGGCGGGCGCTTCGAGGGCGCCTTCGCCCACGTGGTGTTCGGCATCCTGGACCGCACCCGCGACAGCGCGGTCCGCGCCGCGTTCGAGCGGACCTTCGCGGACCTGCTGCCCGGACCGGCGGACGTCAGCTCCAGCCGTACCGCTCCCGCAGCCGCTGACGCACGAGGTTGAACCGCATCCGGTCCAGCGCGCACGCCTCCCGGCGCATGCCCTCCTCGTACAGCCGCAGCACCCGGTCCACGGCGACCCAGGAGTCGCGGCCCGACCGGTCCCACGGCCCGCTGCCGATCGGCACCCACTCCCGGTGACCGTTGTGCCCCTTGCTGGACAACTGCACGGCGAGGAACGTCCCGCCCGTCTCCCGGGCGACGACGAGCACCGGACGGTCCTTGCCCCGGCCGTCGTTCTCCTCGTAGGGCACCCAGGTCCAGACGATCTCCCCGGGATCGGGGTCGCCGTCGTACGCGGGCGAGTACTCGGTGCGCACCCGGCCCACCTCACGGGGCGCGGCCTCGACGGTGGCGTAAGGGCCGTGGCGGCCCGGGGCGTTCTCAGGGCTGAAGGCGGTCACAGGCGTACCGTACGGCACCCCTCACACGGCCGACGACGCCGGCCACCTCCCGTACCGACGCGGCTCCGCCCCCGACCGCGCGGCCGGGGACCGGCAGCGGTTCACCGCGCGCCGACCGGTCCGTGAACGTCCACTGCCCTGACTCGCGGGCGCCGGTCTCGCCGACCACCACCGCACCGGCCGCCCGCAGCCGCCGTACCGCCTCGCCGCCCGCAGCCGCCGTACCGCCCGCAGCCGCCGTACCGCCCTACCGCCCGCAGCCACCGCACCGCCCTACCGCCCGGCCGTCCGCCGCGACCGGAGCCGCGCCGCGTACGCGGTCACCGGTTCAGCCCGGCTCGGGCAGTCCCGTGAGTTCCCGGCCCGTGACCATCTCGGCCTCGACCCGGACGAACACCCCGTCGTGCATCGGCATCCACGAGCGGGGCCCGGTCCGCAGCAGGCGTTCGTGTTCGGCCGGGTCGGTCACCACGGCCGCCCGGCCCGTGACCACCACGCTCCAGCCGGACCGGCTCCCGGCGTCGAAGTCGTCGGCCTCGAAGGCGACCACGACGCCGTCGATCGCCCGGACCAGATCGGACGCGGCGGAGGTGCACAGCACCACGGAGGCGTCCGTGTCCAGGGCGAAGTTGACGGGGAGGACGGCGGGCAGTGCCTGCCGGGTGTAGACGACGCGACCGACCGGCACCTTGGCCAGCAGGCGCAGACACTCCTGGCGGTCGAGCGGCCGGAAGCCATCGCTGTGGATCATTCCTCCATCGTCGGCGGCGGACCCCCGCCGGGCTAGGGCCGGACGGCCCTGATGACGCTCAGGACCCGGTACACGAGGCCCCTGCGGGCCGGCCTTCGCGGGCCGGCCGCCGTCCTCCGCTCCCCGCCGTCACGGTCGCGCCCGAGTAAACATGTCTGACCCTCCCGCGCGGGTGGAACCCGGAGGGCATGGGCAAGACCGCGCTGATCGTCATCGACATGATCAACACCTACGACCATCCGGACGCCGACCATCTGATCCCGTCCGCCGAGTCGGTCGTACCGGTCGTCTCCGCCCTGCTGGAACGGGCGCGGCACCGGGACGTGCCGGTGATCTACGTCAACGACAACTTCGGCGAATGGCGCTCCCACCACGGTGAGCTGCTCGACAAGGCCCTGTCGGGACCGCACGCGCGCCTCGTGGAACCGCTGCTGCCGGACGACTCCTCGCTCTTCGTCGTCAAGGCACGGCACTCGGCCTTCTTCGAGACACCACTGGGCTACCTGCTCAACCAGCAGGGCATCGACCGGCTCGTGCTGTGCGGCCAGGTCACGGAGCAGTGCATCCTGTACTCGTCGCTCGACGCGCACATCCGCCACTTCGACGTGACCGTCCCCCGTGACGCCGTCGCCCACATCCACGCCGACCTCGCGGACGCCGCCCTGCGGATGATGGAACGCAACATGGGCGCGCTGGTGTGCGACAGCGACGAGTTGTGGAACTGACGCACCGCGCCGCGGATCCGCGGGCCGACACTGGTCCCATGAGCCGTACCCCCGTCCCGCCCCGCGAGGTCCGCCCCTACCTCGACGAACTGGTCCACCGCACGCGCGCCGTCTGCGGCCCCCACCTGGTGAGCGTCCTCGCCGTCGGATCCCTCGCGCTCGGCGACTACCGGCACGGACGCAGCGACGTCGACGTGACCGTCGTGGTGGACCGCTCGCTTCCCCGGCGTGCCCTGCCCGAACTGGCCGGGGCGCTGGCCCACCCCGCCCTGGTCTGTCCCGCGGCCGGACTGGAACTGGTCGTCTACCCGGCCGATTTCGCCGGCCGCCCGTCCGGCGGGGCGGGGTACCTCATGGACCTCAACACCGGACCGTCACTGCCCGAGCGGGTCAGCCACGACCCCGGGGAGGGGCCCGCGTTCTGGTACGTCCTCGACCGTTCCCTCGCCCACCAGGCCGGCCTCCCGCTGTTCGGCGGGCCGGCACGGGACGTGATCGCCGCACCGGAACGGGCCGACGTGTTCGCCGCGCTCCGCGCCTCCGTGCGGGAACACGCCGAGGGCGAGGGGCACACGGCCGACAACCGGGTGCTCAACGGCTGCCGCTCCGTGGTGTACTGCCGCACCGGCCATTGGTTCGCCAAACGCGGGGCGGCCGGGATCGTCGCCGCCGCGGAGGCGGAGTTCCGGCCACTGATCACGGACGCGCTGCGCAGCTTCGCACGCCCCCGTGAGTCCGCGCCCGCGCTGCCCGGGGCGGCGGTCGGGGACTTCCTGGCCTGGGTGGCCTGCCGCGTGGACGAGGCCGCCGCGGCCGAGGGCGGGCACGACGCCCCGGCCTGACATCCGCCCGCGCGCAGCCCGCCGTCGCCCCCGGATTTAACGGCTCGACAGCCATCGGTTCCGCTGTCTAGGCTCTTCGGCGCGGCATCGCGTGTCGGTCACCGGCTGGGTGAGGCATGGAGGCGCCGCGGATGCCCGTGGAGGCATTGCCCTCGTGTCAGTCGAGTTCAACCACACCATCGTTCTCACCCGTGACCGGGAGAGGTCCGCCCGTTTCCTCGCCCACGTCCTGGGCCTGGAGGTCGGGGAACCGGCCGGAATGTTCCTGCCGGTGACGACCGCCAACGGAGTCACCCTGGACTTCGCGACCGTCGACATCGACGTCCCGGCGCAGCACTACGCGTTCCTCGTCTCCGAGGACGAGTTCGACGCGATCCTCACCCGGCTCGTGGACGCCGGGATCCCCGTCCAGGCCGATCCGCACGGCAGGTACCCCCGCCGCATCAACCGCAACGACGGCGGTCGCGGCGTGTACTTCCGGGACCCGGCGGGCCACGGCCTCGAAGCCATCACCCTCCCGTACGGCACCGACCCGGCCTCGCCGCTGAACGGTGTCACCGAGGAGGTTCCCGGAGCCGTGTAGCCGTGTAGCCGTGCAGTCGGGGGGGGGGGGGGGGGGGGGGGGGGGGGGGGGCGCCCCCCCCCCCCCCCCCCCCCCCGGTCGGTTTACGTGCCGCGCGGCGGGCTACGCGACGGACACGGGGAGTCCAGGCCGGCCACGTACCGGGAGGTGCCCATGACCACGCGGATACGGGACGTGATGTCCGCGGACACCGCGTCCGTCGAGCCCATGACGACGGTGGCGCGGGCCGCGCGCCTGATGCGCGAGCAGGACATCGGCGACGTCCTCGTCGCGTACGACTGCGATCTGTTCGGTGTGCTCACCGACCGCGACATCGTGCTCAGGGGTGTCGCCGAGGGGCGTGACCCGGAGGCCACGGCGGTCGGTTCCCTGTGCACGCGCCCGCCCCTGGTGACACTCGATCCCGAGGACACCACCGATCACGCCGTGGAGCTGATGCGGCGGTATGCCGTCCGGCGGCTTCCGGTGGTGGAACGCGGGGGCTGTCCGGTGGGGATGGTGAGTCTCGGGGATCTCGCCGCGACGGAGGATCCGCACTCCGCCCTGGCGGACATCAGCGCGGCGGCGCCCACGCACTGAGCGCGGGTTTTTCTCGCCCCCGCCGCCCCCGCCGCCCCTGCCCGTCCCGGCCCGGGGGCTCTGCCCCCGGGCCCCCGCTCCTCGAACTCCCCCGGAGGGACTGTTCCGGCTGTCATCCGTCGACCGTGAGCGCGCACGTCCAGCCGTACGGGCCCGGGTGGATCCTTAGTTCCTCCCAGGCCACGGCCGTCGGCATCCGGCCGGTGACCCGTACGTCCGTCAGGGCGGCCACCGCCAGGCGTATGTCGAGACCCTCGTCGGTCTCGTCCGTCTCCACGTCGACCGGTACCTGGCCGTACTCCTCCAACCGGTACAGGATCTCGTCCAGCAGCGCTGCCAGCAGATCGTCGTCACTGGCCCCGGCCAGCCGGACGCGGCCCACACCCGTCGGCCGCACCCCGGAGACGTCGGCGAAGCACTCCACCATCGCCGCCACCGCCTCCGCCAGACAGTTCTCCCGGCTCGCCGCCCACGCCTCGATCCGGAACTCGTCCTCCTGCGCCACCGCCCGGTGCCCGCTCTCGTCCGGCCGCCGCGCCTGCCCGTAGTCGCTCGTGTCACCGACCATGGAACTCGCCTGCCCGACGACCGCGCACCCATGCCGGGCGCCGGGCGCTTCGAGTGCCGGAGAGCGGGGTACACGGGTGCGGACCGGGTGCTTCAGGTGCCGTCTCCGGTGCGGAGGGAGGGCATCCGTCATGCGGTTCCGTGATCGCCGCCAGGCCGGCCGTGAACTGGCCGCACGACTGCGGGAGAGGCAGGACCAGGGAGCCCTGCCCGACCCTGTCGTGCTGGCCCTCCCCCGCGGCGGTGCCGCCGTGGCCGTGGAGGTCGCCGGGGCACTGGACGCCCCGCTCGACGTCCTCGTCGTACGGAAGATCGGCGCCCCCTTCCACGAGGAGTTCGGCGTCGGCGCGATGGCCGGCGACGGGGTGCCGCTTTTCGACGAGGACGCCCTGCGGCGGCTGGGCATCGACGAGGCCGACCTCGCGCCCGTCGTCGAGCGCGAGCGCACCGAGCTGCGCCGCCGCGAACAGCGCTACCGCCAGGGCCGCCCGGCTCCCGCACTGCGCGGACGGACCGTGATCGTCGTCGACGACGGGCTGGCGACCGGGTCCACCGCCCGCGCCGCGCTGCGCGCCCTGCGGGCACAGGAGCCCGGACACCTCGTGCTGGCCGTTCCGGTCGGCTCGACGGAGGGCGTCGCGCTGATGCGCTCCGAGGCCGACGAGGTGGTGTGTCTGTACGAGCCGGCCGCGTTCATGGCCGTGGGCCAGTGGTACGAGGAGTTCGACCAGTTGACGGACGACGACGTCCTGGACGCGCTGCACCAGCGGCAGCCCCGGTAGGGCCCGTCCGGCGGATCACACGGGGGTGCGGAATCCGGCACGCCCGGCCGCGGTGTCGTCGCCGGTCGCCGACTCCCACGCCCGACCGCGCTCGCGCGGGAGGAACCCCGGCGCGCCGACGTACTCCGCCGTCTTGTGGTCGCGCGCCTCGGGCTTCGCCGTCTTGTGGCCGCGCGCCGACGTACCCCGCCGTCTTGTGGTCGCGCGCCTCGGGCTTCGCCGTCTTGTGGCCGCGTGCCGACGTACCCCGCCGTCTTGTGGCCGCGTGCCTCGGGCTTCGCCGTCTTGTGGCCGCGCGCCGACGTACCCCGCCGTCTTGTGGCCGCGTGCCGACGTACCCCGCCGTCTTGTGGTCGCGCGCCCCGGGCTTCGCCGTCTCGTGGCCGCGCGCACCGGGCTCCGCTCCTTTCGGCCGCGAGACGCCGCCGGTCTCCTCCGGCCTGGTCACCGGGCAGGTCCCGGCCGGGCTCAGACGACCCCGTCCGCGCGCAGTGCCGCGATCTCCTCGGGGGAGCGGCCCAGTTCCGTCAGGATCGCCTCCGTGTGCTCGCCCACGGCCGGTACCGGGTCCATGCGGGCCGGCAGGCCCGCGAGGTCGGCGGGCGGCAGCAGCGCCTCCACGGTTCCGCCCGGTACCGCCACCTCGCGCCGGCGGTCGCGGGCGGCGAGGACCGGGTGGTCGAGGAACGCGGCGACGTCGTTGACCCCGGCGCAGGCGATGCCGATCGCCTCCAGGTCCTCGAGCAGCTCATCGGCGTCCGCGCGGGCGAAGCGCTCGGCGATGACCGCGTTCAGTTCCCCGCGGTGGGCCACCCGGTCGGAGTTGGTGGCGAAGCGCGGATCGCCGGTCAGCTCCGGCCGGCCGAGGAACTCCGCGCACAGGGCCGCCCACTCGCGCTCGTTCTGGACGGAGAACAGCACCTCGCGTCCGTCGGCGGCCCGGTAGGTGCCGTACGGGGCGATGGTGGCGTGCTGTGTGCCCAGGCGCGGGGGCTGGGTGCCGCCGTAGCGGGTGTAGTAGGCGGGCTGGCCCATCCACTCGGCGAGCGCCTCGAACAGGGACACCTCCACCGGATGCGCCGTGCCGGTGGTCGCGCGGGTGTAGAGGGCGGTGAGCACACCGCTGTACGCGTACATCCCGGCGGCGATGTCGGCGACGGAGATCCCGGTACGGGCGGTCTCCTCCGGTGTTCCGGTCAGCGACACCAGGCCGGTCTGGCACTGCATCAGCAGGTCGTACGCCTTGCGGTCGGCCCAGGGGCCGCTCGTGCCGTACCCGGAGATCGTGCAGGGGATCAGCCGGGGGTAGCGGCGGGTCAGCTCGTCGGTCCCCAGGCCGAGGCGGCCGGCGGCGCCCGGCGCGAGGTTCTGCACGAACACGTCGGCGTCCCGGAGCAGCCCGTGCAGGATCGCCCGGCCGCGCGGGTCCTTCAGGTCCAGCGTGAGGGATTCCTTCGAGCGGTTGATCCATACGAAATAGCTGGAGTGGCCGTGCACGGTCGTGTCGTACCGGCGCGCGAAGTCCCCCTCGCCCGGCCGCTCCACCTTGATCACACGGGCGCCGAGATCGGCCAGCTGCCGGGTCGCGTAGGGCGCGGCCACCGCCTGCTCCACACTGACCACCGTGACCCCGGACAAGGGGGGTTCGTGCACGTCCGCGCCTCCTGCCTGCTCCGGCCTCGATTAGTAAGGCCGGGGCGGGGCGGCTGTCAACGGCCGCCCCGCCCCGGCCGTTCACCGGTCGGCCCGGCCCCACGGAGCGTCCGCGGGCCTGCTGCGGGAGACGATGCGGGCGCCGCGGTCGTCGACGGCGCGGACCTGGAGCGAACCGCAGCCGCAGCGGGTCCACACCGTGCTGCCCGCCGCGGTGCCGTGCCGGGAGACCACCCGGAACGGCTCGGCGTCGTCCGGCCACCCGCAGTACGGGCAGAACGTGCCGGTCGTGCCCGCGGCGCCGGTCGTGCTGGTCATGGTGACTCCTCGGATCCTCGATCACATGGGTGCACTGTCGATTGTCGCGACACGGCAAGAGTGCTTCGTACCCTCCGTACACGTCCAGGTTGACTTTGTGCACGCCATCGTTAAGCGTGGACTTCATGATTGATCTGCGCCGGCTGCACGTCCTCAGAGCGGTCGCCCACTACGGCACGGTCACCGCGGCCGCCCGTGCCCTGCACTTCACCCCGTCCGCCGCCTCCCAGCAGATCCGTCAGCTCGCCCGCGACCTGGACGTCGACCTGCTGGAACCGCGGGGGCGCGGGGTACGGCTCACCCCGGCCGCCGAGAGCCTGCTGGCGCACGCCGACGCGATCCAGGCCCGCTGGGACCAGGCCGAGCTGGACCTGCGCGCCGACCACGGCGCCCCGGCCGGGGTGCTGCGCGTCACGGGGTTCCCGGTGGCGATCTCCGTGCTGCTGGCGCCGATGGCCGCCCGGCTGGGGAAGCGTCATCCGCGGCTGTCGGTGCGGATCGCGGAGGAGGAGGTGACGCGGAGCTTCGACCTGCTCTTCGAGGGGTCCACCGATCTGGCCGTCGTCGAGTCCACCCCGTACAACCCGCCGCTGAGCGACACGCGGTTCGACCAGCAGCCCCTGCTGGACGACCCGTTCGACCTGGTGGTCCCGGCGGGGCATCCGCTGGCCGGACACGAGCGGACCGACCTCGCCGAGGCGGCGCGCGAGCCGTGGATCGTGCCGGTGCCGGACAGTCCCTGCCGGCCGCATGTGCTGGCCGCGTGCGGCGCGGCCGGTTTCGCCCCGGACGTCGTCCACCACGCCTGTGACTGGAACGTCATCGCCCATCTCGTCGCCCACGGCCTCGGCGTCGCCCTGATCCCGCGCCTCGCCCGTCTCGCCCCGGACCTGCCGATCACCCGTGTGCGCTGCACCGGCAACCCGCACCGCAGACTGCTGACCTGCACCCGCGGCGGCGGCCACGCCCGCCCGGCCGTGTCCGCCGCCCTGCGGGAACTGCGCGAGCTGGCCCCTACGGCGGTCGCCTGAGAGCAGGACGGCGTCCATGCCGCGCGGGTGTTCGTGCGGGGCCACCGGGGGTGTCCGTGCGGGACCCGCCGAGAGGTGTCCGTGCGGGGCCACCGGGGGGCGTTCGTGCGGGGCCCGCCGGGGAGGCGCCGGCAGGGGGCCGTCCACCGGCGGACCGGCGTTCCGGCCGGCGCGTCGTGCCGGCGGGTTACCGTCCCGGAGCCCCCGCCCGCAGCCCGTCCATGACCAGGTCCAGCAGTCGGGTGGCGCGCGGCTGCCAGTCCTCGGCGGGGTCGAGCTGCCAGAGGCCGCCGATGGCGAGGACGAGGTCGTCCGCGGTCACCCCCGGGCGGATGGATCCGGCCTCCTCGCAGCTGCGCAGCAGGAGTTCCGCCGCCTCGGTGACCGGGCTGTGCCCCGGCTTCGCCGGGCTCCCCGGTCCGCTGGTGGCCTGCCGGATGGCGTCGGCCAGCCCGGCCTTGGCCATGGCGAAGCGGGCCAGCCCGTCCATCCACTCGCGCAGCGCGCAGTCGGGCTCCCGCGTGCTCAGCAACTGCGCCGCGCTGTCCGCCACCTGCCGCATCTCGTACCGGTAGATCTCCAGGACGAGTGCCTCGCGGCTGGGGAAGTTCCGGTAGAACGTGCCCTGCCCGACGCCCGCCTTCTTGGCGATCACGCTCAACGGGGTGTCCGCCGAGCGCGTGAGTTCGACGAGGGCCACCTCCAGGATGCGCTCGCGGTTGCGCTGCGCGTCCGAGCGCAGGGGTGCCGCCGTGCTCCGCGGTGTCCGCGCGCACGGGGATGCGTCCTTCTCGTGTCCCACTCGTCCTCCTCCCGGCCGTGACCGAAACCCGTCCTTGCTAACCGGACAGCTGTCCACTACGTTCTTGGGGGTAACGGACAGCTGTCCGCTTCGGGTCCATCGTATCGGCGGACGCGGACGGTGCGGGACGCCCGGTGGCATGCCTTCGACGACCGGCGCGTTCCCGGCCCTTCCCCCCCTTTCCCACATGGTCCCGAACGCCCCCCGTTCCGTACAGCCCACCCCACGTCATCGACTCGTCCGCCTTCCAGATCCGTGAAAGAAGGCTGCTCATGGCCCCCTCGACGTCCAGCAGCGTCACCCTGAACATCAACGGCGAGAAGCACACGCTGTCCGTCGACCACCGCACCACCCTGCTCGACGCCCTGCGCGAGCGCCTCGACCTGACCGGCACCAAGAAGGGCTGCGACCAGGGACAGTGCGGCGCCTGCACGGTCCTGGTCGACGGCCGCCGCACCGTGTCCTGCCTACAACTGGCCGTCGCGTCCGACGGACGCGAGATCACCACCGTGGAGGGCCTGGCCGACGGGGACCGGCTGCACCCGGTGCAGCAGGCCTTCCTCGACCTGGACGGCTTCCAGTGCGGCTACTGCACCCCCGGCCAGATCTGTTCGGCCGTCGCCGTCATCGAGGAGCACGCGGCGGGCTGGCCCAGCGCCGTCACCGGGGACGTACGCCCCGAGGCGGGACCGCCTCCCCTGACCCCCGAGGAGATCAGGGAACGCATGAGCGGCAACCTGTGCCGCTGCAGCGCGTACGTACAGATCGTCGAGGCGGTCGCCCGCGCCGCCGCGGAGAACCGGAACGAGACCGAGGAGGCCGCGGCATGAGGGAGTTCGACTACCGGCGCGCCGACGACGTCTCCGGCGCGGTGGCGCTGCTCGACGCCGACCCCGACGCCCGCTACCTCGGCGGCGGCACCAACCTCGTCGACCTGATGAAGAACGGCGTCGAGCGCCCGGCCCGGCTCGTCGACGTCCGCGCCCTCCCGCTGGACCGGATCGAGCCCGCCGACGGCGGCGGACTGCGCATCGGCGCCACCGTCACCAACAGCGACCTCGCCGCGCACCCCGGCGTCCGCCGGAACTACCCCGCCCTCACCCAGGCCGTACTCGCCGGTGCCTCCGGGCAGTTGCGCAACATGGCCACCGTCGGCGGCAATCTGCTCCAGCGCACCCGCTGCGGCTACTTCACCGATGTGACCATGCCCTGCAACAAGCGTGCGCCCGGCAGCGGTTGCCCCGCCGTCGAGGGCGAGCACCACAACCACGCCGTTCTGGGCGCCTCCGACCACTGCGTGGCGATCCACCCCTCCGACATGGGCGTGGCGCTGACCGCCTTCGACGCGGTCGTCTCCTACGAAACCACCGACGGGCCGGGGGAGTTGCCGCTGGCCGACTTCTACCTCCCGGTGGGCGACACCCCGCACCGGGAGACCGCCCTGCCGCCCGGCGCGCTCATCACCCACGTCACCCTGCCGCCCGCGCCGGTCGCCGCCCGCTCGCGTTACCGCAAGGTCCGCGAACGCGCCTCGTACGCCTTCGCGATCGGCTCGGTCGCCGCCGCCCTCGACGTCAGCGGGGGAGTCGTGCGCGAGTCCCGCCTCGCCCTCGGGGCCGTGGCGTCCCGGCCCTGGCGGGCCCGCGCCGCCGAACGCGTACTGAACGGCGCCCCGGCCACCGCGGAGTACTTCGCGGCGGCGGCGGACGCCGAACTCGCGGCCGCCAGGCCGCTGCCCGACAACGGATACAAGGTGACCCTCATGCGCAACCTCGTGGTGGCCGTGCTCTCCGAACTCGCCGAGGAGGCCGCCCGATGACCACCGCCACGACCGGCACCACGACGGCGGCGGGTGCCGTCGGCACCGCGCACACCCGTGTCGAGGGCCGCGACAAGGTCACCGGCGCCGCCCGGTACGCCGGCGAGATCCCCTTCGCCGGTCTCGCCCACGGCTGGCTGGTGCTGTCCACCGTCGCCCGTGGCCGGATCCTGTCCGTCGACACCGGACCCGTGCTCGGCATGCCGGGTGTGCTGACCGTCCTGCACCACGGGAACGCGCCACGCCTCGCCACCGACTACATCGGAATGCTGGGCGTTCCGCCGGACCCGACGGCCGCGGTCTTCCAGAACGACCGGGTCCCGCACGCCGGCTGGCCCGTCGCGCTCGTCGTCGCCGAGACGCCGGAGCAGGCCCGGGAGGCCGCCGAGGCGCTCGTCGTCACCTACGAGCGGGAGCCGCACGACATCGAGCTCTCCGCCGGCCGCCCGGACGCCTACGCGGCGGACGGACACATGCCCGCGGTGACGGAGAAGGGCGACCTGGAGGCCGAACTCGCCGCCTCCGCACACGTGGTGGACGTGGAGTACACCACGCCCGAGGAGCACCACGGCATGATGGAGCCGCACGCGGCGACCGCCCTGTGGGACGGCGGCCGGCTCGAGGTCGTCGACTCCAATCAGGGCACCACCTGGGTCGCCGACGAGCTCACGCGGATGTTCTCACTGGACGCGTCCGCGGTACGGGTGCGCTCCGAGCACGTCGGCGGCGGCTTCGGCAGCAAGGGCGTACGGGCCCACCAGGTGTCCGCCGTGATGGCCGCGACCGCCTTGCAGCGGCCGGTCCGCGTCGTCCTGACGCGGCGTCAGATGTTCTCGCTCACCGGCTACCGCAGCCCCACCGTCCAGCGGGTCCGGCTCGGCGCCGACCCCGACGGCCGGCTGCGCGCCCTGGAGCACCGCTCACTGAACCAGACCTCCACGGTCTGGGAGTTCGTCGAGCCGAGCGCCGGTGTGGCGCGGGTGATGTACGACGCCGACGCCCACCGCACCTCGAACGAGGTCGTACGGCTGGACGTGCCGTCCCCGACGTGGATGCGCGGGCCGGGCGAGGCGCCCGGATCGTTCGCCCTGGAGGCGGCGCTCGACGAACTGGCCGAGCGGTGCGGCATCGACCCGGTCGAGCTGCGGCTGCGCAACGACCCCGAGCGCGGCCCGGTCTCCGGGCTGCCGTTCGCCGGCCGCAACCTCGCCGCCTGCTTCCGCGAGGGCGCCCGCCGTTTCGGCTGGGCCGACCGTGATCCGCGCCCGGGGACGCGCCGCGAAGGGCGCTGGCTGCTCGGCACGGGCACGGCCGCGGCCTCCTTCCCCTCGGGCGCCCTCCCGTCGACGGCCGCGGTGACCGCGGAGGCGGACGGCACCTACACCGTGCGGATCGCCGCGGCCGACATCGGCACCGGGGCGCGTACGGCGCTCACCCTGGTCGCCGCCGACGCGCTCCACGTGGCCCCCGACCGGGTCCGGGTGCGCATCGGCGACAGCGACTTCGGGCCGGCGGGGATCGCGGGCGGCTCCATGGGCACCCGCTCCTGGGCCTGGGCGATCACGGCCGCCGCCGGGGAACTGCGGGAGAAGCTCGTTCCGGGAGGCGTCGTGCCGCCGGAGGGCATCACCGTACGGTCCGACACCACCGCCGCCCTCGCCGCCCTCGCCCAGAAGGAACGACACTCCTTCGGGGCACAGTTCGCCGAGGTGGCCGTGGACGTCACCACCGGCGAGGTGCGGGTGCGGCGGATGCTCGGCATCTTCGCCGCGGGCCGGATCGTCAACCCGCTCACCGCGCGCGGTCAGCTCGTGGGCGGCATGACCTGGGGCATCTCGATGGCCCTGCACGAGGAGGCGGTCCGCGACCGCGCCTTTGGCCGCCTCTACGGCGCCGACCTGGCCGGCTACCACGTCGCCACCCACGCCGACGTGCCGAAGGTCGAGGCGGACTGGGTCGACGACCCGGACCCCGACGACCCCGTCGGCATCAAGGGCATCGGCGAGGTCGGCATCGTGGGCGCGGCGGCGGCCGTCGCCAACGCGGTGTGGCACGCGACCGGCGTACGGCACCGGAACCTGCCCATCCGTCCGGACCGGGTACTGCGGGCGGGAGGAACGGGTGTTTGACATCGCCGGCGAGCTGCACCGCTGGCTGACCGAGGGCCGGGAGTTCGCCGTGGCCACGGTGGTGTCCGTGGGCGGCAGCGCGCCGCGCGGCCCCGGCGCGGCCCTCGCCGTCGACCGCGGGGGCACGGCGATCGGCTCGGTGTCCGGCGGGTGCGTGGAGGGTGCGGTGTACGACCTGTGCGCCCGGGCGCTCGCGGACGGCGAGACCCGTGTCGAACGGTTCGGCTACAGCGACGAGGACGCCTTCGCCGTCGGCCTGACCTGCGGCGGGGTCATCGACATCATGGTGACCCCGGTCGGCGCGCACGCCCCCGCCCGGCAGGTGCTGCGGGCGGCGCTGTCAACCGTCCTGCGGGGCGGGCCGGGGGCGCTCGCCCGGGTCGTCGAGGGCCCGGCGGAACTCCTCGGCGGGGCCCTGTTCGTCCATCCGGACGGGTCGTACGAGGGTGGCCTCGGCGGGGTTCCCGGGCTGGACCGGACGGCGGCGGGGGAGGCCGGGGCCCTGCTGGAGGCCGGCCGCACCGGTACGGTCCGCGTCCGGGAGGACGGGTCGTACTGCCCCGGCGGGCTGACCCTGTTCGTGGAGTCCTCGGTGCCGCCGCCCCGCATGATCGTCTTCGGGGCGATCGACTTCGCGGCGGCGCTGGTGCGGGTGGGCAAGTTCCTCGGCTACCACGTCACGGTGTGCGACGCGCGGCCCGTGTTCGCGACCGGGGCCCGCTTCCCGGAGGCCGACGAGATCGTGGTCGACTGGCCGCACCGCTATCTGCGGGGCACGGAGACCGACGCGCGCACGGTGCTGTGCGTTCTCACCCACGACGCGAAGTTCGACGTACCGCTGCTGAAGGTGGCCCTGGGGCTGCCGGTGGCGTTCGTCGGCGCCATGGGTTCCCGGCGTACCCACACCGACCGGGAGCGGCGGCTGCGGGAGGCGGGGGTGGGGGAGCGGGAGCTGGCCCGTCTCCGCTCTCCGATCGGCCTCGATCTCGGTGCGCGTACTCCGGAGGAGACGGCTCTGTCCATCGCGGCGGAGATCGTCGCGGATCGTCGGGGCGGTACGGGGGCTCCCCTGACGGGCTCGCGAACGCCGATCCATCGCGACGGACGGTCCGCGTCGGCGGCGGCCTGAGCCGTTGAGGGGTTTTCGCCCCCGCAGCCCCTTCCCGACCCGGACCCCGCTCCTCGAACGCCGGAGAGGCTGAAATTCAGCCTCTCCGGCGTTCGAGGAGCGGAAATTCCGGGGGCTCAGCCCCCGGGCGAGGAGATCAGGCCGCGGCCGGCTCGCCGGCGAGGCCGTGGAGGCGGGTGATGACCTCGGTCAGCTGGGCGGCGACCTCGTCGTCGTCGGCCGGGTGGGTCTCGGCGAAGCGGGTCACCGAACCGGGGATGGAGAGCTTGATGTCCTCGATCACCTTGCCGCCCGCGATGCCCACGGACTTGCGGGCCTCGTCGTGCGCCCACACACCGCCGTACTGGCCGAAGGCGGTACCGATCACGACGACCGGCTTGCCGCTGACGGCACCGGCGCCGTAGGGGCGGGACAGCCAGTCGATGGCGTTCTTCAGGACGGCCGGCATCGTGCCGTTGTACTCGGGCGTGAACAGCAGCAGCGCGTCGGCGCCCGCGGCGGCCTCGCGCAGCTTGGCGGCGGCGGCCGGCACGGCGCCCTCGACGTCGATGTCCTCGTTGTAGAAGGGGATCTCCGCGAGCCCCTCGTAGAGCGCCACATCGGCACCCGCGGGAGCGAGCTTGACCGAGGCCTCGGCGAGCTGACGGTTGTGCGAACCGGCCCGAAGACTGCCGACGAGGGCGAGGATGCGAACAGACATGGGGAAACTCCAGGGGGGTGCTGAGATCTTGCCGAAACAATCCGGACCGGGGTCCGCTTCTCGTTTGTAGCATCTCAACCGGACCGCGGTCCAGTTTCTTCCCGATGCTTTACGCTGGCCTCATGTCCGCCGCGCCGCCGCCCGTCCCGGCACCCCAGGACCCCGTACAGCCGCAGGAGTTGCCGCAACTCGGCACCGACCCCGACGAGCCCTGCCTGCGCGCCGACGCCGCGCGCAACCGGGCCCGCCTGCTGGAGGCGGCCGCGCTGCTGGTGGCCGAGCGCGGGGCCGACGGCATCACCATGGAGGAGGTCGCGGCGGCGGCCCGCGTGGGCAAGGGGACGGTCTTCCGCCGCTTCGGCGACCGCACCGGTCTGCTCACCGCCCTCCTCGACCACTCCGAGAAGAAGTTCCAGGCCGCCTTCCTCACCGGACCCCCGCCGCTCGGGCCGGGCGCACCCCCGGCCGAGCGGCTGCGCGCCTTCGGCCTCGCGATGCTCCGCCGCTCCGCCGAGGAGCTGGAGCTGCAACTGGCGGCCGAACCGGAAGCGGGCCGCCGCTTCACCAGCCCGCCGCGCCGCGTCCTGCGCCACCACGTGACCCTGCTGCTGCGCGAGGCGGTCCCGGACGCGGACTGCGAGGTCCTCGCCCACACGCTGATGGCCCAGCTCGATCCCGCCCTGATCCACCATCTGATACGTCAGTGCGGCATGCCGCCGGAGCGGCTGGAGTCCGCGTGGCTGGACCTGGTCGACCGGGTGACGGGCCCGGCGCCCGCCTGCTGACGGTGTATCAACTCCCCCGGCCGACAGCCCGGTTACGGCTTCTGCAAGGATGCCGTACGTCATGGTGCAGATAACGAACACGCCCGCGCCCGCGTCCCCCGCACCGACGCGCTCCGTACCCACGAGTGCCGATGTGGCCCGCCTGGCCGGCGTCTCGCGCGCGACCGTCTCCTACGTCCTGAACAACGCCGGTGCCGTCCGGATCAGCGAACCCACCCGCCGCCGGGTCCGTGAGGCCGCGAGGGAACTCGGGTACGTGCCGCACGCGGCGGCCCGCAGCCTGCGCGCCGGGCACAGCCGTACGGTCCTGATGCCCGCGCCCGCCTTCCCCGTCGGACCGCTCTACAGCCAGTTCATCAACGATCTCCTGAGCTCCCTCGCCCGCCTCGACTACACGGCCGTGCAGTACGGCACCGTCGGCCTGCACGACGACGAGGCCGCCCGCGCCTGGGCCGAGCTGAGGCCCGTGGCGGTCCTGGTCCCCGGCTCCGGACTGAGCCCGCGCGGCGTCGAGGTGCTCAAACGCTCCGGGGCGCGGGTCGTCGTCACCCTCGGCCCCGAGCCCGTCGAGGGCGCGCACACCCTGCTCATGGACCATGACGTGGTCGGGCACAGCGCCGGCGCCCACCTCTTCGACCGGGGCCGCCGCCGGATCGGCGTGGTCGTCCCGAGAGAGCCCGGCCTGGAGGCGTTCTCCGCGCCCCGCCTGGCCGGCGTGCGCGCCGCCCTGCGCGGCACCGACGCCACGGTCACCGAGCTGCCGCTCGCGCACGACGAGGGCGCCGCCGCCCGGCTGGCCGCCCGCTGGCGCGAGCTCGGCCTCGACGCCGTGTTCACGTACAACGACGAGTACGCGATGCTGCTGATGCGCGCGCTCCAGGACGAGGGCGTCCGCATTCCGGAGGAGACCGCCGTCGTCGGCGCCGACAACCTGATGCTGGGCCGGCTGCTGCGCCCCCGCCTGAGCACCGTCCACCTGGAACTGCCGTCCGGCCGCGAACTGGCCGAACTGGTCGACCGCGCGGTACGCGACCCGGCCACGGCCCCCGAGGCCCACAAGGTACTGGGCGCGTCGGTGGTCCGACGCGAGTCGAGCTGACTCGATACAGGGGCGCGGGGCTGTGCCGATATGCGGCTCCGCCGCGTGGGCGCGAAGGGGGTCCGGGGGCGGAGCCCTCGGGTCCGATGGGGGCACCTCCCGCTCGAGCGAAGCCGAGAGTGGGGGAGGGAAGGGGCGGCGGGGGGCGAACCCACTCCACCGCCGCCGAGGCCGTCTCAGGCGCCCGGCGCCTCCCCCTGCTGCGCCTGCTGCTCGGCGATCTGCTTGCGGACATCGTCCATGTCCAGCTTGCGCGCCTGCCCGATGACATCCGTCAGAGCGGCCTCGGGCAGCGCGCCCGGCTGGGCGAACACGGCGACCTGATCACGCACGATCATCAGCGTCGGAATCGACTGGATGCCGAACGCCGCGGCCAGCTCCGGCTGCGCCTCGGTGTCCACCTTGCCGAACACCAGGTCAGGGTTCTCCTCCGCCGCCTTCTCGTACACCGGCGCGAACTGGCGGCACGGACCGCACCAGGCCGCCCAGAAGTCGATCAGTACGAACCCGTTGTCCGTGACCGTCTGGTCGAAGTTCTCCTTGGTGAGCTCCACGGTGCTGCTCATCGCGCTTTCCCTCTTCCTGGTGTCGGGTCGGGCCGTCGGCACAACACGGCCGGCCGGTCACGTATTCCGCGCCCCTACCCATGTGGCCACAGCGCACACCACCCACCAGACTGACGCCATGACGGAAACGCAATCGACGCAACCGGAATCAACCGCCTACGACGTCGTGGTGCTAGGCGCCGGACCCGTGGGCGAGAACGTCGCCGACCGCACCCGCGCCGCCGGGCTCACCACCGCGGTCGTGGAGAGCGAACTGGTCGGCGGTGAGTGCTCCTACTGGGCGTGCATGCCCAGCAAGGCCCTGCTGCGCCCGGTCATCGCCCGGGCCGACGCCCTCCGTCTCCCCGGCCTGAGCCGGTCGGTCCAGGGCCCCCTGGACGCCGACGCCGTACTCGCCCGCCGGAACTCCTTCACCTCCGACTGGAAGGACGACGGCCAGGTCCGGTGGCTGGAGGGCACCGGAGCCGACCTGTACCGCGGCCAGGGGCGGCTCACCGGCCCGCGCACCGTCACCGTCACGGACGCCGACGGCGGCAGGCGGGTCCTCACCGCCCGGCACGCCGTCGCCGTCTGCACCGGCAGCCGCGCCCAGCTGCCCGACCTGCCCGGACTCGACGAGGTCCGGCCCTGGACCAGCCGCGAGGCCACCGGCGCGCAGTCCGTGCCCGGCCGGCTGGTCGTGGTCGGCGGCGGGGTCGTCGCCACCGAGATGGCCTGTGCCTGGCAGGCGCTCGGCTCGCGGGTCACCGTCCTCGTCCGCGGCGAGAGCCTGCTGAACCGCATGGAGCCGTTCGCCGGCGAGCTGGTCGCCGAGGCGCTCACCGAGGCCGGCGCCCGGATCCGCACCGGCACCTCCGTGAAGTCGGTGACCAGGGAGAACGGTACGGTCCTGGTCGTCACCGACGACGGTGACCGGATCGAGGCCGACGAGATCCTCTTCGCCACCGGCCGCGCCCCGCGCACCGACGACATCGGCCTGGAGACGATCGGTCTGGAACCCGGCTCCTGGCTCACCGTGGACGACAGCCTCCGTGTCGCCGGCCACGACTGGCTGTACGCCGTCGGCGACGTCAACCACCGGGCCCTCCTCACCCACCAGGGCAAGTACCAGGCCCGGATCGCGGGCGCCGCCATCGTCACCCGGGCCGCCGGGGAGCCCGTACAGGCGGAGGAGTGGGGCGCGCACGCCGCCACCGCCGACCACGCCGCCGTCCCCCAGGTCGTCTTCACCGACCCGGAGGCGGCCTCCGTCGGCCTCTCCCTGGCCGAGGCGGAACGCGCGGGCCACCGTGTCCGGGCCGTCGACGTCGACCTGTCCTCGGTCGCCGGCGCGGGCCTGTACGCCGACGGCTACAAGGGCCGCGCCCGCATGATCGTCGACCTCGAGGACGAGATCCTGCGCGGCCTCACCCTGGTCGGCCCCGGAGTCGGCGAACTCATCCACTCCGCGACCATCGCCGTCGCAGCCCGGGTCCCGGTCGCCCGCCTGTGGCACGCGGTCCCGTCCTACCCGACGATCAGCGAGATCTGGCTCCGCCTCCTGGAGGCCTACCGCGACGCCTGAGCCCCTTCAGCCCGTCCTTCAGCCCGTCCGCCCCCTTCAGCCCGTCTGGGGGGTACCCCTCTGGGGGAGTTTGAGGACGAGGCCCGTTCAGGGCCGAAGGGGGGTCTGGGGGGCGGAGCCCCCCGGCGACGGGAAGGGAAGGGGCGGCGGGGGCGAACCACCCTCGGGAACGGCGGCCGACAGCCCGGTCCGGCGGAGGACGACGGTCGAGGCGCCCGACGCCGAGCGCCCCGGTCCTCACTCCGGCGGGCGGATGCCGCCGGACGGAGGACCGGGGGCGGGGTCACGGCAGCTCGAAGCCCAGCTCCCGGGCCGCCCGCTCCGGCGTCGGCTGCGACCAGCGTTCCATCACGGACCGGTTGGACGACAGCGAGCGAGGCTCGGCCCGGTCGAGGTACAACGTGCCGTCCAGGTGATCCGTCTCGTGCTGCACGATCCGCGCGGGCCAGCCGGTGAACACCTCGTCCAGCGCCCGCCCGTACTCGTCCTGCCCCCTCAGCCGCACCTCGGCGGGCCGCGCCACCACCGCCTGATACCCCGGCACGCTCAGGCACCCCTCGAAGAACCCGACCCGCCGGGTGCCGACCGGCTCGTACACGGGATTGACCAGCACCCGGAACGGCTGCGGCACCCGCCCGCGCGCGAGGCGCACCTCCTCCGGGACCGGTGCCGGATCCTCGATCACCGCGATCCGCAGCCCCACCCCGACCTGCGGCGCGGCCAGCCCGACACCCGGCGCCGCGTGCATGGCGACCCGCAGCGCCGCCACGAACCGGGCCAGCAGCTCGGGCCCCAACTGTCCGTCGTACGGCTCGGTACCCCCGCGCAGCACCGGGTCACCGGCCGCGACGACGGTCAACGGCCCTTCCGCGGAGAGCAGTTGCTCGACCCGCTCGGCCAGGGGCACGCGATCGTCCGGAGTTCCCATCCCGCCAGGATCGCACGCCCTTCACGTGTGGCGCAGGTCACACACATCTCCCGGGAACCGGACGCCCCGCCGCTCCGACTACTGCACCACCACTCCGCCCGCCAAGACGTCCCCGGGAGAACCCCACCGATGACCACCGCTCCCTCGACCCCCACGGACGAGGCACCGAAACCCCCCGCCCCCGCACCCGCGAAGAGCGCCTGGACCGGCCTGCGCCCCCTCGTCCTGCGCCTGCACTTCTACGCGGGAGTCCTGGTCGCGCCGTTCCTCCTGGTCGCCGCCCTCACCGGCCTGCTGTACGCCGCCTCCTTCCAGGCCGAGAAGATCGTCTACGACCATGAGCTGACCGTCCCCGTCGGCGACCGCAAGCTGCCCGTCTCCGAGCAGGTCGCCGCCGCCCGCGAGGCCCACCCCGAGGGCACGATCTCCGCCGTACGCCCCTCGCCCGGGGCGGACGCCACCACGAGGGTGATGCTGTCCGGCATACCGGGCGTGGACCCCGGTCACACCCTGGCCGTGTTCGTCGACCCGTACACCGCGAAGGTGCGCGGCGAACTGGAACAGTACGGCTCCTCGGGCGCGCTGCCCCTGCGCACCTGGATCGACGAGTTCCACCGCGATCTGCACCTCGGCGAACCGGGCCGTCTCTACAGTGAGTTCGCCGCAAGCTGGCTGTGGGTGATCGCGAGCGGGGGACTGGTGCTGTGGTTCTCCCGGCGCCGTGCCCTGCGCAAGCTGCGCGGCACCGGCGGACGGCGCCGCACACTGGCCCTGCACGGCGGTGTGGGCGTCTGGGCCGCGGCCGGTTTCATCTTCCTCTCGGCGACCGGTCTGACCTGGTCCACCTACGCCGGCGCGAACATCGGCGAGCTGCGCACCTCCCTCGGCCAGGAAACCCCCTCGGTGTCGGCCGCTGCGGCCGGCGAACACGCGGGCCACGACGCGGCCGGCGGCACGGCGGGCGACGCGGCGCACGGGGTCGGCCTGGACAAGGTCCTCGCGGCGGCACGGGCCGAGGGCCTGGGCGACCCGGTGGAGATCGTGCCGCCCGCCGACGAGGAGTCCGCGTACGTCGTGCGGCAGATCCAGCGCAGCTGGCCCGAGAAACAGGACTCGGTCGCCGTCGACCCGGCCTCCGGCGAGGTCACCGACGTCCTGCGGTTCGACGACTATCCGGTCCTCGCGAAACTCACCCGCTGGGGCATCGACCTGCACACCGGCAGCCTGTTCGGCCTGGTGAACCAGATCGCCCTGATGGTCCTGGCCCTCACCCTGATCCTGTTGATCCTGTGGGGCTACCGCATGTGGTGGCAGCGGGGCCGCGGCTCCGCCTTCGGCCGGCCGATCCCGCGCGGGGCCTGGCAGCAGGTACCGCCGTACGTACTCGTCCCGCTGCTGGCGGCGATCGCCGTCCTGGGCTACTTCGTCCCGCTCCTCGGCATTCCCCTGGCGGTGTTCCTCGCCGTCGACATCGTGCTCGGGGAGGTGGCCCACCGCCGGGGACGGCGGACGTACGGAAGCGGCACGGCGGCGCGCTGACGCGCGGTGCCCGGCCCCCCGTCGCGGGGAACCGGGCACCGGCCCGCCCTCACTCCTCGTCGAAGGAGCCGCCCAGCGCGGCGGCGATCCGCAGATGCGGCCGGGCCTCGTCGTCCCGCCCCTGCCGCTGGAGGGTGCGTCCCAGCATCAGCCGGGCGTAGTGCTCCACCGGGTCGCGCTCCACGACGACCCGCAACTCCGCCTCCGCGCGTCGCAGTTGCGCCGAGTGGTAGTAGGCGCGCGCCAGCAGCAGCCGCGGCCCGGTCTGCTCCGGAACCTCCTCGACCAGCCCGCCGAGAACGCGTGCGGCGGCGGCGTAGTCCTTGGCGTCGAAGAACATCCCGGCGCGCTCCCAGCGCTCGGCCGGCGTCCCGTGGCCGTAGTACGTGGTGTCCACTCCTGACCTCCTTCGAGGCCGACAACGGACCCGGACGGTCCCGTATTCCACGCACCGGCCGGTCAGGTCGCCAGGCCCTGGCGGTAGGCGTAGACCACCGCCTGGACGCGGTCGCGCAGGCCGAGTTTGGTGAGGATGCGGGAGACGAAGGTCTTCACGGTCTCCTGGCTGATCAGCAGGGCCGCGGCGATCTCGCGGTTGGACAGGCCGTCCGCGATGAGGCGGAGGACCTCCAGTTCGCGGGGGGTCAGGGGGAGGTCCCGCGGCGCCCCGCCCTCGGCCGGGCGGATCCGGGCGGCGTACCGGCCCACGAGCTGGCGGGTCACCTCCGGGTCCAGCAGCGCCGCGCCCATGGCCACGGTCCGGATCCCGTGGAGCAGCCGGTCCGGCGGCGCGTCCTTGAGCAGGAACCCGCTCGCCCCCGCGCGCAGCGCCTCGTAGACGTACTCGTCCAGGTTGAACGTCGTCACCACGAGCACCTTCACCGGATGCGGCACGCCCGCGCCGGCCAGCAGGCGGGTGGCCTCGATGCCGTCGAGCACCGGCATGCGTACGTCCATCACCACGACGTCAGGACGGAGCCGGCCGGCGAGGTCGACGGCGGCCTGCCCGTCGCCGCACTCGCCGGCCACCTCCAGGTCGGGCTGGGCGCCGATGATGGTCACCAGGCCGGTGCGGATCAGCATCTGGTCGTCGCAGACCAGGACCCGGATCGGTGCGGTCATGCCGTGTTCCCCGTCGTTACCGTGTCCCCCGTGGTCGCCCCCGCCGTCGCCGTGTTCCCCGTCGGTATGCGGGCCCGTACGACGAAGCCGCCGCCCGTCTCCGGTCCCGCGCTGAAGTCGCCGCCCAGGACGTCGACCCGCTCCCGCAGGCCCGCCAGGCCCCGGCCGCTCCCGCCGGGGGAGGAGGACACCGGGGTGCCGGAACCGTCCGTGCCGACCTCCACGGTGATCTGCCGTTCGCTGTGCCGCACCTCGACCCGGGTGGCGCCGCCGTGGGCGTACTTGAGGGCGTTCGTCAGGGCCTCCTGCACGACCCGGTAGGCGACGAGGTCGGCGCTGCCGGTCGACGGCGCCGGCGTGCCCTCCTCGGTGAACTCCACCGGCTGCCCGGCCCGGCGGGTCTGCTCCACGAGCGTGAGGAGCCGGCCGACGGGCGGTGTCCTGGCCTCGGGGCCGTGGTCGGGGTTGAGCAGGTCGAGCAGGTGCCGCAGGTCGGTGATGGCCCGTCGGCCGGTGTCGGTGACGGCGGTCAGTGTCTGGTCCAGTCGGTCGGGTGCGGCGGTCAGATAGCGGGCCGCCTCGGCCTGTACGACCATGGCCGTCACATGATGGGTCACGACGTCGTGCAACTCGCCGGCGATCCGGGCGCGTTCGGCTGCGCGGGAGTCCTCGGCGACGCGGTGCCGGCGCTCGGCCTCCGCGACCCGGGTGGAGCGCAGCCACGCCCCGATGCCCCACGAGAGGGCCACCGCCAGGTAGAACGTCACGAACTCGCTCGCCGGCTCGCCGGGACCGACCCGGTGGAACGCGACCGTCAGCGCCACGTAGGCGACGGTGCACAGGGCCGCGACGGTGCGCCGGTACCGTTCCAGATACGCCCCGGCGCTCAGCAGCGCGACGGGCAGCGCGATGCCCGCGGGGGAGTGGTAGCCGCGGAGCTGATCGAGGGCGAACCCGGCCACCACCAGGGCGAGACAGACGACCGGCCACCGCCGGCGCACGGCGAGCGGAAGGGCCTGGAGGGCCACCGCCACGAAGGCGAGCGTGTCGAAGGGGCGCTCCGGCACGCCACCGAGGAGCGTTCCGTGGTTCTGGAAGGCCGGCCACAGCGACAGGGAGAGGACGAGCAGCCCGAGCAGAAGGTCCCTGACGACGACGTCCAGCCGGCGCCACAGTTCCCCGACCCGGCGAGGAGCGATCACCGGGGCAGTCTAGCGGTGGCGTCGGCCCGCTCCGCGCGCCGACGGCGGGGCACCAGACGGCCGCGCCGGTGGGCCAGCCACAGGAACCCGATCGTCAGCAGCACACCGAACAGCACCGAGTACACGCTCCCCTCCGGGCCGAAGTCACCGCCGGTGATCCACTTGTTGCCCGACATCGTGGAGTCCAGCAGCCCCTGCTCGGTGTCGTTGCCCGAGACCACGGTGCTGAAGATGCCGCCCGCGGCGAAGTTCCAGCCGAAGTGCACACCGATCGGCACCCACAGGTTGCGGGTGGCGACGTACGCGGCGGCGAGCATGCCGCCGGCCTCGATCGCGATGGCGAAGGCGCCCCACGCCGTGGCGTCCGGGTTGGGCAGGTGCGCCAGGCCGAACAGCAGCGCGGTCAGCGCCAGCGCGATCCAGGTGCCCAGGTACTCCTCGACGATCCGGAACAGCACCCCGCGGAACAGCAGTTCCTCCGTGACGGCCGCGGCGGCCATGAAGCCGAACAGCCCGGCCGTGCCGCTCAGTGAACCCAGGCCGTGCACCTCGTAGTTGCCGGAGGTGAAGAGGTTCGTGATGACCATTCCGAACATCACGAGGCCGATCAGCGTCCCCCGGCCGAGCGCCGGCGCGGCACCGTCCGGGTCCAGCTCCGTGACCGGCCGGTGCTCGGTCCGTCCCACCACCCGCCGGTAGACCAGCACGGCGAGCACGGTGGTCAGCGCCCCGAGGGCGAGCGTGAGCCACGGGCTGTCCCGCACCGCGTTCACGCTCTGCCCGCCTATGGCGGAGATCGCCACCACGGCCAGGGTCTGCCAGACCACTCTCATCGATGACTCCTTCGTCGGATCCGCGGCCCAGTGCCGCGCGCCGCCATGGACGCTACGGTTCCGGTGGCCGGGAATCGTCACCGCACAGTGGACACTTGCCCGTAGCTCGCTCGGGGGACAGACCGTGTCCTGCGCCAACTCCGGTGCCCTCGAAAGGTGTTCGGGATCACACGCCGGGGAATGAGCCGCGGGCGAGGAGGAAGCCGTATCCACGGGCGACCGGTCGGCCCGGATGCGACGACGAGGGGCCATGACTGCTGGACGGGGTGCTCGCACGGCGCGGGCCGCGGTGTTCGCGGCCGTCTGTGTCGTGCTCGCCGCCCTGGGACACGTCATGATGTCCGGCGACCACGTTCCCCTCCGGGCACTGGCGGCCGGCTGGGCCGTGACCGGTGCCGTGGGCTGGGGGCTCGCGGGGCGTGAGCGCGGACTGCCGCTGGTCACCGCCGTCGCCGTCGCCGCCCAGACGGTTCTGCACTCGGCCTTCTCGCTCGTGGGCTCCTCCGCCGGCCCCGTGGACACGGGAGCGATGCCGCACGGCATGCACACCATGCCCATGCCCACGGGGGCGGGCATGGGCATGGAGGGGCACACGGCGCCCGCCGGCGACTCCTCCGCCGGCATGCTCGCCGCCCACCTGCTGGCCGCACTGCTGTGCGGTCTGTGGCTCGGGTACGGCGAGCGGGCGGTGTTCCGGGTGCTGCGGGCCGTCGGCGGCTGGCTGGCCGCCCCGGCGCGGCCGCTGTTCCTCACACCGGTGCCGCCGCGCCGTCCGTCCCTCCGCGTCCGCCGGCGCCGCCGCTCGGACCGCGCGCCGCGTCTCCTCCTCCTCGTCCACGCGCTCACCTCACGCGGTCCGCCCGCCGGGGCCGCTGCCGCCTGACGGCAGCCGGTGACACCCCGGGCCACCCCTGTGCGCCCCGGGCCCCGGCCGTGTGCCGGTACAGCCCCGTTCCGCGTACCGCCCCGCGGCCGTATCCCCGCCGACCGGGCCGCGCACGCCCGCGGTCCCCGGTTCCTCCGCGAAGGACCTCAGGTGATCACTTCCACCCTGCCCACCCCTGCCGGAAGACCCACCGACGACACGGCGACCGCCTGGGCGCTGGCCGCGCGCGGCGGTGACTCCGACGCCGTCGACCGCTTCGTCCGCGCCCTGCATCGTGACGTCATCCGCTACGTCGCCCGGCTGTGCGCCGACCCGCAGGCGGTGGACGATCTGACCCAGGACACGTTCCTGCGGGCACTCGGCAGCCTGCACCGGTTCGAGGGACGTTCCTCGGCGCGCACCTGGCTGCTGGCCATCGCCCGCCGCGCGGTGGCCGACAGCCACCGGTACACGGCCGTACGGCCCCGGACGGCGGACGTCTCCGACTGGCAGCTGACCGTGGAACGGGCGCAGCCGCGCGGGCTGCCCGGATTCGACGACGGGATCGTGCTGCTCGATCTGCTGGACCGGCTGCCGGACGAGCGGCGCGAGGCGTTCGTCCTCACCCAGTTGCTCGGGCTGCCGTACACGGAGGCTGCGGCCCTCGGCGACTGCCCGGTCGGCACGGTCCGCTCCCGCGTCGCCCGTGCGCGGACGGCCCTCGCCGCCCTCGTCACCGAGGCGGAGGAGGAGGACACGGCCGTACGGAACCCCGGTCTGGACTGAGAATCCAGCGGCTGGACGTGTAGTCCAAGAAAAGAGGACGGGAGGTGTGCTCATGGTGGCCGCGGAGGGCCGGGACGCCGAGCGGGACGCGATCCTCGCCGCGCTGGCGCCGCTCGTCGACGGGATCGCCGCGACGTTCGGGCCGGTCTGCGAGGTGGTGCTGCACGACTACCGCCGCCCGGAGGGATCGGTGGTCGCCGTGGCCGGCTCCGGGACCGGGCGGACGGTGGGCGGGGCGATGAGCGAGATCGGCATGCGGATGCCGGCCCGCGGCGACGAGGCCGCCGACGAGCTCAACTACGTCACCCGGACCGGGAACGGCACCCTCGTGAAGTCCTCCACGATGGTGCTGCGGGACTCCGCCGGGGCGGTGTTCGGCGCCCTGTGCGTCAACGTCGACGTCACCGCCGTCGACCGGGCGCACACCCTGCTCGGCGCCCTCGCCGGTCTCGGCGCCGGTTCCGCCGAACCGCCGACGACCGCCTTCGGTGACGACATCGACTCCGTGGTCGGGGCGATCGTCGACGCCCACCAGCCGCTGCGGCACCGGGGCTGGGCCCGGCTCGACCGCGAGGAACGGCTGCGGCTGTTCCGGGACCTGGACGCCCGCGGAGTCTTCGCCGTGCGGCGGGCGGTCGAGCAGGTCGCCGGCCGGCTCGGCATCTCCCGCGCCTCCGCCTACAGCTACCTCTCCCAGTCCAGGACGACGACCGACCCGACCCCCGCCGGAGGCACCACGTGACGACCACCACCCCGCCGGTCACCCTCGACGACGTCCGTTCCGCCGCCGAGCGCATCGAGGGCGTCGCACACCGCACGCCCGTCCTGCGCTCCCGCACCCTGGACGCGCTCGCCGGCGCCGAGGTGCACCTCAAGTGCGAGAACTTCCAGCGCGTGGGCGCCTTCAAGTTCCGCGGCGCCTACAACGCGGCCTCCCGGCTCACCCCCGGCGAGCTGTCCCGGGGCATCGCCGCCTACTCCTCCGGGAACCACGCCCAGGCCGTCGCCCTGGCGGCCCGGGAGCTGGGCACCACCGCCGTCATCGTCATGCCCGAGGACGCCCCGCCGTCGAAGCGGGCGGCCACCGAGGGGTACGGCGCCGAGATCGTCACCTACGACCGGTACACCGGTGACCGGGTCGCCGTCGCGGAGGCCCTCGCCGCCGAGCGGGGCCTGACCCTCGTCCCGCCCTACGAGCACCCGCACATCATCGCGGGCCAGGGCACGGCGGCCCTCGAACTCGTGGAAGAAGCAGGGGAGTTGGGTGCGCTGCTCGCGCCGGTCGGCGGCGGGGGACTGATCGCCGGGAGTGCCACCGCCGTCAAGGGCCTGCACCCCGCGACCCGGGTGATCGGCGTGGAGCCGGAGGCCGGCGACGACACCAAGAGGTCCCTGGAGGCGGGCCGGCGCGTCAGCGTCCCGGTCCCGCGCACCATCGCCGACGGCCAGGCCCTGCACACCCCCGGCGAACTGACGTTCTCCCTCAACCGACGGCTCCTGGACGGGATCGTGCTGGTCGGCGACGACGAGATCAGGGGCGCGATGCGGTTCGCCTTCGAGCGGCTGAAGATCGTCCTGGAGCCGAGCGGCGCCACCCCGCTCGCCGCACTGCTCACCGGCCGCGCGGGCCCTCTCCCGCCCCGCGTCGGCCTGATCCTGTCCGGCGGCAACATCGACGCCGACCGCTTCGCCCGGCTCTGCGGTCCGGGCGACTGACGCACCGGCTTCACCCGAATGGCGGCCCCGAGTGGACAGGCGGACGATGGAGTGGTGGGGCCCGGCCCCCGCCGGTGCCGTGCGAGGCGGACGGAGACCGGACCCGGCCGTGCAGGGCGACGGTCGGAAGGGAACAGGGTCATGCTCGAGATCAAGACACTGGACAAGCCGGACGAGCGGCGCGACTTCCCCGGGGGACACCTGGAAGCCGTCCACATGACAGGGCTGGACTTCGCCGTGGCCACCTTCGAGCCCGGGTGGCGCTGGTCCGAGTCCGTCGGTCCCATCGCGGGGACGGAGAGCTGCCGAATCCATCACAACGGCTATGTCGTCCAGGGCCGTATGCACATCCGCATGGACGACGGCGCGGAGCAGGAGGTCGGCCCCGGAGACGTCTTCGTCTGCACACCGGGCCACGACGCGTGGGTCGTCGGCGACGACCAGGTCGTGGTGCACGACTTCGCGGGCGGCATGGCCCAGGAGTACGCCAAGGCCGACTAGCCGGCACACCACCCGAGTCGGTCGGGTCCCGCTCCTCCGACCGCGGGAAACGGCCGAGGGCGCCCGCCGCGGCGGACGCCCCTGGTGACCGGGCGGGGTTCACGCGGCCGGCGCGACCGCCCGCACCGCCGGTGTGCGCAGCACGCGCCGGGCCGTGGACAGGCTCGTCCCGAAGGTCGCCGCCGTCGTCACCGACACCATGGCGAGCCATGTACCGAGGAACTGGTCCGGCAGCACCCCGTCGGTGCGGACGACCGTGAACGGCACGACGCCGGCCAGCGCGGCCACCGTGCCGAGGAACACGCCCGTGACCGTGAGGATCGCGCCCTCGGCGCCCACCACGCCGAGCACCTGCCCCGGAGTCGCCCCCGCCAGGCGCTGCTGCCCGAACTCACGGGAGCGGTAGGTCGTCGCCGCGTACAGCGAGTTGACCAGCATGACGCAGACGAAGACCGCGATGATGCCGACGACCGTGAGGTTGAGCGTCTCCAGGTTCTTCGCGTCGACCGACTTCAGCAGACCCGAGGCCGCGACGGCGTCGCTCTCCACCGCCTGCATGGTGACCGTCGCCGTGGACACCGCGGTGAACATGATGAGCGGCACCAGGATCCCGGCGAGCTCACCGGACCGCTGCCGGAGGTTCCGCACGGCCAGCCACCCGCCGGCCCCACTGGGTGTCAGCCGGTCGAGTACGCCCTTCAGCAGCCGCGGCGCCATCAGCGCCAGCCCCACCGAGAGCATGATCGCCCCGTAGGCGGGCGGCGCCATCAGCGCCTCGTCCGTCGCGGAGAACAAGAAGGTGGAACAGACCCCGGCGGCACCGGCGGCCAGCGCCCCGTAGGCCAGGAACCGCCGGGCCCGGGCACGCTCCTTGCCACGCCGCGTCACCCGCCGCACGGCGAGGAACGCGGCGCCCGCGGCGGCCAGCAGCGTGATGTCCACTCCGGAGATCAGCGCGATCGGTCCGAAGGAGTACTCGACCGACCGTGCGACCTGGCCGCCGTCCTGGAACATGTCCAGCAGCGCCCGCCCGCCGAGTATCGCCGGGCCGACCGCCAGTGCCGCGCCCACCAGGGCCACGACCGCCGCCTCACCCACGACCATCCGCTTGACCTGCGCCGGGGTCGCCCCCGAGCAGCGCAGCAGCTCCAGCTCGGCCGCCCGCTGCCGCACGTTCACCGTCAGCGTCGAGGCGACGGCGAAGAACACCAGTAGCGTGCCGTACCCGCCGACCACACCGGCCGCCGTGCCCAGCGTGTCGGAGCTCACCGGGTCCACGCCCGGCTGCCCGGCCGTGTCGTGCATCGAGTTGAACGTCATGATGATCGCCGAGCCCAGGAAGGCGGACAGCAGCGTCGCGAGGAACCGTCCGGGCCGTTGCCGGATCGACCGCAGGGCCAGTACGAACACGGCTCACACCCCCGCCGTCGTGTCGTCGCCCAGGTGCGCCAGCCGCTCGGCCACCGCGTCCGCCGTCGGCGCGTCCAGCCGGCCGGCGAGCCGGCCGTCCGCGAGGAACAGCACGCTGTCGGCGTAGGAGGCGGCGACCGGGTCGTGCGTCACCATCACCACGGTCCGCCCGTGCACCCGCACCGCCTCCTGGAGCAGCCGCAGCACCTCCCGCGCGCTGCGCGTGTCCAGCGCACCGGTCGGCTCGTCCGCGAAGATCACCCGGGGTTCGGTGACCAGCGCACGGGCGATCGCCACCCGCTGCCGCTGACCGCCGGACAGCTGGTCGGGCCGGTGCCCGAGCCGGTCGCCGAGGCCGACGGCGGTGAGGATCTCCCGGGCCCGCCTCCGGTCCACGCGCCTGCCGGCCAGCTTCAGCGGCAGCACCGTGTTCTGCGCGACGGTCAGCGTCTCCAGCAGGTTGTACTGCTGGAAGACGAACCCGATCCGCCCGCGCCGGAACTTCGTCAGCTCCGCCTCGTTGCCGCCCGTCAGCTCGGTCCCGTCGACCCGTACGATCCCGCTGTCCGGCCGGTCCAGACCCGCCGCGCACTGCAGCAGCGTCGACTTGCCCGAGCCGGACGGCCCCATCACCGCGGTGAACGTGCCCCGCGCCAGGCCGAGCGTCACCCCGTCCAGGGCGGTCACGGCACTGTCCGCCGTCCCGTAGGACTTGGTGACCTTGACCAGGCGCAGTGCCTCGGGGGCGGGCCCCGAGTCGTGGTCGCGTCGTGCCCCGTTGCGAAACATCGTCGTCTCCTCCGTCCGGCACGTCCTGTGCCCTGCCGACGACGCTACGGAGGAGACGGCCGCACCGCATGGGGCGCAGAACCCGTATCGGGGGGTGTAGCCAGGACCACCCCTGAGGGGTTCACCCGACCAGCACGACCTCCAGGGTGCGCGGTCCGTGCACGCCCTCCACCCGGTCGAGTTCGATGTCGCTGGTCGCCGAGGGGCCGGAGATCCAGGTGAGCGGGCGGGCCGGGTCGAGGCGTTCGAGGGCCTGGGGGACGGAGGAGACGACCTGGTCCGGGACGCGGACCACACAGATGTGGTGGTCGGGGACGAGGGTGATCCGGCGCCGCCCCTGGTCGGGGGAGCCGTCCAGCACGATCGTGCCCGTCTCCGCGACGGCGACCGCGCAGGCGGTGACCACACTCTCCACCCGGTCGAGTTCGTGGGCCGTGCTCACGGCCCGGTCGTGAACACGGGTGGCGTCGGCGGCCGACAGCCATTCCGGCGGAAGTCCGGGCGGCACGAGCACGGACTGTGAGCCGCGCTCGGCGAGCAGCCGCATGATGAGGTACGGCAGCTCCTCGGAGTCCGTACGGTGCACGACCGCCCGGTAGTCGGCCAGGTTCTCCGCGAGCAGGTCCACCGTCTCCTCGACGGTGCGAGCACCGTGCTCGCGCAGATAGTCACGGGCCACCGCCCGCTCGTACGGGGTGTCGTCCTTCGGCACGTCGGCGAGGGCCCGCCGCATCCGGCCCAGGATCCGTTCCCTGCTGCTCACTTCGCCGCTCCCTTCCCGCCCCGCGTACGCTGCCACCAGTCCCGGAACGGTTCCGCCGGCACCGGCGGCAGGTCCCGGGTCCCGCTCCACGCCCGGCCGGGGCCCGGCAGGGTGCGCGGATGGAGGCGGCGGGTGCGCGAGGCGAGGCGCTGGCCGGTGCGCAGGGCTCCGGGGTGCGCGAACGCCCAGCGGGCGGCGCGCATCGCGGCGCGCTCGGCGGCGTGCCCCTTGGCCGGCTTGAGCACCACCTTGTTGCCGCCCCGGGTCACCTCCCCGCCCTGGGCCACCCGCTCCCGCAGGTGCACCAGCACCTCGGGGATGTCGATGGCGACCGGGCACACCTCGTAGCAGGCCCCGCACAGCGACGAGGCGTACGGCAGGGAGGCGTCGATCTCGCTTCCGGTGCCCCGGAGCTGGGGGCTGAGGATGGCGCCGATGGGGCCCGGGTAGACCGAGCCGTAGGCGTGGCCGCCGGCCCGCTCGTACACCGGGCACACGTTCAGACAGGCCGAGCAGCGGATGCAGCGCAGCGCCTGCCGGCCCACCTCGTCGGCGAGGGTGTCGGTGCGGCCGTTGTCCAGCAGGACCAGGTGGAAGTCGCGCGGCCCGTCCTCGTCGGTGGTGCCGGTCCACGTCGAGGTGTACGGGTTCATCCGCTCGGCGGTCGAGGAGCGCGGCAGGGTCTGCAGGAACACCTCCAGGTCCTGCCAGGTCGGCACGATCTTCTCGATGCCGACGACCGAGATCAGCGTCTCGGGCAGGGTCAGGCACATCCGCCCGTTGCCCTCGGACTCCACCACCACCAGTGTGCCGGTCTCGGCGACCATGAAGTTGGCGCCGGAGACGCCCACCTTGGCGCGCAGGAACTTCTCCCGCAGGTGCAGCCGCGCCGCCTCGGCGAGCGCGGCGGGCGTGTCCGTCAGCCCCTCGGGGGCGGGGCGGCCCCACTCGCTCATCTCGCGGGTGAAGATCTCCCGGATCTCCCCGCGGTTGCGGTGGATCGCCGGCACCAGGATGTGCGAGGGCCGGTCCTTGCCCAACTGCACGATCAGCTCGGCGAGGTCGGTCTCGTAGGCGGCGATGCCCTCCGCCTCCAGGGCCTCGTTGAGCCCGATCTCCTGCGTGGCCATCGACTTGACCTTGACGACCTCCGACTCACCGGTCGCCTTGACCAGTTCGGCGACGATCCGGTTGGCCTCGTCGGCGTCCGTGGCCCAGTGCACGGTGCCGCCCGCCGCCGTCACCGACTCCTCCAGCTGCTCGAGGTAGTGGTCGAGATGACGGAGCGTGTGGTCCTTGATCCGCTTGCCGGCCTCGCGCAGCTCCGCCCAGTCGGACACCTCGGCGACCGCGGCGGCGCGCTTGGCGCGGATGGTGTGCGTGGCGTGCCGCAGGTTGCCCCGCAGCGTCGCGTTGCCGACCGCCTCGTGGGCGGCCTTGGGAAACGCCGGCATCCCGACGAACGTCCCGCTCATACGGCCGGCTCCTCCTCCGTGCTCGCCAGGATCTCCGCGATGTGCACCGGCCGCATACCGGTCCGCAGCCTGGTCATCGTTCCGCCGATGTGCATCAGACAGGAGTTGTCCGCCGCGCACAGCACCTCGGCGCCCGTCGACTCGGCGTTGCGCACCTTGTCGGTGCCCATCGCCGCCGAGACGTCGGAGTTCTTCAGCGCGAAGGTGCCGCCGAAGCCGCAGCACTCCTCGGCGCCCGGCAGCTCGGCCAGCTCCAGCCCCTTCACCGCCCGCAGCAGCCGCAGGGGCCGCTCGCCGAGACCGAGACCGCGCAGCCCGTGACAGGTGGGGTGGTAGGTCACCTTGTGCGGGTAGTACGCCCCGACGTCCGTCACCCCCAGCACGTCCACCAGGAACTCCGTGAGCTCGTACGTCTTCGGCACCACCGGTGCCAGTGTCGCCGCGAGGGTGTCCCCGCGGCCCTCCGCCCGGGCCCGCTCACCCATCCGCGGATACAGCTCCCGCACCATCGCCCCGCACGACCCGGACGGCGTCACGATCGCCTCGTAGTCCTTGAAGACATCGGAGAAATGCCGGGCGAGCGGCTCGGCCTCGTGCCGGTAGCCCGTGTTGTAGTGCGCCTGACCGCAACAGGTCTGCGCCATCGGGAAGTCGACGTCGACGCCCAGCCTGGTCAGGAGTTTCACCACGGCGCGCCCGGTGTCCGGATAGAGCGTGTCGTTGACACAGGTCAGGAACAGTGCGACACGCATCGCGGCTCCTAGTGAATCGATCATCGGGTGAATGCAGGGTAGTGGGGGAGCGGGGGCCCGGGGGAGACCGCGTCAGCCCCGGGCGAGCCGGGCCTGCGCCGCCTGCCACCGCTGCGTACCGCCGCGCGGTTCGTACCGCGTCAGCGACTGGGTGCGGATGAGCAGCCGCCGCATCCCGGCCAGGTCGCCGACCAGGCCGTGGGCACGGGCCTGCACCAGCACGTTGCCCAGCGCCGCCGCCTCCGTCGGCCCGGACACCACCGGCAGTCCGCAGGCGTCGGCGGTCAGCTGGCACAGCAGGGCGTTGCGGGTGCCGCCGCCCACGATGTGCACCACGTCGGCGGACTGCCCGGAGAGCCGCTGCGCGTCCTCGACGGCCTTGCGGTGGGCCAGGGCGAGCGAGTCGAGGATGCACCGGGTGATCTCGGCGGGCGTGGCCGGCACGGGCTGCCCCGAAGCCCGGCAGGCCTCGGCGATCCGTTCCGGCATCCGCCCCGGCGCGAGGAACGCCGCGTCCCCGGCGTCCACCACCGACCGCAGCGCCGGCACCTTGGCAGCGTCGAGCAGCAGCGCGCCCAGATCCGGCTGCCCCCAGGCCCGTACGCACTCCTGGAGCAGCCACAGGCCCATGATGTTGCGCAGGTAGCGGACCGTGCCGTCCAGCCCCAGCTCGTTGGTGAAGTTGGCGGCCCGGCTCTCCTCGGTGAGCACCGGCGTGTCCAGCTCCAGGCCGGCCAGCGACCAGGTACCGGTGCAGATGTACGCGAACCGCTCGCCGTCCGCCGGGACGGCGGCCACCGCGGACGCGGTGTCGTGCGAGCCGACCGCCGTCACCGGGACCGGCCCGGTCAGCCCGGTCTCCTCCAGCACCTCGGGCCGCAGCGTCCCGGCCGCGTCCCCCGGCTGCCGCAGCGGCGCGAACAGCGAGAGGTCGATGCCGAGGCGTTCCGCGACCCCGTGCGCCCAGTCGCGGGTGCGCGGGTCGATCAGCTGGGTGGTCGAGGCGTTGGTCAGCTCCGTGCCCTGCTCACCGGTCAGCCAGTACGTCAACAGATCCGGGATGAGCAACAACCTCCGGGCCTGCGCCAGTTGGGCCGACCCGCGGGCCGCCGTCAACTGGTACAGCGTGTTGAACGGCGCGTACTGCAGACCGGTCGCCGCGTACAGCTCCTCGGCGGGCACGGTCGCCCACACCTTCTCCGCGATCCCGTCGGTACGGCTGTCGCGGTAGTGCACCGGGTTGCCGAGCAGCGCCCCGTCCGTGTCCAGCAGCCCGTAGTCCACGGCCCAGCTGTCGATGCCGACGGAGTCCACCGGGCCGGCCGCCTTCAGCCCGTCCAGCACCCCGGCGTACAGCCCCAGGACGTCCCAGCGCAGCCCCTCGGGCACGCGCACCGGCCGGTTGGGGAAGCGGTGGGCCTCGGTCAGCTCCAGGCTGTCGGGGCCGACGCGGCCGACCATGACGCGCCCGCTGGACGCGCCGAGGTCGACCGCGGCGTAGGACTTCACGGCGCTCATCGCAGGAACGCGGCGGCGACGCCGGCGTCGACCGGGACGTGCAGTCCGGTGGTGTGGGTGAGGTCACCGCCGGTCAGCGCGAACACGGCGTTCGCCACGTGCTCGGGCAGCACCTCGCGCTTGAGGATGGTCCGCTGGGCGTAGAACTCGCCGAGCTTCTCCTCCTCGATGCCGTAGGTCGCCGCGCGCTGGGCGCCCCAGCCGCCCGCGAAGATCCCGGAACCGCGCACCACACCGTCCGGGTTGACGCCGTTGACCCGGATGCCGTGCTCACCCAGCTCGGCGGCGAGCAGGCGCACCTGGTGGGCCTGGTCGGCCTTGGTGGCGGAGTAGGCGATGTTGTTGGGGCCGGCGAACACGGCGTTCTTCGACGCGATGTAGACGATGTCCCCGCCCAGCTCCTGCGCGGTCATCACCCGGGCCGCCTCGCGCGAGACGAGGAAGGAACCGCGGGCCATGATGTCGTGCTGGAGGTCCCAGTCCTTCGCGGACGTCTCGAGGAGCGGCTTGGAGATCGAGATCCCGGCGTTGTTCACCACCAGGTCGACCCCGCCGAAGGCGAGCACGGCGGCCTTGAAGGCAGCGGCGATCTGCTCCTCGGAGGTGACGTCGACGGTCACGGCGACGGCCTTGTCGGACCCGCCTAGCTCCTCGGCGACCTCGGCGGCGTTCTCCCCGTTCAGGTCGGCCACGACGACACACGCGCCCTCGGCCACCAGCCGCTGGGCGATCGCCCTGCCGATCCCGCTGCCGGCGCCGGTGACGAGCGCGACCCGCGTCGCGAGCGGCTTGGGCTTCGGCATCCGCTGGAGCTTGGCCTCCTCCAGCGCCCAGTACTCGATGCGGAACTTCTCCGACTCCTCGATCGGCGCGTACGTGGAGACCGCCTCGGCCCCGCGCATCACGTTGATCGCGTTGATGTAGAACTCGCCGGCCACGCGCGCGGTCTGCTTGTCCTTGCCGAAGCTGAACATGCCCACACCCGGAACCAGCACGATCGCCGGGTCGGCCCCGCGCATCGCGGGGGAGTCGGGCTGAGCATGGCGCTCGTAGTAGGCGGCGTACTCCTCGCGGTAGGCCGCGTGCAGCTCCTTCAGCCGGGCGACCGCCTCGTCCAGCGGGGCGGACGGCGGCAGGTCCAGGACCAGCGGCCGGACCTTGGTGCGCAGGAAGTGGTCCGGGCAGGAGGTGCCCAGCGCGGCCAGCCGCGGGTGCTCGGCGCGGGCCAGGAAGTCCAGTACGGCGTCGGAGTCGTCGAAGTGCCCGACCTGCGGCCGGTCCTGCGAGGCGACGGCCCGGACGTACGGCGCCAGTGCGGCGGCCCGCTCCCGCCGCTCCTCCTCGGACAGCGCCTCGTACCCCTCGATCACCGGTCCGAACGGCTCCGGCCGGCCGCGCTCGGCGAGGAACTCCTCGGCGGTGCGGATGATGTGCAGCGAGTTCCGCTCGCACTCCTCGGAGGTGTCACCCCACGCGGTGATGCCGTGCCCGCCGAGCACGCAGCCGATGGCCTGCGGGTTGGCCTCCTTCACGGCGGCGATGTCCAGCCCGAGCTGGAAGCCGGGCCGCCGCCACGGCACCCACACCACGGTGTCGCCGAAGCACTCGGCGGTCAGCTTCTCCCCGTCGGCCGCGCAGGCGAGCGCGATCCCGGAGTCGGGGTGGAGGTGGTCGACGTGCGCGGCGCCGACGAGCCCGTGCATCGCGGTGTCGATCGAGGGCGCCGCACCCCCCTTGCCGTGCAGGCAGTAGTCGAACGCGGCGACCATCTCGTCCTCGCGCTCGACCCCCGGGTACACGTCGGTGAGCGCCCGCAGCCGGTCCAGCCGCAGCGCGGCCAGTCCCGCCTCGGTGAGCGTCCCGAGGTCACCTCCGGACCCCTTGACCCACATCAGCTCGACGTCACCCCCGGTGACGGGGTCGGTCTCGGTGCCCTTGGCGGAGGTGTTGCCACCGGCGTAGTTGGTGTTACGGGGATCGGCGCCGAGCCGGTGCGAACGAGCGAGGAGGGCGGCGGCTTCGGGATTGGTTGCCATGAACGTCCAGTCCTTACGTGAAAGAGGGTGAGTGCATTTGCTTGGGGGCGCGGGGCGGTGTCGGACACGCGGCTACCGCCGCGCGGGCGCGATCAACCACGGCCGACCCGCAGCCCGCGCCGAACAGCACAGGGCAGACGCTCACGCCCCCCAACCGGCCTGCTCCCCACCGACCCGCTCGGCAACGATCTTCTCGCCCCACCCGGACGCCTTGTACGCCTTGAGCGGTTCGGGGTCCAACCCCATCTCCTCCCGCACCTCACGGAGCAGCGGACGCACGTCCGTGTTGTACGCGTCCATCAGCACGGCGTTGGCCTCGAGCACATCCCCGGACCGCTGGGCATCGTCCAACGCCGACCGGTCGACGAGCAGAGCCTTGGCCGTGGCCTCCTGGACGTTCATGACGGAACGGATGATCGCCGGGATCTTCGCCTCGATGTTGTGGCACTGATCCAGCATGAACGCCACCTCGGGAGTGAACCCACCCCCCCGGATCACCTCGTACATGATCCGGAACAGCTGGAACGGGTCGGCCGCGCCGACCATCAGGTCGTCGTCCGCGTAGAACCGCGAGTTGAAGTCGAACGCGCCGAGCTTCCCCTCCCGCAGCAGCGTCGCCACGATGAACTCGATGTTGGTCCCCGGAGCGTGGTGACCGGTGTCGACGACGACCTGCGCCTTCGGCCCCAGCTTCAGGCAGTGCGCGTAGGCGGTGCCCCAGTCCGGCACGTCCGTCGTGTAGAACGCCGGCTCGAAGAACTTGTACTCCAGCAGCATCCGCTGGTCGTCCCCGAGCCGCTCGTACACCTCGGTGAGCCCCTCGGCGAGCCGGTCCTGGCGGGCGCGGATGTCGTCCTGCCCGGGGTAGTTCGTCCCGTCGGCGAACCAGAGCTTCAGGTCCTTGGAGCCGGTCGCGTCCATGATGTCGACGCACTCCAGCAGATGGTCGACGGCCTTCCTGCGCACCGCCGCGTCGGGGGCGCAGACGCTGCCGAGCCTGTAGTCGTCGTCCTGGAAGGTGTTGGAGTTGATCGCGCCGAGCCTCACCCCGCGGTCCTCGGCGTGCTTGGCCAGCGCCGCGTAGTCCTCGACCTTGTCCCACGGGATGTGCAGCGCCACGGTCGGCGCGACACCCGTGAACGCGTGCACCTGGGCCGCGTCGTCCAGCTTCTCCTGCGGGGTGCGGGGAACGCCCTGTTGCGCGAACACCTTGAACCGGGTCCCCGAGTTCCCGTACGCCCAGGACGGCGTCTCCACGGCCTGTGTCTTGAGAGCGGCTTTCACCGCGGCGAGCTCGGTCACGTCAGGGCTCCTGTGACATCGGGTCTTAACGACCACCGAATGAAACGATTCAGAAGGGGAAGCTATGGGTCTCCCGGAGGGGTGTCAACCCCTCCGGCGAAGACCGTCCTCCGTGACCAGGCTGAGACCTGAAGCTGTCGAAAGTTTTTCGACCGGGACCCATTGACGTGACATGCGTCTCGCGCCTAACGTCCCGGCAACCCAGTTGAAACCTTTCACGACGTCGCGAGGGCCTCCCACCGGCGTCGTCGAGGAGCCCTCATGACCCACCCGTCCGACACGGGTCCGGCCCCGGTTCTCGCGCTGAAGGACATCTCCAAGTCCTTCGGCGCGGTCCGCGCCCTGCGGGACGTCTCCCTGGAGCTGTCGCCCGGGGAGGTGCACGCCCTCGCCGGCGAGAACGGAGCCGGCAAGTCGACTCTCATCAAGACGCTCGCCGGAGTGCACCGTCCGGACACCGGCCAGGTGCTGCTCGACGGTGCCCCCGTCGTCTTCCACGGCCCCGGTGACGCCCGCGACGCCGGCATCGCCGTGATCTACCAGGAGCCCACGCTCTTCCCCGACCTGTCGATCGCCGAGAACATCTTCATGGGCCGGCAGCCCCGCCGGGCCCTCGGCCGGATCGACCACCGGGCCACCCACGACGCGACCGCCGCCCTGATGAAGCGGCTCGGTGTCGACCTCGACCCGGACCGCCCGGCCCGCGGTCTGTCCATCGCCGACCAGCAGATCGTCGAGATCGCCAAGGCGCTCTCCTTCGACGCCCGCGTCCTGATCATGGACGAGCCCACCGCCGCCCTCACCGGCAGCGAGGTCGCCCGCCTCTTCGGCGTCGTGCGCACCCTGCGCGAACAGGGCGCCGCGGTGCTGTTCATCTCCCACCGCCTGGAGGAGATCTTCGAGATCTGCCAGCGGGTGACCACGCTCCGCGACGGCGCCTGGATCTCCAGCGAGCCGCTGGACGGCATGACCGAGGACGACCTGGTCCGCCGCATGGTCGGCCGCGACCTCGAGGAGCTCTACCCCAAGCAGGACGTGACACCGGGCGAGATCGCCCTGAGCGTGCGCCGGCTGACCCGCGAGGGCGTCTTCACCGACGTCTCCTTCGACGTGCGGCGCGGTGAGATCGTCGGCCTGGCCGGACTCGTCGGCGCCGGGCGCACCGAGGTGGCCCGCGCCGTGTTCGGCGTCGACCGCTGGGACGCCGGCGAGGTCGAGGTCGACGGGCGCGGGCTCACCAACGGCGCCCCGTCCACGGCCATGGCCGCGGGCCTCGCCCTGGTCCCCGAGGACCGGCGCGCCCAGGGCCTGGTGATGGACATGTCCATCGAGCGCAACATCGGCCTCACCGGACTCCGTACGACCGTGCGGGCCGGCCTGATGGACCGGGGCGCCGAACGCAGCCGCTCCCTCGACTGGGCCGTCAAGCTCCAGGTCAAGTACGCCCGGATCGCCGACACGGTGAACACCCTGTCCGGCGGCAACCAGCAGAAGGTCGTCCTCGCCAAGTGGCTCGCCACCGGGCCGAAGGTGCTGATCGTGGACGAGCCCACGCGCGGCATCGACGTCGGCACCAAGGCCGAGGTGCACCGCCTGCTGTCCCAGCTCGCCGCCGACGGCGTCGCCGTCCTGATGATCTCCTCCGACCTGCCCGAGATCCTCGGCATGGCCGACCGCGTGCTGGTGATGCACGAGGGCCGGCTCACCGCCGAGATCCCCCGCACCGACGCCACCGAGGAAACCGTGATGGCCGCAGCCACGGGGAGGGCCGCCGCATGACGGTCGCCGCTCCCGAAGAAGCCCCCGTCGCCGAGGTGCCCAAGACCGGTGCCACCCGGCTGGTGGACCGCGTCTTCAAGATGCGCGAACTCGCCATCCTCTTCGTCTTCCTGGTGATGATCGCCGTCACCCAGGCCGGCAACAGCGAGTTCCTGTCCGAACAGGGCATCAAGGACCTGCTGCTGAACGCGACCATCCTGGTCCTGGTCGCCACCGGCCAGTCCCTGGTCGTCATCACCCGCAACGTCGACCTGTCCGTCGGCTCCACCCTCGGCATCAGCGCCTTCGCCGCCGGAATCCACCTCCAGGACGGCGGGAACCCGGTCGTCGCCATCGCCCTCGCCGTCCTGCTCGGCATCGGCTTCGGACTGCTCAACGGCCTGCTCGTCAGCCTCGGCCAGGTGCCCGCGCTCGTGGTCACCCTCGGCACGATGTACATCATCCGCGGCATCGACTCCATCTGGGTCGGCTCCCGCCAGATCACCGCCGCCGACCTCCCCGGCGGGTTCGTCGACTTCGGCTCGGGCGGCATCTCGGCGGTGCCGTACCTGGCGCTCATCGCCCTCGCGGTGCTGGCGGCGACGGCCTACTACCTCAAGCACTTCGGCGGCGGACGCGAGCTGTACGCGCTCGGCTCCAACCCCGAGGCCGCCCGGCTCGCCGGCATCCCCGTACGCAAGCGGATCCTCGCCGCGTACACCTTCTGCGGCGCCCTCGCCGGCCTCGCCGGCGCCCTGTACCTGGCCCGGTTCGGCAACGTCGACTCCGGCACCGGCAACGGCTACGAACTCACCGTCGTCAGCGCGGTCGTGGTCGGCGGCGTGGTCTTCACCGGCGGCTCCGGCAGCGTCTACGGCGCGGCGCTCGGCGCACTGCTGCTGACCTCCATCAACAGTGTGCTGCCCGCCCTCGGCGTCAGCTCCGTGTGGGTGCTCGCCATCAACGGCATCCTGCTCATCCTCGCCATCGCGGTCGACCGGATCGTCGCGCTGCGCGTGGCCTTGGCCCTGAAGAAGAGGAACGCCCGCCATGCCTGAGTCCCTCACGCGCGCGGTCCGCTGGGACACGGTCGTCGGTGCCCTGCTCGTCGTGGTCCTGCTGCTGTCCTTCACCACCGTCGACGGCTTCGGCAACGCGCTCAACCTGTCGTTCCTCATCGGCAACACCCTGCCGATCGCGCTGATCGCCCTGCCCATGACACTGCTCGTGGTCTCCGGCGAGATCGACCTGTCCGTGGCCTCCACGGCCGGCCTGTCCGGCGCGGTGATGGGCGCCCTGTGGAACCAGGGCATGACCATCGAGACGATCATCCCGATCTGCCTCGTCATCGGTGTCGTCTGCGGCCTGGTCAACGGCCTGCTGGTGACCCGCCTCGGGCTGCCGTCCCTCGCCGTCACCATCGGTACGCTGGCCGCCTACCGGGGCATCGCGCAGATCGTGCTCGGCTCCGACGCGGTGACCGACTTCCCCACCCAGTACCTGGACTTCGCCGCCGGACGCATCGGCGACACGTTCGTCCCGTACGCCCTCCTGCCCTTCCTGGTGCTGCTCGCCATCGCCGTCGTCGCCCTGCACGCCACCCCGTTCGGCCGGTCGCTGTTCGCGATCGGCGCGAGCGAGGAGGCGGCCCGGTTCGCCGGCATCCGCGTCAGGCGGCAGAAGCTGATCCTGTTCACCCTGACCGGTCTGATGGCCTCCCTCACCGGCGTCTTCTGGGCGCTCCACTACGCCAGCGCCCGCTACGACAACGCCACCGGCCTCGAACTCTCCGTCGTGGCGGCCGTACTGCTCGGCGGCATCGACTTCGACGGCGGCAAGGGGACGCTCGGCGGCGCGATCGCCGGCGTGTTCCTGCTCGGCGCGCTGCAGAACGTGATGAGCCTGCAGGACGTGTCCGCGCAGTCCCAGATCGTCGTCACCGGTGTGCTGCTGGTGCTGTCCGTGCTCGGACCCCGCGTCGCACGGCAGGTCGCCGTCGCGCGGGCCGGACGCCGGGCGGCCATGTCACCACTGGTCCCCAAGGCCCCCACTGCCACCCCCTGAACCCCTCTCGTCCGCTAAGGAACCCACCATGCGCAAGGCATCCATCCGCCGTACCTGCGCGGCCCTCGCCGCCGTCACCTCGCTCGCCCTGGCCGCCACGGCCTGCGGCGGCACCACCAAGGAGGACGTGAAGAACGAGGGCGGCGGCGCGGCGGCCCCGGCCGGCAAGGCCGACCCCAACGCGGCCACCAAGAAGGGTCTGACCGTCGGCTTCCTGCCCAAGCAGGTCAACAACCCCTACTTCACCACCGCCGACAAGGGCGGCGAGAAGGCCGTCAAGGAGCTGGGCTCCACCTACAAGGAGGTCGGCCCCTCCAGCGCCACCGACACCGCCGGACAGGTCTCCTACGTCAACACCCTGACCCAGCAGCAGGTCGACGCCATGGCCGTCTCCGCGCAGGACCCCGGTGCCCTGTGCACCGCGCTCAAGCAGGCCATGAAGAACGGCATCAAGGTCGTCACCTACGACTCCGACACCACCGCCGACTGCCGCAACGCCTTCGTCTCGCAGGCCAGCGGCGAGGACCTGGGCCGCACCGAGGTGCAGCTGCTCGCCGAGCAGATCGACTACAAGGGCGAGATCGCGATCCTGTCCGCCGCGCAGACCGCGACCAACCAGAACGCCTGGATCGAGTTCATGAAGGACGAGCTCAAGGACCCCAAGTACAAGGACATCAAGCTGGTCAAGGTCGCCTACGGCAACGACGACGCCCAGCAGTCCTTCCAGCAGACCCAGGGCCTGCTCCAGGAGTACCCGAACCTCAAGGGGATCATCTCCCCGACCACCGTCGGCATCAAGGCCGCCGCCCAGTACCTGTCCGGCTCCAAGTACAAGGGCAAGGTCAAGCTGACCGGCCTCGGCACCCCCAACGACATGCGCAAGTACGTCAAGAACGGCACCGTCGAGGCGTTCGAGCTCTGGGACCCGGCCAAGCTCGGCGAGCTGGCCGCCCGCACCGCCGTCGCCCTGTCCTCCGGCCAGATCACCGGCAAGGAGGGCGAGACCTTCAAGGCCGGCGCGATGGGCGAGTACACCATCGGCAAGGACGGCGTGATCAGCCTCGGCAAGCCCACCGTCTTCAACGCCGAGAACATCGACCAGTTCGACTTCTGATCCCCACCTCCCCTGAAGGAGCGGTACTTCATGCAACGCGTCTGTTTCCTGCTCAAGGTCCGACAGGACCGGATCGCCGAGTACCGCGAACGCCATGCCGCCGTGTGGCCCGAGATGTGCGAGGCGCTCTCGGCCACCGGCTGGCACAACTACTCCCTCTTCCTGCGTGACGACGGCCTCCTCGTCGGCTACCTGGAGACCGAGGACTTCGAGGCGGCCAGGGCCGGCATGGAGGCCACCGAGGTCAACGCCCGCTGGCAGGCCGAGATGTCCCCCTTCTTCGAGTCCCTCGACGGCTCCCGGCCGGACGAGGCGATGAAACCGCTGACCGAGGTCTTCCACCTCGCCTGACGACGGAGCCCGAGATGAGACGACGCACCCTTCTGGCCGGCGCACTCCTCGGCACCGCGGCGGCCCCCGCCCTCGCCGCCGGCACCGCACGGGCCGCCGCGCCCGGGCCGTCGGTCACCCGCGCCGGCAGCACCACGCTCGACAGCCGGGCGATCTACTTCGTGTCCTACGACGGCCTGGTCAACAACAACTCCTTCCAGAAGAACGGCCTGCTCACCCACGAGGGCCACCAGTACGCGGCCTGGTACACCGCCGACCGGGGCGCCGTCGTCGGCCGCCGCGCCCTCGGCGCGAGCACCTGGGAGACCGTGCGGGTCGGCCACTTTCTGCGCTACGACGACTCCCACAACGTCATCTCCATGGGCGTCTCGAGGACCGACGGCCGGCTGCACCTCACCATGGACTCCCACAGCGACGGCTTCACCTACGTGAAGTCCGTCGCCGGGCTCCTGGACGACCCCACCGGGCTGAGCTGGACCGCGAGCCGCTTCGGCGCCCCGCAGTCCACGCTCGACGGCCTCGCCCTCACCCCGCAGTTCACCTACCCGCAGTTCGTCGCCACCCCCGAGGGCCGGCTCCAGCTCAGCTACCGGGCCGGTGTCTCCGGCAACGGCCGCAACGCCCTCGCCGAGTACGACGGCACCCGGTGGACCGCGCTGGGGGAGTGGTCCGCCTCCACCGGCACCTACAGCAGCGAGCACGGCTCCTCCACCGCCCGCAACATGTATCTGCACGGCATCGACTACGACCGCGGCGGCCGCCTGCACTCCTTCTTCACCTGGCGCGAGCAGAACGGCGCCGTGATGTGCGGCGGCGGCGGCATCACCAACCACGACACCGGCTACGTCTACTCCGACGACCGCGGCCGTACCTGGCGCAACGACGCGGGCACCGTCGTCGGCAGGACCGGGGGCTCCGACCGGGTCTCCGTCGCCGACGCCGGGCTGGTCGTCGACCCGCTGAACCCGGACCACTCCCTGATGAACCAGGAGAGCCAGTCCACCGACTCCGCCGGCCGGCCGCACGCGATCATCTCCTACGTCCCCGGCCGCTTCGGCCAGTGCACCACGGACTACGTCGCCGACCGCACGGCGAACGGCCGCGCCTTCCACGTCCGCCGCACCGCCGGCGGCTGGCGGAAGACCGAGATCCCCGTCCCGCTGAACTCCAGCCAGCGCACCAAACTGGTCCTGGACCGGTACGACAACGCCTACGCCGTGTTCCCCTACGGCCGTGTCGCCGCCGCCTCCGCGGCCTCCGGGCACACCGACTGGAAGCTGCTGTACGACGGCGCCGGACTGAACGCCTTCGGCGAGGTGGTCATCGACGAGACCCGCGTCGCCCAGGACGGGGTGCTGTCGGTCATGTACCAGGAGAAGTCCACCGGTACGACACCCTCACCCCTGCACGTCGTCGACTTCCGCCTGCCCACCTGACCGTGTCCGCTCCGGGACGGCGCTGCCGGTAGTGTGATGGCCCGCCGCGCCGCCCCTCTCCCTGGAGGTCCCTGCCCGATGGCCCAGTCGGTGGGTATCAAGGACGTCGCCCGCGTCGCCGGAGTATCCGTCGGCACGGTCTCCAACGTGATCAACCGCCCGGACACGGTCGCCGCCGAGACCCGGGCCCGGGTGCTGTCCGCCATAGACCGGCTCGGCTACGTGCGCAGCGAGTCCGCCCGTCAGCTGCGCGCCGGCCGCAGCCGCATCATGGGCCTGCTCGTCCTCGACATGGGCAACCCGTTCTTCGTCGACGTGGGGGGGGGGGGCGGGCGGGGGCGGGCGGGGGGGCCGGGGGGGGGGGGGGGGGGGGGGGGGCCCCCCCCCCCCCCCGCCGGGGGCGGCGGGGGGGGCGGGCGGGGGCGCGAG
>NZ_JBITCL010000003.1:172957-397214 GCF_044453165.1 Streptomyces sp. NPDC051740 | reverse complement strand
GTCCCGCCCGCGCGCCGCCCCCCCCCCCCCCCCCCCCCCCGGCCCCCCCCCCCCCCCCCCACCCCCCCCCCCCGCGCCGGCCCCGCCCCCCCCCCCCCCCCCCCCCCCCCCCCCCCCCCGAGGCCGGGCTCGGCGTGATGGTCTGCAACAGCGCCCAGAACCCGGGCGAGGAGGCCGAGTACCTCTCCCTCTTCGCCGAGCAGCGGGTGCGGGGCGTGCTGCTCACCCCGGCGGACGCCACCGGCCGCAACATCGAGGCGTTCCGCCGGCACGGCATCCCCTTCGTACTGGTCGACCGGGTCGCCGAGGGCACCACCGAGTGCTCGGTCTCCGTGGACGACGTGGCGGGCGGCGCGCTGGCCGTGCGGCACCTCGTCGACGCCGGGCACCGCTCCATCGCGTACGTCTGCGGCCCGCCCGGACTGAACCAGGTCCGGGACCGCCGCACCGGCGCCCTGAACGCCCTCGCCGAGGCCGGCCTTGGCCCCGACTGCCTGCGCGAACTGCCCACCGAGCGGCTCGACGTCGCCGCCGGCCGCGACGCGGGCGCCCGTCTCCTCGGGCTCGCCGACCGGCCCACCGCCGTGTTCTGCGCCAACGACCTGCTCGCCCTCGGTGTGCTCCAGGCGATGTACGCGGCCGGCGTCGGCGTCCCCGACGACCTCGCGATCGTCGGCTACGACGACATCGAGTTCGCCGCCGCGGCCGCCGTACCGCTGACCTCGGTGCGGCAGCCCGCGGTCACCATGGGCGCCCTGGCGGCCGAGCTGCTGCTGGAGGAGACCGAGAGCGAGAACGCGGCCGAGCCGCACGAGCACCGCCGGGTCGTGCTCCGCCCGGAACTGGTGGTCCGGCGCTCCAGCCTTGCGGCCCGCTGACGGGCATTCGGCAAAATTCCATGATCCCGGGCTCGTTGGCCGGACGAACATGTGCTGAACTGGGTCACGATCCGACAATCCGTTCGTCCCTGGAGCCCCGTTGTCCGTCAGCTACCGCCAGCCCGGAGTGGTCCTCACCGACCGCCGGTTCACCGTGCCCCTCGACCACGACAACCCCTCCGGGGAGACGATCGAGCTGTACGCGCGCGAGGTCGTCGCCGGCGACAAGGCAGGCCAGGACCTGCCCTGGCTGCTCTACCTCCAGGGCGGCCCCGGCTTCGGGGCGAACCGTTTCGTCGGGAAGCCCGCCTGGCTCGGCCGTGCCCTGGAGGACTACCGGGTCCTGCTCCTCGACCAGCGCGGCACCGGCCACTCCACCCCGGCCAACCGCCAGACCCTCCCGCTGCGCGGCGGCCCCGCCGAGCAGGCCGACCACCTGACCCTCTTCCGCGGCGACTCCATCGTGCGGGACTGCGAGGCGATCCGGCCCCAGGTGACCGGCGGCGCCCCCTGGACCGTCCTCGGCCAGAGCTTCGGCGGCTTCTGCACCGTCACCTACCTGTCCATGGCGCCCGAGGGCCTGGACACCGCGATCGTCACCGGCGGACTGCCCTCCCTCGACGCCCACGCCGACGACGTCTACCGGGCCGCCTACCCGCGCGTCGAACGCAAGGTCGCCGCCCACTACGCCCGCTACCCGCAGGACGTCGAACGCGCCCGCCGCATCGCCGACCACCTCCTCACCCACGAGGTCGTCCTCCCGAACGGCTACCGGCTCACCGTCGAGGCGTTCCAGTCCCTCGGCCGGATGCTCGGCGGCAGCGACGGCAGCCACCGGCTGCACTTCCTCCTGGAGGACGCCTTCGTCCGCACCCCGGGCGGCCACGAACTCTCCGACGCCTTCCAGGAGCAGGCGCAGGGCCTGCTGTCGTACGCCGGACACCCGCTCTACGCGCTCGTCCACGAGGCGATCTACGGCCAGGACGCCCGGCCCACCGCCTGGTCCGCCGAGCGTGTGCGGGCCGAGTTCCCGCGGTTCGACGCGGCCAAGGCGCTCGCCGGCGACGAGCCGCTGCTGTTCACCGGCGAGACCATCCACCCGTGGATGTTCGACTGCGACCCCGCGCTGCGCCCGCTGCGCGAGACCGCCGAACTGCTCGCCGCGCGCACCGACTGGACGCCCCTGTACGACCCGGCGCGCCTCGCCGTCAACGAGGTCCCGGTCGCGGCGGCCGTCTACCACGACGACATGTACGTCGACACCGCCCACTCCCTGCGGACGGCCCGCGCGATCCGCGGCCTGCGCACCTGGGTCACCGACGAGTTCGAGCACGACGGTCTCCGGGCCGGCGGTCCCCGCGTCCTGGACCGGCTGCTCGCCCTGGCACGCGACGAGGCGTGAGTCCGGGGCCGGGCGCGGGCCCGGTGGGCTGCCGGCGCGGCGGGTTAGTCTGCGGACATGACCGAGCCGACGATCAGCCAACTCCCACCCATGCCCGACGACTGGCGGCGCGCCCTGGCCGTGGTGGCCCACCCGGACGACCTCGAGTACGGTTGTGCGGCGGCGATCGCGTCCTGGACCGACGCCGGCCGCGAGGTCTCCTACGTCCTGGCGACCCGTGGTGAGGCGGGCATCGACACCCTGGAGCCGGCGAAGTGCGGCCCGCTCAGGGAGCGCGAGCAGCGGGCGAGCGCGGCCGTGGTCGGCGTCTCGGAGGTCGGCTTCCTCGACCACGCGGACGGGGTCGTCGAGTACGGCCCCGCGCTGCGCCGGGACATCGCCGCCGCCGTCCGCCGGTACCGGCCCGAGCTGGTGATCACCCTGAACCACCGGGACACCTGGGGCGGCACCTACTGGAACACCCCGGACCACGTGGCCGTCGGACGGGCCGTGCTCGACGCGGCCGGTGACGCCGGCAACCGCTGGATCTTCCCGGAACTGGTCGAGCGGGGCCTCGAACCCTGGAACGGCGTCCGCTGGGTGGCGGTCGCCGGTTCCGACAGCCCCACGCACGCGGTGGACGCGACGGACGGACTGGAGCGTGCGGTCGCGTCGCTGCTCGAACACCGTACCTACATCGAGGCGTTGACCGACGAGGACCCGGAGGCGTACGCCCGCGGTCTGCTGACCGGTTCCGCCGAGGAGACGGGGAAGCGGTTCGGGAACCGGCCCGCGGTCGCCTTCGAGCTGTTCTCCCGGTGAGCCCCGTGGCCGGCGACGAGGAACTGCTGGCGGAGCGCTTCGAGGAGCACCGCGGGCATCTCGAGGCGGTCGCCTACCGCATGCTCGGCTCGCTGACCGAGGCGGAGGACGCCGTCCAGGAGGCCTGGCTGAGGCTGGGCCGCACCGACACCGGCGGCATCGGCAACCTCGGCGGCTGGCTGACCACCGTGACCGGCCGGATCTGCCTGGACCTGCTGCGTTCGCGCACCGCGCGCCGTGAGCAGCCGATGGACGAGACGTTCGTCCCGGACGCGGTGATCAGACCCCTCTCCCAGGTGGACCCGGAACAGGAGGCGCTGCGCGCCGACTCGGTGGGCGTGGCGATGCTGGTGGTCCTGGAGGCGCTGGAGCCCGACGAGCGGCTGGCGTTCGTCCTGCACGACATGTTCGCCGTGCCGTTCGACGACATCGCCCCGGTGGTGGAGCGCAGCCCGGCCGCGACCCGGCAGCTCGCCAGCCGGGCCCGCCGCCGGGTACGGGACACGACCCCTCCGTCCGACCCCGACCTCGGTCGGCAGAAGCAGGTCCTCGAAGCGTTCATGGCCGCCGCGCGCGGCGGTGACTTCGAGGCGCTGGTCGCCGTCCTCCACCCGGACGTGGTGCTGCGGGCGGACGCGGGCGCTCTGGTCCGGGGCGTGGCCGGATCCAAGGTCCTCCGGGGCGCGAAGACGGTCGCCGAGTCGGCGATCATGTTCGCCCGCCACACCGCGGACGGCCGGATGGCCCTGGTCAACGACTCCCTGGGCCTGCTCAGCGTGGTCGACGGCCGCATCCGGTCCATCATGTCCGTCACCATCACCGACAACCACATCACCGCCATGTACATCCTGGCCGACCCCGCCCGCCTCACCCGCCTGGAGCCACCGAAGAACTGACCACTCCCGCGGACACCCCGCCGCTCCCGCGGGGACCTGCCACCGTTCCCGTGGCCCCCGCCGCTCCCGCGGGAACCTGCCGCGGCTCCCCACGGGCAGCCGCATGCCGCCCGTTCCCGCGGGCAGTCGTGTCTCCCCCAGTGCCTCAAGGGCCTGGGAGGTGCCCCCAGGGCGGCACGGGTGGGCGGTGGGGGTACCTCCCGCTCGAGTGGAGCCGAGAGTGGGGGAGGCACCCCGTAGGCGCCGGGCTGCGCAACCCCACCCCCGCCCCGCCCCAACGCACGCGAGCTCTGGAACCCCGTACTCACCCCCGCCGTTCCGGATGCAGCCGCAGCCCCTCCGGCATCAGCGTGAGCCGCTCGGTCACCCGCAAGCGGTAGGACGGGTCGGGGCGCAGCTCGTAACGGCGTAGGAGCAGGGCGAGTACGAGAGTCGCCTCGTGCAGCGCGAACTGCCGCCCGATGCACGCCCGGGCCCCCGTCCCGAACGGCTTGAACACATGCGCCGGACGAGCCCGCACCGCCCCCGCGTCGAACCGCTCCGGATCGAACCGCTCCGCATCCGCCCCCCACACCTCGGGATCCCGGTGCAGCATCAGCGTCAGCACCAGCGTCCACGCCCCCCGCCGCATCGGATGCTCCCCACCCAGCACCGTGTCCCGCGTGGCCTCCCGGGCGAAGGCCGGCGCGGTCGGCCACAACCGCAGCGACTCGTCCAGCACCCTGCGCACGTAACGCAACCTGGCCACCTGCTCGTACCCGGGCGCCACCGTGTCGCCCCAGACGCGGTCCACCTCCGCACGGGCACGGGCCGCGACATCGGGATGCCGGGAAAGATAGTGCAGCGCGAAGGAGAGCGCGCCCGAGGTGGTCTCATGACCGGCGACCAGGAACGTGATCACCTGTCGGCGGACGTTCTCCGCCGACAACCGCTCCCCGGTCTCCGGATGCGCGGTCTCCAGCATCCGGTCCAGCAGATCACCGCTCCCGCCACCCTCCGCCCGCCGGACCCGGACCACCTCGTCGACGATGCGGTCGAGACACGCGATGCCGGCCGCGTTCCGCCGCCCCGCCCGGCGCAGCAGCAGCGGGCTCAGCGGCGCGGGAACGCTGTTCAGCCGCTGGGCGTGACTGAGCGTCCCGACCATCGCCGTGACGAACGGGTGCGGACGGGACCGCTCGAAGGAGCCGAAGTCGTGCCCGAACCCGGTGCGCGCGATCGTCTCCAGCGTCAGCCTGGTCATGTCCCCGGGCACGTCCACCGACCGTCCCCCGGCCGCCGCACGGTCCCAGTGCTCCGTCAGCCGCTCCGCCACGGCCAGCATCATCGGGTGGTAACCGGCCATGGCCTCCCGGCTGAACCCGGGGGCCAGCACGTCGTGCGCGAGCTGCCAGTTGGGCTCGTGGTTGTACGCGGTGAACAGCCCGTCGCCCGCGACCGGCCGCAGATTGGCGACGCCCAGCCCGACGTGCTTGGCGAACCGCGACTCGTCGGCCAGATCGGCCACCGGCCCGGCACCCCAGGTGAACACGAACTCCTTGCCGAAGGCGCTCCGCCGGAAGACCGGCCCCAGCCGGCGGGCGTACTTCAGTGAGTCCTGCAGGGGCGTGCGCCTGCTCGCCCCGAGGACGTCGCCGAGCAGCGGCAGACGGTACGGCGGGTGGGGGATGCGGTGCAGCTCCGGCCAGCCGTGCTCCGCGCTGCGGAACCCCTTCGGCGGTACGGCCCGTGTCGTCGTCTCCGCCATGACGCGATCTCCTTCGACCCGGCGCGCGAGTGCGACGCGCTGACGTGTTGTACGCGAGTTCAATAAGGCGGGTTCAGTCTGGTCCGGCCGCTGAACGGGCGTCAAGTAAAGTGCGGGGATGGCCGTGAACCAGGGCGGGCGCACGCGCCGCCGGCTCAGCACCGCGGAGCGCCGGGAGCAGCTTCTGTCGGTCGGTGCGCGGCTGTTCTCGGAGAGCCCCTACGACGACGTGTGGATCGAGCAGGTCGCCGAGATCGCCGGGGTCTCACGGGGGCTGCTCTACCACTACTTCCCGACCAAGCGGGACTTCTTCGCGGCGGTGGTGGAGCGGGAGAGCGAGCGGATGCTGCGGATGACGGCGGCGGTCCCCGGCGTCCCGGTGCGCGAGCAGCTCACGGCGGGCCTCGACGCGTACCTGGAGTACGTCGAGGCCCACGCGCACGGCTACCGCGCCTTCCACCGTGCCGACGCGGCGGGGGACCAGGCGGTGCGCCGGGTCTACCGGCGGGCGCTGGCCGCGCAGGAGCGGCAGATCCTGGCGGCGCTCGCCGCGGATCCCGAGTTCGGCCCCGTCTTCGAGGCGCGGCCGGGCGCCCGGCTCGCCGTGCGCGGCTGGCTGGCCTTCACCACGGCGGTCTGCCTGGAGTGGCTGCGCGGCCCGGAACAGGACCGCGAGCAGGTGCGCGACCTGTGCGCACGCGCCCTGCTGGGCGTCCTCGCGCCCTGAAAGGTCTCGTGGAGATCACCCCACCCGGTTGGCGCGCACCCCGATCTTCGGTAGGTTAGGCAAGGCTTACCTAAGAGGAGGTTCGGGGATGGCTGACGACACACACGGCTGGACGGCCGCGCCCGGCGCGGCGGAACGGGCCCGCTCGGTGCTCGCCGCCGCATGGTCCTGCGCGGTGACCGCGGAGGGCACCCGGGAGGAGCTCGTCGGCGCGCACGGCGTGACCGACGACGGACGGGTGCTGCTGCACGTGCCCGAGGACAGCGCCCTGCTCGCCGCCGCGATCTGCGCGCCCCGCGGCGAGCCGTCCGCCGTGCTGGAGTTCGCCGACGTGGCACCCGTCCCCGTGCGCAACCGGATCCGCGCCCGGCTGTGGCTGGCCGGCTGGTTCGCCGCGCGGGACGGGCACCTCGTCTTCCAGTCCACGCGCGTGGTGCTGCGGCAGCCGTCCGGTGCCCTGGTGGTCGACGCCGACGAGTTCGCCGCCGCCGGGCCCGACCCGCTCGCCACCGCCGAGGCCCGGCTGCTGACCCACCTCGCCGACTGCCACGCCGACGCGGTCGAACGGCTGACCCGGCTGGTCGACCACGGCAGCCTGCACGGCGCGGTCCGCGTCCAGCCGCTCGCCGTCGACCGGCACGGACTGACCCTGCGCATCGAACGCCTCCGCGCGGACGGTGACGTACGCCTGCCGTTCCACGCGCCCGCCGACGACGTCGCGCAGCTCACCGAGCGCGTGCACGTGCTGCTCGCCCAGGCGGGCGCCGCCTCCTGCCCCCGCGCGCTGCAGCGGCAGCGCACGGACGGCGACGGATAACGCGGAGGACTCGGCCACACGGGTGCCTCCGGCCGAGTGCGTCACCGGGAACGGCGGGAGGCGCCCTCGCGCCTGCGGCGCAGCCGCTCCCGCATCCGGGTGAGCCGCGGCAGCCGCTCGCGCTGCTCCCGCGAGTGCCGGTCCAGCTCCTCGAACAGCCGGCGCGTGCGGTGCTCGGTGTCCATCTCGTCGAGGATGCGGTTGACCTCGGTCAGCACGGCGCCCAGCAGCTGCCACTGGCGGGCGTCGCGCCGGGCCTCCTCGAAGAGCAGCCGGGCCAGCCTGTCGCGGGTGGCGGCCGCCTGCCGCAGCTCGGAGGCGAGCCGCTCCTCCGCCGACTCGGCGTTCGCGCTCACGCTCGTGGTCACCAGCACCGAGAAGCTGACCACGGCGTCCGCGATCTCGGACAGCAGCTCCTCGAAGACGGCACCCGTCTCCGGCTCGAACAGCCGCTCCGGTTCGCGCTCCTTGGTCAGGTCGGTCAGCGTGCGGGCCAGCACCCGCAGCACCACCGTGCAGATCTCCAGCGTGTCGAGGCCGGTACGCAGCACCACCCGGTGCAGCAGGCCCTCACGCACCCGCGGATTGAGCCGCAGGCTGTCCTCCGCCTGTCTGAGGTCCGCGTCCACCTGGGTGATGTCGTGGTCCAGGCGACGGGCCTCGTGCAGCCGGGCCGCCGCGCTCGCCGAGAGCGGGCTGCCCGCCGCCTCCTCGCCGATCCGCAGCATCAGCTGCCGCACCCGGCGCGCCAGCTCCTCGATCGACTCGCCGGCCTCCTCCACCCACACGGGCGGGGCGAGCAGGAGGTTGAACCCCATCCCGACGATCGCTCCGATCAGCGTCTCCACGATCCGGGCCCAGGCGGTGTCCCCGTGCGTGGTCACCCCGAGCACCAGCATCGCGCTGATCGCCACCTCGGGCACGAACTCGTCCACCCGCACCAGATGGCCGACGAGCAGCGACGCCAGGATGAGCAGGCCCAGGCTCCACCAGGTCAGACCCACCAGCAGACTGAAGAGGATGGCCACCACGACCCCGGCCACCACGGAGTTCACCCGGCGTACCCCGGTGGTGAGGGTGGAGTACAGGGTGACCTGGACGACGAGCAGCGCGGTCAGGGGCGCGGTGAGCGGGGCGGCCTCGGGACTCAGCCGCAGGGCGATGACGTAGGCGACGGTCGCCGCGGCCGTCGACCGCACCATCTGCACGGTCACCGGGTCCCGGCGCCGCTTGACGAACTCGACGGCCGGCGCGGTCATCTCACGTACCACTTGCATCCTCGGACGGTTCCCCTTCCCCGGACGCATCGAACGTGTTCACCTGCGACGGCAGCCCCCCGGAGGACAGACGGGCCGCTCCTACAGCTTGTCGAGGAAGGCGAACAGGTTGCCCCTGGTGCGGGCGATCTGCTCCTCCAGGGTGAGGCTCTCCTCGAAGCGGGCGCCGGTCTCCGGGACCTTCCTGCCGCGCAGATAGAGGGAGCAGGCGAGGTCGGTGCACATGTAGGCGCCGACCGAGTTGCCCTCACGGCCGGCCGGGCCCGCCTTGCGCGCGGTCATCAGGGCGACACCGCCGCGCGGATGGGTCGTCAGGCACAGGGAGCACATGCTGCGGTGCAGGAAGCCGCGCCGGGCCGGCTGGAAGCGCATGGCCACCCCGACCAGGCGGTCCTCCCGCTCGGTGACGAGATAGCTGCGGTCGGGCGCGCCCGGATCGCGCCAGCCCAGGAAGTCGAGGTCGTCCCAGGGGCGTTCGCCCAGGTCGCGCGGTACGGCCAGCCGCTTGGCCTCACCCTTCGAGCAGTTGATGAACGAACCGCGGATGTCCTGCTCGGTGAGTGCTCTCATGGGGGGTCGTCTCCTGGCGTGTTCTCTGCGTGCTCTTTCGAAACCTAGGGGGTCTAGGTTTCTGGGACAGGGTAGATATCCGGCGTCGGGGGGAGCCAGCGATTTTCACCGGGGACCGCCCCCCGTGCGTTCCGTACGCTGTACCGCGGTCGCCGAAGGGGAGGGGTGCGGACGATGGGGGACTCCTGGGAGCGGGCCCGCCGGGTGCTCGCGGAGGCGGGACTGCCGCCCGACACGCTCACCGGGGTGCGCCCGCTGAGCGGGGGCGCCCACCACACCGTCGAGGAACTCCTCCTCGCCGACGGCAGCCGCTAGGTGCTCAAGGTCCCGCCCCCGCCCGCCGTCCCCGGCCTCCGGCACGAGCGGCGCCTGCTCGTCTCCGAGGCGGACTTCTGTGCCGGAGCCGCCGAGGCCGGCGTGTCCGCCCCGCACGCCGTGTCCGTCGGCGGCGGCACCTCCGTACCGTACCTGCTGATGACCGCCTGTCCGGGCGAGCCCTGGACGCGGGCGGAGCCGGCCGGCGGGGAGCGGACGGCGCCGCGCACGGAGCTCGGCCGTCAGGTGGCCCGGCTGCACCGGGTGACCGGACCGGGGGTCGGCTACCCGTCCGGCGCCCTCGGCCCGCTCGCCCCCGACTGGCGGACCGCGTTCACCGCGACGACCGACGCCGTCCTCGCCGACGCCCGGGACCACGGTGCCCGGCTGCCCCGCCCCGTCGACGAGGCGGCCGCCGTGATCCGTACCGCCGCCGGGGCGCTCGACGAGGTCACCGTGCCGGTTCTCGTCCACTTCGACCTGTGGCCGGGCAACATCCTGGTGGAGCGCCCGGCGGCGGGGGAGGCCCGGATCGGCGGGATCGTCGACGGGGAGCGCGTGTTCCGGGGCGACCCGCTCGCCGGCTTCGGCTCCCTGGCGCTGCTCGGCGACATCAGGACGGACGAGGCGTTTCTCGCCGGATGCGGGGAGGCCGCGGGCCGGGCCGTCTCCGGCCCGGCGGCCCGTGTCCGGCTCGCCCTCCACCGCGCCTGCCTCTACCTGATCATGCTCACCGAGACGGTTCCGCGGGCGAGCGGGGACGAGCACGGGCGACGGCTTCGGGCCACCGTCGCCCCGGAACTGGAGGCCGCTGTGGACGAAATCGGCGAACCCTGTTAGTTCACATCATGAAATAAGGGTGCTAGGAAGTCGCGCCCGGCTGGTTCCCGGCGGTATGTTGCAGGTCGGGCAGGGTTTCGGAAGGAGCCACATGGCGGGGCGGAACGGGCGCACGGTGCGCGACCTCAGGCGGGGCAACCGCACGGCCGTGCTGCAACGGCTGTACTTCGACGGCCCGCTGAGCCGCTTCGAGCTCGGCCCCGCGACCGGGCTCAGCTCCGGATCGGTGAGCAACGTCGTCGCGGACCTGGTCGCCGACGGCCTCGTGGAGGAGGCCGGCAGCGTCGACTCCGACGGCGGCCGGCCGCGCACCCTGCTGCGGGTGGCACCGGCCAGCGGCCACATGATCGGCGTCGACGTGGGCGAGACCCGGGTCCGCGTCGAACTGTTCGACCTGACCCTCGCCGAGCTCGCCCGCGCGCAGCGCCCGCTGGAGCAGCAGGGCTACGAGGTCGAGGTCATCGTCGACCACATCCGCTCCGGCATCGCCGAGGTGCTCTCCGGCGCCGGCCTCGCCCCCGAGCGGCTGCTCGGCGTCGGCATCGGCGTCCCCGGCATCGTCGAGCACACCCCCGACCGGGGCGCCGTCGTGCACGGTCAGACCATCGGCTGGGACGCCGTCCCCCTGGAGTCCCTGCTGCGCGCCGGGTCCCCGCTGCCCGACACGGTGCCGTACTTCATCGACAACGGCGCCAAGACCCTCGGCCAGGCCGAGATGTGGTTCGGCGCCGGACGCGGCGCCGGCAACGCCCTCGTCGTCCTCTTCGGCTCCGGCGTCGGCGCCTGCCTGGTCACGCCCGAGGTGGAGCACGGCCGGGCGGTCGAATGGGGGCACCTGACCGTACGGGTCAGGGGACGCCGCTGCCGTTGCGGCGCGCTCGGCTGCCTGGAGGCGTACGCGGGCGCCGAGTCACTGCTCGCCCGGTGGCGCGAGGAGGGCGGCCGGGTGCCCGGGGGCACGGACGAGGAGACGGCACTGACGACGATGCTCGCCGCCGCCTACCCGGCCGACGACAGCGCCCCCGACCCCGTCGCGCTCGCCGTGCTGGAGGAGACCGCCGAGTACCTGGGCGCGGGCCTGTCCGACCTGATCAACCTCTTCCAGCCCGAGCGCATCCTCATGGGCGGCTGGGCCGGCCTCCGGCTCGGCTCCCGCTTCCTGCCGGCCGTGCACCGGCACGCCCTGTCGTACGCGCTGCGCCACCCGGCCGAGAAGGTGACGATCGAACTGGGCCGGCTCGGCCCCGACGCGGTCACCGTCGGCGCCGCGATCCTGCCGCTCGCCGACTTCTTCGCCCGCGGCGGCCGCCGCCCCGACCCGGACCCGCAGTCCCCGCCACCCGCCTGGCACACGGCCCTCCAGGAACGCACCCCGCGTTAGGGGGTGTCGTTCGGGTCGGGCCGGCTTCAGGCGACGGCGCCTCGCAGCCGGGCCGAGCGGGGGCGACGGGGGTCCCTCCCGCGCAGGGGCCCTCCCGCTCGAGCGAAGCCGAGCGTGGGGGAGCCGAGGACCGGCGACAACGCCGCCGGGGTCCTCCCTCCGGGGGGAGTGCGTGCCAGGGCGTGGCCCCGGCACGATCCGGACGACACCCCCAGGGAGGCGCGGGGCCCTGCGTGGCGGGGCGGCCGTGTGTGACGTGGACGCCGCCGCCCCGCCCCGCGCGGGCCGGTCACGCGGAGGGCTCGTCCGGCACGGGCTGTTCCGGGTTGGGGGACGCCGAGTGCGGGGCACCCTGCCGGCCGGTGCCGGCCTCGTCCGTGTCCGGCACGTCGGACCCGGCCTCGCCGGACTCGGGCTCCTCCGACCCGTCGGCCTTCTTCCCGCTCTCCCGCTCCGCCGCGGCGGGCGCGACCTCCCAGGGGTCCTCACCGGGGCCGGCCTGCTGGTCGGGCAGGTCGCGGGGGACACCGGCTCCGTTCTCGCCGGGCCCTTCGAGGCGGTGGTCGGTCACGGCGCTCTCCCTTCGTTCGTACGCGACCCTCGCGGGTACCTCCGCGCGGACCGGTGAAACCCGGTGCTCAGCCGACCTTGCGGCCCCGCATCGGTTCCGTGTCCTCCCCGGCGCCCTGCTCCATGCCCAGCAGGAACTCCTCCACCACCTGCGTCGCCGTGTGCTCCGGCCGCCAGCCGAGCTCCACGCGCGCACGCGTGCAGTCCATCAGCGGCAGCCTCAGCACGGCGTCGAACAGATGCGGCGACGCCGGCAGCAGCCGCAGCCCCCACGCGGCGGCGACCGCCGAGCGCGCGGCGGTACGCGGCAGCCGTACCCGGCGCGTGCCGAGCATCTCCCCGAGCAGCTCCGCGTCGACCGCCGGCTCCGCGGCGAGGTTGAAGGCGCCCCGCGCCTCGGCGGACAGCACGGCCAGTCGGTAGGCGTGGGCCGCGTCGTCGGTGTGCAGCGCCTGCACCCGCAGCCCCGGAACGTCCGGGAGGACGGGCAGCAGATCGGGCCGCGCCAGCTGACCCGGCAGGAAACGGCCGCCGAAGATACGGCGCTGCTCGCTCCCCGACTCCCGTTTGAAGAGGAACGCGGGCCGCATCCGTACCACCCGCGTTTCCGGATGATCACGCTCGAACGTGTCCAGGGCCCGCTCCAGGTACGCCTTCTCCCGGCAGTACGCGGCGTCCGGCCAGCCGTGCGTCGGCCACGACTCGTCCACCGCGTGGTCCTTCGGGCCCGGGGAGTACGCCCCGACCGACGAGGCGTGCACCAGCGCCGGCACCCCCGCCCGGGCCACCGCGTCGAACACCCGCATGCTGCCCAGCACATTGGTGCGCCAGGTGGCCGCCGGGTCGTGCGTCGGCTGGAACGCCCACGCCAGATGGACCACCGCGTCCGCGCCGGTGAACTCCCCGACGAGATCGGACCGGTCCGAGGCCAGGTCCACCGCCGACCACTCGGTCTTCGGGAGCGACAGGTCGGGGATCCGCCGTGCCAGGCCCCGTACGGAGCCGACCTCGGGTTCCTGTGAGAGGACCCGCACCACGCTGGTCCCGACGTTGCCGGTGGCGCCCGTGACGACGACCCTCCTGCCCGCTGTGCTGCTCACCTTCCGCTCCTCTCGGCCGCTGCTCCGCGGAACCGGCCGAGTACCCCTCACGCGAAGGCGTTCACGCCCGTCGGACGGCCCGAGAATTCCCACAGGCGGGCCGCCTGCTCCGGGTCGACCGCCCAGTCCTCGACCCCGGTGCGACCGTCGTCGTCCGAGGCCGGCCCGGCGACGTCGCAGCCCTCCAGGCAGAGCCCGCCCATGCCGTCCAGCCGCGCCGAGGCGGCGGCCCGGACCTGGGTCGCCGCGCCCTGCTGCGGGGTCTCGAAACCCTCGGGGTTCAGCGGGTTCCCCCGCTCGTCGATCCACCCCCGGTCCACCATCTCCTGCCGGGGCAGATGCCGCTGGAGCGGGGTGAGGATGCCGCCCGGAGCGGGACAAGAGGAAGCCCCGGCCGCGACGGGGGAATCACGGCCGGGGCGGCTCGGTGGTGGGCACGCACGGCGGTCGCCTCTCGGCGAAAGGCTCCACAGGGCTTCAGCCGGACGATCGTCCCTGTGGGCGAATGGTGAGGCCCGGGGACACTGTCCCGTCCGCACCCACGGTCTGTTCAACGGGGAACCACCCCTCGGTGTTCCGCGTCCGGCCGCTTGTGGGCGTGACGTGTGTCACCGGTCCCGCGCACCGCTGTCGAGGTCGGCCCAGAGGTTCTCGGCCTGGAGCACCAGCGTGCCCAGGACGGCCGTCCGCGCGGCGCCCTCACCGGCGTGGGCGCGCAGGCTGTCCTGGAGCTTCTCGTGCAGGTCCCGCATCACGGCCTCGGTCCGCTCGTCCAGGAGGGCGTCCACGCGCGTGCCGCCCTCCAGGAGCCGGTCGGCCTCCGCACGGCAGGCGTCGCCGAGCAGCTCCAGCAGTTCCGCGTAGCAGCCCAGCACCGCGGCGTCCGGCGCGGCGGGCGTACGGTCCTCGTCGGCGGCCACCGCGAGCGTGCGGGCCAGCGCCGTGACATGTCCGGTGACGCGGCTGAACCGCTCGTCCTCGTGCTCCGGCGGCAGCGCCTCCGTCGGCGCCCGGTGCAGGGCGCGCAGGGCGCCCGAGGTCAGCCGCAGGCTCTCCCTGCCCCAGCCGCGGGCCGAGCGCAGCGCCTCCAGACGGCTCTGCAGCCGCGCCGCGGCGCCGAGCCGGCCCGTGGCGGTCTGCGCGTCCCACTCGCCCCCGCGCAGATCCGCGGCGACGGCGTGCAGCACGTCGCCCGCCTCGCGGGCGAGCGCCGCCAGGTTCTCCCGTACGTCCCGCAGGTGGATCGGCGGCAGGACCAGCGCGTTGACGGCGACACCGATGACCGCGCCGAGCGCCGCCTGCCCCAGCCGGTGTCCGACGGCGACCGCGCTCACCGTTCCCGTGGCGATCGTGAAGACGGCCGTGGTGGCGGCGTAGATGCCCTGGTCGCCGAAGCGCGGCCAGTTCGACAGCAGCACCAGCACCGGCACGGACAGTGCCAGGGCGCCCGTGGTGTCGTCGGTGACCGCCTGCGCCCCCGACGCCACGAGGGCTCCCACGCAGATCGCCGTGAACTGCCGTGCCGCCTGCATCAGCGAGCTGTAGACGGTGGCCTGCACCAGGACCAGCGCCACCCAGGGCGCCATCAGGGCCATCGGGTCGTCGAGCCACACCCGCGCCAGCAGCCAGGCCAGCAGCGCCGCCGCGGCGGCCTTCAGCGACTGGACGAGCAGATCCCGCTCCCGCCCCGGTCCCCGCCACGCGGCCCGTGCCGCGCGGCCGACGGACCGCGCGTCCCACCGCACGGCGTCCCGCACCCGCGCCACCGGAGCCGTCCGCCTCACGGCGTCACCCCACCCGGCCTTTTCCCGCACCCGTGACATGCCCTGCGTCATGCCAGGGGGCTGTCCGACAGGGACGCCAGGAGATGCGCCGGGTCGGCGTAGACCGCGTCCGCGCCGGCCTCCTCCAGGTCGGCGCGGGGAATGCCGCCGCACAGCACGCCCACGCAGCGCACCCCGGCACGGCTGCCCGCCCGCATGTCCCACACCGTGTCACCGACGAACACCGCCCGCTCCGCGGGCACCCCGGCCAGCTCCAGGGCGTGCTCGACGGGCTCCGGCGCGGGCTTGCCCTCCGACACGTCGTCGGCGCTCGCCGTCGCGCCGATCGCCTCGTCCGCGTCGATCGCCCGGCGCAGCGCGCTCAGCTCGGCACCGCCCGCCGAGGTGGCGAGCACCACCGTCCAGCCGTCCCGGTGCAGCCGCTTCAGCAGCCGTCCGGCGTCCGGCAGCGCGGGCAGCCGGTCGAAGTACTGTCCGTACAGCGCCTTGTGCGCCGCGCTCAGCTCGTCGTCGCGGCCGGTGTCCCGGTCCTCGCCCAGCAGATGGGCGACCAGGTCGGAGGAGGGCAGCCCCACGGCCCGGTGGACGGCGTGCATCGGCACCCGGTGCCCCGCCTGCCGGAAGGCCTCCCACCAGGCCGTCACATGCAGATGGTTGGTGTCGACCAGAGTGCCGTCGACGTCGAACACGGCAGCCCGTTCCATACGCGGTCCTTCCTCGAGGGGAGCGGTACGGGTACCACCTCAGCCGCCCGCCACTCCGGAAGGCGCCTTCCGTTCCCGGGCCCATGCCGGCGGCCCGTCCACGGACCAGGGGCGACCACCCGGTCCGGCGGCGCCCCGTGCTCCCGCGCGCGGGAGCCCCGAGGCCTGCCGGGGCCCGGTCGGCGCGTGCGCGTCGGTGACCGGGCCCCACCACCCGGTCGGCTGCCGGAACGGCACCCGCGTCTCGTCGAGCCCCGTCACCGGACAGCCCGCGTGTCACGGCCGGCCGTGGCGAGTGGTCCGTCAGCACGGCCGCTCGTGCCCGAGCCGTGCCGCCGCGCGGCCCACCGGCCCCGGACCGCCCCGCTCCCCGGCTCCGACAGCGCGCGTGCCGCGGTGCGGAAGGCGCGGGCGCGGGGGTTGGCCCCGTACGTGCGGGGTACTGCGGTGTCCCGTACCCGCCGTCGTCGGTCAGGAGGCCCGTATGTCCGTTCCCGCCACCCCGAGCGGCAGGGCCGCCGTGATCACCGGCGCGGACTCCGGCATCGGCCGGGCCACCGCCGTACGCCTGGCCGCCGCGGGCATGGACGTGGGCATCACCTGGCACAGCGACCGCGAGGGCGCCGAGGAGACGGCGCGGGAGGTGCGGGCGCACGGACGGCGGGCCGAGGTGGCGCCCCTGGACCTCACCCGGCTGCCCGCCGCCGCGGACACCGTCGACGAGCTGTGCGACCGCCTGGGCCGCGTCGACGTGCTGGTCAACAACGCCGGTACGGGCACCATGACGCCCTTCCTCGACCTGGAGCTGTCGAAGGTGCGCGAGGTCCTCGACGTCGATCTGATCGGCCCGTTCCTGTGCGGGCAGAAGGCGGCGCGGCACATGATCAGGCAGGGCGACGGGGGCCGCATCGTCAACGTGACGTCCGTGCACGAGCACCAGCCCCGCGTGGGCGCCGCGCCGTACTGCGCCGCCAAGGGCGGCCTCGGACTGCTCACCCAGGTGATGGCGCTGGAACTCGCCGAGCACGGCATCACCGTCAACGCGGTCGCCCCCGGGGAGATCGCCACGCCCATGACCGGCCAGGAGGACACCGACCCGCACACCGAGAGCCGCCCCGGCGTCCCCCTGGGACGGCCCGGTGACGCCCGTGAGGTCGCCGCGGTCATCGCCTTCCTCGCCGGGCCCGACGCCTCGTACGTCACCGGTGCCTCCTGGAGCGTGGACGGCGGAATGCTCCGGATGGGACCGCAGGCCGGGTCGCACCTGACGAGCGACGACTGGCGGCGGCCCTGACGGGAGGCGCGCCCGCACACCGCGCCCGCACACCGCGCCCGCACACCGCGCCCGCACACCGCGCCCGCACACCGCGCCCGCACACCGCGCCCGCACACCGCGTTCGCGCCGTTCGCGCTCTACCCTCGATGCATGACCGAAAGCGCGAGCCCGTACATGTCGCACCCGCGGATCATGGTGCTCGGGGTACAGCCCGGGACTCCGCCGTTCCGGATCGTGGAGATCGACGGACAGGTGGTCGGCGAGGCGAGGACCGTCACCGACGTGCTGCACGCCGCCGCCGCGTTCGGGATCACGGTCCACGACCTGGACGACCCGGACGTGGTCCGCTGGGTGGGCGGCGACAAGTTCACCTGGACTCTGCGCGGAGCCCCATGACCCCCATCAGGGGCAGAAGCAGCGGCCCTGGGGGTCAGGCCTTCGGGCGGCGTGCGTGTACGGCCCGGCTCAGGCGGCGGCCCACCAGCAGGTAACCGAGCAGCGCTCCGCCGGTGTTCAGGATGACGTCGTCGATGTCGAAGGCGCGTCCGGTCACCAGGGCCCCCTGCGCGAACTCCACCAGCAGCATCACGACGGCCGTCAGCACCAGCACCCGCAGAAAGCCGCGCGTGCGCGGTGCGACGACCGGCGCGAGGACACCGAAGGGCACGCCGAGCAGGATGTTGCCGCCGATCTGGCGCACGGCGTCACGCAGCGCGGGCTGGTCCAGATAGGCCCTCAGCGAGCGGCCCGGATGCAGATTGGTGTGGGTCAGCGCCTCCGAGGCCGGGGAGGGGTGCAGGGTGAGCCGGGCCAGGACCACGGCGAAGACGACCATGACCACGAAGGCGCACAGCATCGCCAGCAACCGCGGAAGCAACGGGAGCGGACGCCCCGGGCCGTCCTCCGCGCTGCCGCGCCCGGACGGTCGCGGACGCCGGTGGAACAGTGAGCGCGGATGCGGGACGGCGCGGGCCATTCTGTCCTCCAGTCGTCAACTTCCTTACGTGGTAAGCCGGTTACCCCCGGCCGTACGGGTCACTCGCCGTAGCTGACCCGCACCTCCTCGAACCCCAGGGAGCGCAGCAGTCCTTCGAGCATCTCCGTGGTGTTGGTCTCGGCCCGGGTGGTGAGTCCGCTCTCCTTCGCCGCGTCGCCGATGTGCCGCACGGCGAGCTTCTGGACGGCCTGCTCGCTGTTGGGGTTGTCCGAGAAGAGGTCGCCGAGCCGGTCGAACAGCCCGCGCTGCTTGGACACGGCGTAGGAGCGCTCGGGGTCCAGGGCCGGCCTGCCCAGGCGGGCGTGGGGCAGCCGCAGGGTGGCGGACGTACGGTCGTCGTCGACCCGTACGTCGTCCTTGTCCAGCTTCCCGAGGTCGACATAGGCGTCGACGGTGCCCGCGCCCACGTACAGCGTGCGGCTGCCGCGGACGGCGTCCGGCAGGAACTTCGCGTCCTTCTCCAGGTCCACCACCACCTGGAAGTTGCCCGAGGCGGCGTCGTAGCGGCTGATGTCCTGGATGGACTCCAGGAGCGCGGGCCCGGAGCGGTCCTCGGTCTCCGTGCCGAACAGGTCCTTCAGGCCCGGCAGCAGGCTCAGCCGGATCCCGGCGAACAGCACGACGAGCAGCAGCACCACCGCGCCGAGCGCCTTCACCCATCCGGGTACGCGCGCGATCCGTCCCTTGACGGGAGTCGTCGGAGTCGTCATGGCGACGGCCCTCCTTCCTCCCTGACCGAATGCCCCTCAGTTCCCGGTACAGACAGGGAAGTTGGGGAACGGACGACCGTACCGGGGGCACGCGGGGGCGCACAGCGGGCGTCAGGCCGTGGACCCGGTGGTCAGGCCGGTCCCGAGGGGGCCTCGGGCCGTTCCAGGGCCGCGTCCAGGGTCGGCCACGGCGGCAGCAGACGGGACGTGCCGGTGATCCGCAGCATGCGCAGGGTCAGCGGGTGGGCGCACACCAGGCGCAGCCGGCCGGGTCCGTCCGCGATCCGCTGCCGGGCCCGGTACAGCAGGCGCAGCCCGGAGAGGTCGAAGAACTCGACGTGGGTCAGGTCGATCACGATCCGGGCGTCCGGTTCGGCGGTCGCCATGTCCAGGTGCGGGACGATCTCCGCGGCCGCGGCGATGTCGATCTCACCGCGGAGTTCCAGCACCGTGTGTCCCCGGTCGTGGCGGACGCGCAGATGCCGGGTCAGCGGTGCAGGTTCGTACCGCACGACGCCATCGCCTCCAGCTCGCTCCGTGCAACGGGGGAGTGAACCGGCCCAACACCGGTTCACACCCTGCAAGTTACCTTCGGTCGAGTGCATTTGAGCATGTTCGATTGACATATGTCTTCGAATTGCGACCGACTTCTTTCGAACCGGCCTGTCGGTCCGGGAAAGTCCCGTCGGAGCGTGGCGGAATCCTCGCTTCCGGCGGCGGGTGGACTTGATCCACGGGATTGCCGACCCGACAAGCTCCTTACAGCCGCCGCGAGTTGACCACTTCGTGACGGGTCGCTCCGTGGTGCGTACTCATGCGTACGGTCCCCTCGCGCACCCCCATCGCACACCCCCCATGTCGCTTCGAAAGACGCGGATGGGACCCGCCGCCCCGCCATCGGCGGCGCGAGTCCCTGTCGCCCGGCACGGCTGGTGGCTGATGCCGCTCGGCCTCGGCGGCGGGACGATCGCCGTCGTGTCGACGGGTTCGGGCCGGATCACCGCGGTCGTCCTCGGCGCCGCCGCGACGGCCGCCTGCTCCCTGGGCGTGCGGCACAGGCGATCCGGGGCGCGCTCCCCGCCGGCCGCAGCGGGGTCACGATCGGTTCCCGGGCCACCTCGTCCATGCGCTCCGCCCGGCGCAGATGGCGCGCCCTCACGAGAACGCCCCGAGCCCAAATGATCCACGTCGTGGCCGCTGGTGATCTCCGTTACCGCGTACGCCAGTTGAGGCGTGGGCGCCACATGTGAACATGACTGAATCCGGTGAGCGGGGACAGGTGTCACGTACAGGGCGGGGCAGGAGCGCCCCGCGCCCCGGACTCCCGCGGAGGAGACATGACCCTGGTGACGGCCGGCGTGGTGGTGCTCGACTGTGCCGAACCCGAGAAACTCGCCGAGTTCTACAAGGAGTTGCTGGGCGCGGAGGATGTCGACGCCCATGTCAACCGGGTGGAGATCCGGGCCGCCGACGGCTTCCGCCTGGCACTGCGCCGCGACGTGAACGCGACCGCCCCGAGCTGGCCCCGCCCGGAGAACTCCCTCCAGGCGCACCTGGAGTTCGTGGTGGACGACCTGGACGCGGTGGAACGCCTGATCGTGGGCCTCGGCGGGCGCCCGATGGAGGCGGGTGACGCCTCGGGGCCCACCGGGGAACGCGGCTACGCCGACCCGGCGGGCCACTCCTTCACCGTCCGCCGGGGCACGTCGACGGCGCCCAAGCAGGGCTGACCCGCCGCCGTGGGGGGCGGCGGGCCGGCCGTACGGCGCGTCAGTCGCGGCCGCCCTTGTCCGGGACCGGCCAGGTGCCCGTGGAGCGTTCGATGGCCTTGGCACCGGCCCGGTCCACGGCACTGCGCACCACCGCGAAGATGGCGCCCTGGATCGCCGCGGCCAGCAGGATCTCCCCCCAGCGGCGGTCCCGGTCCAGCGCGTCCGGCGCGTTGTCCTCGTGCCGGATCACCTTCCAGGTCTTCTGGAACGCCATCCCCGCCACGGTGCCGCTGGTCCAGCCCAGCGCGAAGCCGATCGGCTTGTACGCCAGGGGCAGCTTCTTCTTCGCCTTCTTGCTCTTCTTCGTCACGTGGATCTCCTAGGTCGGCTGTGTCGTCTCGTCGGTTGATGGATCGTCGGGGAGGACCGGGCGGTTCAGGGGCGCCCCGGCGCCGGCACCTCCTCGCCGGCCCGCACCGGACCGGGCGCGGTGCCGTCCCCGAACGGCCGGCCGCCCAGCTCCTCCCGGTGGTGGGGCGCCGTCCAGCCGGCCAGGTCGGGACCGAGGGGCACGATGCCGGACGGGTTGATGCCGGTGTGCACCTGGTAGTAGTGCCGCTTGATGTGGTCGAAGTCCACGGTGTCGCCGAAGCCGGGCGTCTGGTACAGATCGCGGACGTACGCCCACAGCACCCGGTTCTCCGCCAGCTTCCACCGGTTGCACTTGAAGTGGCCGTGGTACACCGCGTCGAACCGCACCAGCGTGGTGAACAGCCGGATGTCCGCTTCGGTGATGGTGTCGCCGACCAGGTACCGCTGCCGCTCCAGGCGCCGCGCCAGCAGCTCCAGCCGCCGGAACACCGCCGTGCACGCGGCCTCGTACTCCTCCTGGCCGGTGGCGAACCCCGCCCGGTACACGCCGTTGTTGACGTCCTGGAAGACATCCTCCGTCACCGCGTCGATCTCGTCGCGCCGCGCCCGCGGGTACAGGTCGGGCGCCCCTTCACGGTGCAGGGCCGTCCACTCCGTCGCGAGGTCCAGGGTGATCCGCTGGTAGTCGTTGGTGACCAGCTTCCCGCTGGGCACGTCCACGACCGCAGGCACGCTCACCCCGCCCGGGTAATCCGTCTCCCGCCGGTCGTACGCCTCGCTCAGATACCGGATGCCGAGCACCGGGTCGCGGCCGTCCGGATCCAGGGTGAAGCGCCAGCTCCGGTCGTCCTGGACCGGGTCCGTGACGGCCAGGGAGAGCGCGTCCTCCAGCCCGAGCAGCCGCCGGGACACCAGCGCCCGGCTCGCCCACGGACAGGCGCGGCTCACCACGAGCCGGTAGCGCCCGGCCTCCACCGGCCACCCGTCCCGCCCGTCCGCCGTGATCCGGTCCGCGAAGTGGGCCTTCGACCGCTTGAACGCCTTCCTTCCGTACGCGCTGTTGCCGCCGCCCCCGTCGTCGCGGCCACCCATGATGGTCTCCTTCTCGCCGTCGGTACGTCCCTGTGACCGCGTTCCCCGTTTTCCGCCGACGGCACGGTGTGGCATGGGCCGACCGGGGCAATCGGCCGAGGGTGAGTACTCGATCGGATCGCAGAACCCGGATCACGGTGCTGGTGGCGCTCGCCGCCAATCTGGTGATCGCCGTCGCCAAGGCCGTCGGCGGACTGGCCGTGTCCTCCCCCGCGTTGCTGTCGGAAGCGGCGCACTCGGTCGCCGACAGCCTGAACGAGGTGTTCCTGCTGGCCGCGCTGCGGCGCAGCCGGCGCCCGGCCGACCGCCGTCACCCGTTCGGCTACGGCAAGGAGCGGTTCTTCTGGTCACTGCTCGCCGCCGTCGGGATCTTCGTGATGGGCGGCTGCTTCAGCTTCTTCCAGGGCGTCGAGGCCCTCAGGAACGACGGCGACGAGGAGCTGAGCGGCTATGTCGCCGGACTGGTCGTGCTCGGCGTCGCCCTGCTCGCCGAGGGCGGCTCCCTGCTGCGCGCCCTGTACCAGGTGCGCCGGCAGGGCGGCCTGGGCAGCGGACTGCGTGATCCGGCGCTGCGCACGGTGGTCGCCGAGGACGGCACCGCGGTGGTGGGCGTCACCCTGGCCATCGTGGGCATGGCGCTGCACATGATCACCGGACAGGTGGTGTGGGAGGCGTCCGCCTCGCTCGCCATCGGGGTGCTGCTGGTCTACGTCGCCTTCCGGCTCGGCCGCGACGCCCGCGACCAGCTGATCGGCGAGGCCGCCGACCCTGAGGCGAGCGACCGGATCCGGGAGCTGTTGGGGGAGCAGCCCGAGATCGACAGCGTGGAGGCGCTCTTCACGATGAAGACGGGCCTGGACACCGCCCTGGTGGCGGCCCGCGTCGACCTGATGCCCGGGATGGACAGCGAGCGGGTGGAGGAGGTCGCCGTACGCATCAAGCGGTCCATCGCCCGTGAGGTGCCCGAAGCGGAACAGATCTTCCTCGACGTCACCGAACGGGGGGCCCCGGAGGCGCGGGAGGCATGGGAAAGCCCCGCCGCGACGGGGGAACGCGGCGGGGCCTGAACCACGCGTGCCCGCATCCCGGAGCTTCATGCACACCGGAACACGGGAAATCCTCCGGGGCTCAGTCCCGCTGTCCGTCCGGCTCCAGCACGAAGACCGGGATCTCGCGGTCCGTCTTCTTCTGGTAGTCGGCGTACGGGGGAAAGGCCGCGACGGCGCGCTTCCACCACTCGGCCTTCTCCTCCCCGGTGACCTCACGGGCCGTCATGTCCTGCTTGGCCGGCCCGTCCTGGAGTTCGACGTGCGGGTCGGCCCTGACGTTGTGGTACCAGACCGGGTGCTTGGGCGCGCCGCCCAGCGAGGCGACCGCCGCGTACCGCCCCTCGTGCTCGACCCGCATCAACGGGGTCTTGCGCAGCCTGCCGCTCTTCGCGCCCCGGCTGGTCAGCACGATGACGGGCCTGCCCTGCAGGGTCGTCCCCTCCGTGCCGCCGGAACTCTCGTACAGTTCCACCTGGTCGCGCACCCACTGTGCCGGACTGGGCTCGTACTCACCTTGCAGGGGCATGGCATCCATCCCGTCGTTCTCGTGTACTGCGGCCGAGTCGATCACTCCTGCAACACCATCGCACGCCGAATTCATCCGAACCGGGCGTCAGGCGGGCGCCACCGCCATCCGCGGCGCGAGCGCCGCCATCACGCCGCTCGCCACCAGCGCGGTCACCAGCCGGCTCCGGTGGCCGGTCAGCGCCCGGCCCAGCAGGGCGCCGCCGCCGGCGAGCAGCACCTGCCCGCTCGCGGACGCGGCGAAGGCCGCCGCCACGAACACGCCCTGCTCCACCGGCCCGGCCGCCTCACCGCTCCACGAGCCGAGCACCGGCGCCGCGAAGCAGATCACGGTGGTGGGGTCGAGCAGGGTGATCCCGAGCAGCGACGGGAACGCGCGGGCGGCTCCCGGGGGAGTGGCCCCCGGGCGGGCGGCGAGCCGACGGCCGCGGTACCGGCGTACGGCGCCGGCCGCGCCCCACACCGCCGTCGCCGGCAGCACCGGCACACAGACCCACCGCAGCGGCCCCAGGACCGGCCGCAGCGCCGACGCGAGGGCCGGACCGCCCGTCGGCCGTCGCGACGCCGAGGGCCGCGCAGACCCCGGTGCGCCGGGTGGTGCGGGCGGTGAGGGAGACCAGGTAGGTCCCGACGGCGCCCACGGGGACGGCGATGCCGTAGCCGGCGAGCAGCCCCGCGAGCAGCGCGGCCGTCATGAGCGCGACGGTGCCGGACCTCTCCGGGGGCCGGGCTGCTGCTGCCGGCCCACCGCGGTGGCGGACAGCGGCAGCGGGAGGACGCTCGTAGGCATGGCAGGATCCCGGGGCCTCCCGTCCGGGGCGGGCAATCGGTTTTCCGCCCCGGACGCCGACGGGCCGGCACCCGGCTTCGAGTGCGCACCAACACGTACGCTCCCCCTGGCGACGACCGTTCCCGCAGACAGGAGCAGCAACGATGCAGTACGTGAAGCTCGGTTCGACGGGCCTGGACGTGTCGCGGATCTGTCTGGGGTGCATGACCTACGGCGCGCCCGACCGCGGCAACCACGAGTGGACCCTCGACGAGGAGGCGTCCCGCCCGCTGATCCGGCAGGCGCTGGAGGCGGGCATCACCTTCTTCGACACCGCGAACGTGTACTCGGACGGCACCAGCGAGGAGATCGTCGGCCGGGCGCTGCGCGACTTCGCCCGCCGGGACGACATCGTGCTCGCCACGAAGGTGCACGGCCGGATGCGGTCCGGCCCCAACGGCGGCGGCCTGTCCCGCAAGGCGATCATGACCGAGCTGGACCACAGCCTCACCCGCCTCGGCACCGACCACGTCGACCTCTACCAGATCCACCGCTGGGACCCCGGGACTCCGGTCGAGGAGACGATGGAGGCGCTGCACGACGTCGTCAAGGCGGGCAAGGTGCGCTACATCGGAGCCAGTTCGATGTACGCCTGGCAGTTCTCCAAGGCGCAGTACACGGCGGAACGGCACGGCTGGACCCGGTTCGTGTCCATGCAGAACCACTACAACCTCCTCTACCGCGAGGAGGAGCGCGAGATGCTGCCGCTCTGCGCCGACCAGGGCGTGGGCGTCCTGCCCTGGAGCCCGCTCGCCCGGGGCCGGCTCACCCGGGACTGGGACGCCACCACCGGGCGCAGCGCCACCGACGTGTTCGGCGGCACCCTGTACCAGGAGGGGGACCGTGCGGTCGTCGAGGCGGTCACCCGCATCGCCGAACGGCGCGGCGTACCGCGCGCCCGGGTCGCCCTCGCCTGGCTGCTCCACCAGGACACGGTCACGGCGCCCATCGTCGGCGCGGCCAGGCCCCATCACATCGAGGACGCCGTGGCCGCCGTCGAACTGGAGCTGACCGACAAGGAGCTGGAGGAGCTCCGGCAGCCCTACGTCCCGCACCCGGTGGCCGGGCACTGAGGGGGCTCTAGGGACCGGTGCCCGGCTGAAGCACCGTGAGGAACACCGAGGACGCGTTGCCGGACACCGGGACCGCGCCGGCCTTCCACGGCACCTTCAGGGGCTCCCGTTCGTCCGGCGGGGTGACGAGGAGCGCCGCCGGGGTGGCCGTACGGGCGCCGCTGACGCCGGGGCTCGAGTAGCGCAGCCCCGCCCAGGCACTGGCGCCGGGCCGCAGCGTGACGGTCGCCGGGTCACCGGGGGTGCGCTCCGGGTCCCGGCCCAGCTGCTCGCCGGCCGCGTCCACGAAGGCGGCGCCCGGATAGCCGTACAGGGTGCAGGTGCGGGAGGAGACGTTCGTCAGCACGACGGGGAAGTTGCGCTGGCCCGCGCCCGGGTCCATCCGGCCGACGGCGGCGCTCAGCTCGGCGGTGCGGCACCGGGACGCCGGGGACCGGTCGTTCGTGGAACCGGCGGCGTCGCTCGGGACGGCGCTGTGCGGGGAGTCCCCGGCCGTCCGTCCGGCGGACGCGGAGGGCCGCGGGGAAGGGCCCGCGGTCCCGCTCCCGGTGCCGCAGGAGGTCAGAGCGCCCAGCAGGGCCAGCGCACCCGCCACCACCGCCGTCGCGTGCCGTGACCCGTTCGCCATGGTTCACCTCGTGTCACATCTCGTCCGCCAGGGCCAGTTCCGACCAGATGGTCTTGCCGTCGGCGGTGTGTCTGCTGCCCCAGCGCTGGGTGAGCTGGGCGACCAGCAGCAGGCCCCGGCCGCCCTCGTCCCAGGTCTTGGCCCGCCGCAGGTGCGGCGCCGTGTGGCTGGTGTCGGACACCTCGCAGATCAGCGTCGAGGCGTCGTGGATCAGCCGCAGCCGGATGGGCGGGGCGCCGTACCGGATGGCGTTGGTGACCAGCTCGCTCACCACCAGCTCCGCCGTGAACGACGCCTCGGTCAGCGCCCAGGTGGCCAGTTGGTCGAGGACCTGCTTGCGGACGGGGGCGACCAGCGCCGGATCGGCGGGGATGTCCCAGGTGGCGACCTGCGCGGACGGCAGACCGCGGGTACGGGCCAGCAGCAGGGCCACGTCGTCCGTGGCGCCGCCCGGCGCGAGCACGGTGTGCAGGACCCGGTCGCAGGTCTCGTCGAGCGGGCCGGCGGCGTTGGACAGCGCCTCACGGAGCAGGGCGTGGCCGTCCTCGGTGTCCCGCCCGCGGGACTCGACCAGCCCGTCGGTGTAGAACGCCAGCACCGCGTCGTCGGGCAGCTCCAGCTCGACCGACTCGAAGGGCAGCCCGCCCAGGCCCAGCGGCGGCCCGGAGGGCAGTTCGAGGTGCCGGGCCGGGCCGCCCGGCGGGATCAGGACCGGCGGGGGATGCCCCGCGCGGGACAGGGTGCAGCGCCGTGACACCGGGTCGTACACCGCGTACAGGCAGGTCGCGCCGACCTCGCCCGACCCGGGGTCGCCGCCCGACTCGTGCGAGAGGTGGAGCACCAGGTCGTCGAGATGGGTGAGCAGTTCGTCGGGCGCGAGGTCGATGTCGGCGAGGGTGCGCACCGCCGTGCGCAGCCGGCCCATGGTCGCGGACGCCTGGATGCCGTGCCCGACGACGTCCCCGACCACCATGGCCACCCGCATCCCGGACAGCGGGATCACGTCGAACCAGTCGCCGCCCACACCCGAGCGCGCGGCCGGCAGATAGCGGGTGGCCGCCTCCACGGCGGCCGTGCGCGGCAGGGCGCGGGGGAGCAGGCTGCGCTGGAGCGCGAGGGTGGTCTCGCGTTCGCGGGAGTAGCGGCGGGCGTTGTCGATGCAGACGGCGGCGCGCGCGGTGACCTCCTCGGCCAGCAGCACGTCGTCGTGGGTGAACGACTCGGGACGGGTGAAGCGGGTGAAGGCGGCCACACCGAGCGTCGTACCGCGCGCCTGGAGCGGGACGGACAGCATGGAGTGGACGCCGAACTCCCGGACCTGCCGGGCGCGGGTCTCGTCCACCGCGAGCCACGGGTCGAGGTCGCCGGACGGCACCGAGGCCACGATGCTGTGGCCCGCGATCAGCGAGTCCGCCTGCGGCGCGGCGGCCGGGTAGACGACCACCTCGCCCACGCGGGCGACCGACTCGGGACTGCCCGGCGTGAGGGACTGATGGGCGATCCGGCGCAGTGAGACCGGCGTGGTCAGCGGACCGGTGGGCTCACCTCCGGGTTCCTCGGGGTCCAGCAGGTCCACGCTGACGAAGTCGGCGAGCGCGGGCACGCACACCTCGGCCAGTTCCTGCGCCGTCCGGGTGACGTCCAGGGTGGTGCCGATGCGGCTGCTGGCCTCGTTGACCAGTTGCAGCCGCTCCCGCGCCCGGTACTGCTCGGTGAGGTCGTGGGCCGTCGCGCACACGCCCCGCACCCGGCCGGACCGGTCGGTGAGCGGTGCGAGCCGGGCCAGCCAGGCGTGCGCGCGGCTCTCACCGGTGGCCTTCATGTACGTCTGCATGTCGTGCGGCCGGCCGGTGCGCAGCACCTGACGCAGGTGCCGCTCGAGTTCGCCGTGCTGCGGCCGGCCGCCGATGTCGGTGGGCCTGAGTCCCCGCAGGTGGGGGGCGGGCAGGCCGAGGAGGTGGGCCATGGCGTCGTTGATCCCGCGCAGGCGCAGCTCTTCGTCGAAGACCATCGAGGCGCAGGGCGACTGGAACACGGCCGTCCTGACCAGCGGATCGTCGGGCAGTTCCTGGTCCGTGGCCTCCAGCGGGGTGACGGCGAGCCAGTCACCGGGACCGTCGTCCGCCGGCTGTCTGTGGTGGGCGAGCACCCACACCGTGACGGTGGAGCCGTCGCGGTGCCGCAGGGCGAGGGTGCCGCTCCAGCGGGCGGCCGGGAGCCGGGGCGGGCCCGAACCCCCGGCCAGCAGCCCGGCGGCAGGGCGGCCGACGACCTCCTCGGCCGTGTGTCCCAGCAGCAGGCACGCGCCCTCGCTCCACCGCGTGAGCGTGCCGTCGGCGGCGATGACGGCCCGGGCCGTCACGGCATCGTCGAACGGGTCGTCCGGCCTCATTGTCGCCACTCCATCGCGCACACTCACCGTGAACCGGTGTATCGCCTGAGTTCCAGCCTAGTGGGTCGCGGCCCGCCGCGGACCGCGAACCTCCGCTCCGGGGGAGCGTCACCAGTCCTGTCCCAACCGTTGACGGAGTGTCACACCTGCCACAACCATGTTCTGCGCACGGAAATGGGAGCGCTCCCAAACCTCCGCACCTCCCCAAGAGGAGCCCAGACGTGAACAGACGCAGAACCGCTCTGCTGTCCCTCACCGGCCTGCTGGCGACCGCGCTCACCGCGCTGCCCGCCGCCCCGGCCGGAGCGGACGAGGTCGAGCAGGTCCGCAACGGGACCTTCGACACCGGCACCGACCCCTGGTGGGCCTCCGCCGATGTCACCGCGGGCCCGTCCGACGGACGCCTGTGCGCCGACGTCCCCGGCGGCACCGCCAACCGCTGGGACGCGGCCGTCGGCCAGAACGACATCACCCTGGTGAAGGGCGAGTCGTACCGCTTCTCCTTCAGCGCCACCGGCTCGCCCGCGGGTCATGTCGTGCGGGCGATCGTCGGCCTGCAGGTGGAGCCGTACGACACCTACTACGAGGTGTCCCCGCAGGTCAGCGTCTCCGGGGACACCTACTCGTACACCTTCACCTCGCCCGTCGACACCGCACAGGGCCAGGTCGGCTTCCAGCTCGGCGGCAGCGCCGACCCCTGGCGGTTCTGCGTGGACGACGTCTCCCTGCTGGGCGGGGTCGCCCCCGAGCCGTACGAGCCCGACACCGGGCCCCGGATCCGCGTCAACCAGGTCGCCTATCTGCCCTCCGGACCGAAGAACGCCACCCTGGTCACCGACGCGACCGAGCGGCTGCCCTGGCGGCTGGAGGACGACGACGGCCGGGTCGTCCGGCGGGGCTGGACCGTGCCGCGCGGCACCGACGGCTCCTCCGGGCAGAACGTCCACTCCGTCGACTTCGGCGGCCACCGGGGGCGCGGGACCGGCTACACCCTGGTCGTGGACGGCGAGACCAGCCGGCCCTTCGACATCGACGCGAGCGCCTACGAACGGCTGCGGCTGGACTCGGCGAAGTACTACTACACCCAGCGCAGCGGCATCGCGATCCGCGACGACCTGCGCCCCGGCTACGGCCGCCCGGCCGGACACGTGGACGTCGCCCCCAACCAGGGCGACGGCGCGGTGCCCTGCCGGCCCGGCGTCTGCGACTACACCCTCGACGTCACCGGCGGCTGGTACGACGCCGGCGACCACGGCAAGTACGTCGTCAACGGCGGCATCAGCACCTGGGAGGTGCTCAGCACCTACGAGCGCGCCCGGCACGCCCGCACCGGCGAGGCGGACAGGCTCGGCGACGGCACGCTGGACATCCCGGAGAGCGGCAACAAGGTCCCGGACATCCTCGACGAGGCCCGCTGGGAGCTGGAGTTCCTGCTGAAGATGCAGGTCCCCGAGGGTGAGCCGCTGGCCGGCATGGCCCATCACAAGATCCACGACGAGCAGTGGACCGGACTGCCGCTGCTGCCCAGCGCCGACCCGCAGAAGCGGGAACTGCACCCGCCGACCACCGCCGCCACCCTCAACCTCGCGGCCACGGCCGCCCAGGCGGCGCGGCTGTACCGCTCCCACGACAAGGAGTTCGCGGCCGAGACCCTGGCCGCCGCCCGCAAGGCATGGACGGCGGCCCTCGCCCACCCGGACGTCCTCGCCGACCCGAGCGACGGCATCGGCGGCGGCGCCTACAACGACGACACCGTGGCCGACGAGTTCTACTGGGCGGCCGCCGAGCTGTACATCACCACGGGGGAACGTCAGTTCAAGGAGTACGTCCTGAACTCCCCGGTGCACACCGCCGACATCTTCGGCCCGCTCGGCTTCGACTGGTCCCGCACCGCCGCGGCCGGCCGGCTCGACCTCGCCACCGTGCCGAACCGGCTGCCCGGCCGGGACAAGGTGCGCGCCTCCGTGGTCAAGGGCGCCGACGGCTACCTGGCCACGCTGAAGGCCCACCCGTACGGCATGCCGTACGCGCCGGCCGGCAACGTCTACGACTGGGGCTCCAGCCACCAGGTCCTCAACAACGCGGTCGTCCTCGCCACCGCCTACGACCTCACCGGCGCGCGCAAGTACCGGGACGGCGCGCTGCAGAGCATGGACTACATCCTGGGCCGCAACGCCCTCAACATGTCGTACGTCACCGGTTACGGCGAGGCCAACGCGCACAACCAGCACAGCCGCTGGTACGCCGACCAGCTCGACCCGAACCTGCCGAACCCGCCCGCCGGCACGCTCTCCGGCGGACCCAACTCCAGCATCCAGGACCCCTTCGCCCAGTCGAAACTCCAGGGCTGCGTCGGTCAGTTCTGCTTCATCGACGACATCCAGTCCTGGTCCACCAACGAACACACCATCAACTGGAACGCGGCCCTGACCCGCATGGCCTCCTTCGTGGCCGACCAGGGCTGACACCCCTCCCCGCGGGGGCCGGCGGCCACTCGGCCGCCGGCCCCCTGTCGGTACCCCCGAGCATACCGTCTGACCTGCGCATATTTACGATCCAGTACCTGAGCGGTACCGTGAGGGCATGCCAGCTCTCAACGTGGAGTTCAGCGACCGCGAGCTCGAGGACCTGCGGCAGATCGCCAAGGAGCGCGGTACGTCCATGAAGGCGCTCGTGCGGGAGGCGGCCGCGGCGGACATAGCCCGCCACCGCGCCCTGCAGGAGGGCGCGGAGGCCTTCCGCCGGTTCTTCGCCTCCCACGCCGATGAATTCGCCGCCGCCTTCCCGGACGACGAACCCTCCGCCAGGGGCGCGGGGCGGGCCGCCTGACCGATGGCACCCGTGCTCCACATCGACGTGCCCTGGCTGCTCCAGCGGCACGAGGAGGTCCTCCCGGACCAGCCCACCGTCAACGACTTCTCCGCCCTCGTCGCGGCCGTCGCCCGCCATCGCGTGGACCCGCCACGGCTGGGCGTCGACTCCGACCCGGCCTGGCGGGCGGCGGCCCTGCTGCACACCCTCGCCGTGCTCCGGCCGCTGCCCTCGGCCAACGCCCGCTTCGCCTGTGCCACGGCGGTCGCCTACATGTTCGTCAGCGGGGTCGGCATCGACCCGCCCTACGGCGCCCTGGTCGATCTGGCGCGCGACCTGATCTCCGGCGAGGCGGACGTCTACGGCGCGGCCGACCGGCTGCGCTCCTGGCAGATCTGAACCGCGCCGGACGGGCCCCGCGGGACGCCGGGGCCCTCTCGGGCACCCCTTGTGCCGGGCCGGATGTGAACGGCGTGAAAACCCGGGCCGAAAACCGGGGCGAGGGCCGCGGGACGGCCTTCCTTTCTGACTTTCTGTCAACGCGCGGATGTTGCCCGAGCGCCTTGTTGGCCGAGCGCGGGTTGTGCGAGAGTGAGCCACCCGTGCGGGGGGTAATGGCCGGGGTCGCACGCGAGTCGATGAACCGGGTCCGATTCACCGTCGGTGAATTCGCGCCCCCCGTGCCCCGCCCAAGAGGTATGCACCAACCGGTCTTCCTTTTCGGCGTCGGAAACCCTCGAATGGCACATGCGCTGTGGGAAGGAACCATCTCAGTGCACACCCCCCACCCCCCTCGACCTCCGTATCCCCCGCCCGGCGGGGATCCGGGAGAATCCGACGAGTTCCTCGCCGCCCGGCTGCGGGACCGTCCGGAGGGCGAGGCCGCCCACTCCGTCGCGCTGCTGACGGCACGGCACTGGCAGTCGATGCACGACTACGCGGCCGTCTGCCTCGCGTCGTCGGGGCAGACGGCCGCCATGGTCACCGCGGCCGCCCTGCACCGGGCGCTGGACCGGGTCGCCGTCGGCGAATCGGCCGTCGCGCTCCGGCCCGTGCTGCTGGTGGCCGTACGGGACACGGTCCGCGAGTGGGCCGCGGACGACCGAATAACCGGAGTTATGCCGGAGCTGCAGAAACCGGCCGGCGGGCGCGGCATGCGCGCGGCGAACACCATGACTCCGGAAAACCGCTCACTGGCTCAACGGGCATTCCGGTCGCTGCCCGCACGCGCGCGCTGTTTGCTCTGGCACGTCGAGGTCGAGGCCGAGCCGATTTCCGTACCGGCCGGTCTGCTCGGCATGGACCTCGCCGTCGCGTCGGGCGCACTCGAACAGGCACGGGACAAATTCCGTCAAGCTTGTGTCCACGCCCATCAGGAACTGGCACCGACGAAGGACTGCCGCTTCTACAACCGCCTCCTCGACGTCCCGATCCGCCGGGGCGGGGCCCTGCTGCCGGACGTCCGGCAGCATCTGGCGGAGTGCCGCCACTGCCGGAACGCGGCCGAGCAACTGAGCCACTTCGAGGGCGGCCTGGGCCCGCTGATCGCCGAGGCGGTGCTCGGGTGGGGGGCCCGGCGCTACCTCGACTCGCGTCCGGGACGCACGACGGCCGGCCCGCGCGGCGGACGCGCCGCCCGCCGCCGGCGCCGGGGCGGGGACGGGCCGCCCGGCGGCGGCCGGCACCGCGTGCTGTCCCGCATCCCCGTTCCCGCCCGTCTGACGGGCATCGCGCTCCCGGACCCGGTGCGCTCCACCAGGACCCTGCTCACCGGCATCGGCGCGGTCTCCGCCGGGGTGCTGGTGAGCGTGCTCATCGCCGGGTCCTCCACCCCGGACGGCGGTACCGCCGACCCGACGGGCTCCACCGGAGCGGCGGGCGGCCGCGCGGCCGTGCCGTCCGCGTCCCCGCCCGGCGCCGCCGGGCTCCCCACCGCACCGGGACGGACGCGGCTGCGCAACGTCGCCTCCGGCCTGTGCCTCGACACCCGGGGCGAGCCCCGGGACGGCTCCGGGACCCGGCTGGCGGACTGCTCCTCGGCGTGGACCCAGCAGTGGACGTACGAGGACGACGGGCTGCTGCGCAGCGTGGCCGACCCCGGTCTGTGCCTGGACTCGCACAAGGACGCCGGTGTCGTCGTCCTCGGCACCTGCGCCGACCCCGGCGACCAGCGGGGCGCCGACGTGCGGTACGACCTCACCGTGCAGGGCGAACTGGTGCCCCGCTGGGACGTCCAACTGGCCCTCACTCCGGCGACCCCTGACGCGAACGCCGACATCGTCGTCAAGGTACGCGACCGGACCGTGAACCAGCGCTGGGCGGCCGAACCGGTACGGACGGCCGCGGACTCCCTGTCCATCAGCGGCATCCACACCCCGCCGGCCCGCCGTGCCGGGCTGGCGGAACCGGTGACGTGAGCCGTGCGGCCGGGGCGGGGAGGACACCCCGTCCCGGCCGGGTCAGACGGAGGCCTCCGTGAGGGCGTCGGGGCCGATCGCGGCCGGGGTGGCGCGGCCCGACAGGGCCATGGTGAGGTCGAGTTCGGCGAGCAGGCAGCGGATCACGTGTTCCACCCCCGCCTGTCCGTCGAGGCCGAGCCCGTAGACGTACGGACGCCCCAGCAGGACCGCCCGTGCGCCGAGGGCCAGGGCCTTGAAGACGTCGTCGCCGGTGCGCACCCCGCTGTCGAAGAGCACGGTGAGCCGGTCGCCGACGGCCTCCACCACGCCGGGCAGCGCGTCCGCCGCGGCGATCGCCCCGGCCACCTGGCGCCCGCCGTGGTTGGACACCACCACACCGTCCATCCCGGCGTCGGCGGCGTGCCGCGCGTCGTCGGGATGGAGCACGCCCTTGAGGACGATCGGCCCGTCCCAGTTCTCCCGCAGGAACGCCAGGTCCGGCCAGGACTTGGCGGGATCGGCGAACATGCCGACGAAGTGCATCACCGCCGCGTTCGGATCCTCGTGCACCGGCTTGGCCAGCCCCGCCAGGAACGCCGGGTCCGAGAAGTAGTTCGCGGTGCCCACCCCGTGCAGGAACGGCAGATACGCCTGGTCCAGGTCGCGCGGACGCCAGGACAGCAGGGGGGTGTCCAGCGTGACGACGAGCGCCGTGAACCCGGCTGCCCTCGCCCGCTCCAGGAAGCTCCGGGCCACCTCCACGTCCTTCGGCCAGTACAGCTGGAACCAGCGCTCCGCCTCGCCCATCGCCTCCGCGACCTGCTCCATCGGCGTGCTGGACGCGGACGACAGCACGAACGGCACACCCTGCGCGGCCGCCGCCCGGGCGGCGGCCGGCTCGGCGTCCGGATGCATGATCGACAGCACCCCGACCGGCGCCAGCGCGAGCGGCGCCGGCAGCGACCGGCCCAGCACCTCGACCGACAGATCACGCTCGTGCACGTCCCGCAGCATGCGCGGCACGATCCGGCGGCGGTCGAGCGCGGCCCGGTTGGCGCGGGCGGTGCTGCCGTCGCCCGCGCTGCCCGCGACGTACCCGGCCGGACCCGGGCCCAGCCGCCGCTCGGTCAATTCCTCCAGCCGGGTCAGATCGGTCGGCAGCCGGGGCACGGCACCCGTCATCCCGTTCAGATAGATCTCGTACTGGAAGTCGGCCCAGTGCTTCGCCATCCGCCCCGCCCTGTCTCGTCGAGCCGTGTCGTCCCGGAGCATACTGGCCGGTATGCGCGGGGTGCGTCCAGCGCCGGGCGGCCGTGGATCAGCGGTCGGCGGCCGCCTCCCGCAGGATCCGGGCCAGTTCGCGCGGCCGGGAGAACATCGGCCAGTGTCCGGTGTCCATCGTCACCAGCTCCCACTGGTCGCTCCTCAGCAGCTCCGTCACGGCCGGCAGGGGTTCCTCCCCGTCCAGCAGGCACTTGACGTACGTCGTCGGCAGCTCGCCGAGCGGTCGCTCCAGCACGGCCGGTTCGGTGAGCGTGGCACCCGGGTGCGGGGTCGATCCGGCGATGAACCGGGCTGTCTGCTCGTCCGTCAGGCCCTGGCCCGCGCAGTCGTCGGCGGCCGGCGGCGGCCACCGGCCGTCGTGCGCCTCGATCGACCTCCGTACCTCCTCGCTCGGCCAGCCGGACAGGAACGACTCCCCGTCCACGGGCGCGTTCGCGTCGACGAGCACCATCCTCCGCAGCCGGTCGCCGATCCGCTCGGCCGCCTGGCCGACCGGCACGCCGGCGTAGCTGTGCCCCACGAGGACGACGTCCCGCGGACCGAGCCGCTCCACCTCGCCCACGATGTCCCGCACGTGAGTCCGCTGCCCCGCCGGCGCCCCCTGCTTCTCCGCGAGCCCGGACAGCGTCAGCGGATGCGCCTCGTGCCCGCCCGCGCGCAGTTCGGCCGCCACCTCGTCCCACGCCCACGCCCCGAGCCAGGCACCGGCCACCAATACGAATCGAGTCATGCCCGCACCGTAACGAACGCCACTGACAACGCCGTTCAGCCGCCGTCGGTGCCGGGCTCCGCCTCCTCGGGCCCGGTGTCCGGCCCCCGGTCCCGCACCCGCCGGACGTGTTCCAGCGACTCGCGCAGCTCGGTGAGCCAGTCGTCGGTGTGCCGCTGGACCAGCCGCACGCACCAGGCCAGCGCCTCGCTGCGGCTGCGGGCGACCCCGCTCGCGATGAGGGTGTCGAGGACCTGCCGCTCCGGCTGGCGCAGCCGGGTCATGACGGGCGCGGCCACGTGCGTGAACAGGGCGCGGTGCCCGTCGCACTCCACACCCCAGGAGACCTTCCGGCCGAAGCGGTGCTCGGCGTCCCGGGCGACCGCGATCCGGTCGTCCCGGGTGCGTTCCCGGAACTCCTGGACGCGGCCCTCGACCGCCGCCTCCCGCTCGGCCGGCGAGGCGCCCTCCGCCGGCCGGGGGCCGGGAACGCGGCCGATGACGGTGATCTCCTCGCGGTCGACCGTGACCTCGGTCAGCTCCTCGAAGAGACCGTCGGGGAGCCGGCCGGTGAACCAGCCCCGCAGTTGCTCTCGCTGCTCTGCCGTAATCATGTAATGACGATTACTCGCCCTGTCCATGAACACAAGGCGTCGCGGAACGGTCTGCCGAGAGCGGAATCGGAATGTTTCAGGCCGATTGCCGAGCTGCCGCATTCCGGCCATCTGGCCGCTTCACGCACTCGCCGTCCGTGCGGTTGCAAGGGGCGCGGTCCCGCGTTCCCTTACTTCACGCCACTGATTCAATACGCAAAGTTACCGAAATCCGCATGCCCGACGTGAAGTTCCGGCGCGGACTCGGCAGACTCCGGCACGCCGGTTCGGCACCGACCGAGCACGAGCCGGCGACCCGTCGACACGCCTCGTCGACACGAGCGGAAGGATGCACACAATGCGGAACACCGCGCGCTGGGCCACCACCCTCGGCCTCACGGCCGCAGCCGTCTGCGTACCCCTGTCCGGGGTGGCGCCGGCCGCCGGGGGAACCGCCCCGTCCGCGCTCTACGCCCCCTCGGCCCTGGTACTCACCGTGGGCCACGGCGACAGCGCGATGACCGTCACGCCGGAACGCGCGGTCACCCTGACCTGTGCCCCCGGACCCTCGGGCACCCACCCGGCCGCGGACGCGGCCTGCGCGGAGATGAACCGCCTCGGCGGCGACCTCGACGCCCTGACGATGCGGGAGGGCGTCTTCTGCACCAAGCAGTACGACCCGGTGCTCGTCACCGTCGACGGGGTGTGGCGCGGAGAGCGCGTCTCCTACGAGCGGATCTTCTCCAACGCGTGCGTGATGAACGCTCACGGTTCGAGCGTCTTCGCGTTCTGAGACCGGGATCGCACGGTTTCCCGTGACCGCGCGGCGGCCGGCGGACTGGGGAGTACCGGCCCTCTCGCGGAACGTGCGATCCCGCGCAAGGAGGCCGGCGGGCGGAGTGGGGCCGCCCGCCGGCCTCCGGGCTTCTCACGGGCCCCCGGCCCCGGGGCTCACGCCCGGTCCCGGTGGCTGGTGTCGCACCACGGATACCGCCGGCTGCGGCGACAGGTGCACAGGGCCACCCGGAAGCGGTCGGAGGTGACGACCGTGCCGTCCTCCAGTTCGACCTCCACCGGGCCCTCCACCAGCAGCGGCCCCTTGCGCCGGACGGTGACGCGACGCGGGGTGTCAGACGGGGAGTTCTGCACGGATCACCACCAGCTCTTCCGTTTCCTCGGTCCCGGACAGCAGCCCCCGCTCCCGCAGCCAGCGCTCCCTGCCCCGTACCACCGGGCCGAAGGCGATGCGTCGGCGCCGGATCACCGCGGCCTTCGTCCCGGCCGCCCGCAGCCGGCCGACCGTCAGTCCGGGGTCGCTGAGTGCCGACTGCACCAGCAGCAGGGCACCGCCCGGCCGCAGCAGCGCGGGCGCCTCCCCGCAGATCCGGTCCAGGACGAGCCGTCCGTCACCGCCGGCGTCCCAGGCCCGGGCCGCGCCCCGCGGCAGCGAACCGCCGCCGGGCGCCGGGACGTACGGCGGATTGGCGAGGATCAGATCGAACGTCTCACCCCGCACCGGCTCGAACAGGTTGCCGCGCCGGACCCGGACCGGCACACCGGCCCGCAGCGCGTTCAGCCGGGCCGCGCACACCGCCCGCCGGGAGACGTCGACCGCGGTCACCCGGCAGCCGCGCCGGGCGGCCCCGACCGCCAGCGCGCCGGACCCCGTGCCCACGTCGAGAACGTCCGCGCCCGGAGGGACGGGTTCGTCGTACAGGGCGCCGGCCAGCAGCTCGGTGTCCTCCTGAGGGGCGTACACGCCCGGGGGTGCCAGTGGGCTCACGGACCGCCGGGTACCCCCGCCGTCAAGAAGCATGGGTGAACTCCTGGGGCAGGGGAGTGCGCAGCGACGAACGGCCCGCGCTCCAGTCCGCGAGCAGCCTCTCGCCGAGGCGGTCCTCGGCGAACACGGTGGCGTCGACGCCGAAGGCGACGTCCGCCGCGAGGTGCGGCTCCACCTCCAGCAGGCCGGCGACGACCTCGTGGCGCACCACCTGCTCGTGCACCGCGTCCGCCTCCACGTGCTCGTCGTAGAAGTGCTCGGCGGCGGGCCCGGCGCCCGTGCGGCGCATCGCCTCGGCGAGCCGCCGCGAGCCGGGCGACGAGGTGATCTCGACCGTCGCGAAGTGGCCCACCAGCGCGCCCCTGAGGGAGCGGCGCAGCCCGAAGAGGGACATCAGGTTCACCGTCACGAGCAGTTCCGCGCAGGCCGCGTCCAGATAGCGGCCGTACGCCGTGTCCAGTCCCAGGTCGGTCATCAGGTCGGCGAAGAGACGGGCGTGCACCCGGTCGGCGCGGCCGCCGCCGTACTCGTCGAACTCGACCGCCGCCATCGCCGCCTTGGCCCGCCCCCACAGCCGGGGCAGCACCCACGCGTGCGGGTCGGCCTCCTTCAGGTGGTACAGGGACCGCTGGGCGGCGTACTCGCGGACGTGCCACAACTCGCCCTTGTCGCGCAGGAAGTGGCTGACGCCCGTGCCGTCCACCGGTTCCACCAGGATCCCGGCGAACGCCTCGTCGACGCCGTCGTGCCGACGGGCGTCCGCGCGGAGCGCGGCGAGGAAGCGGTCCTCCAGGGCGGCGCGGACGCGCAGCAGTTCCGGGTCCCATTCGCGGTCCGCCGCCACGCCCGCGAACCCGCGGTAGTGCAGCTCGTAGCACAGGTACAGGGCGAGCTGGAGGTCGTCGCCGTACACGGGGGCGGCGGTGATCTCCTCGTCCGGGGGCAGCGGGCCGGTGCCCCGCAGGTGGTCCTCGACGGCTCCGCTCAGGGGGCCGCGCGGTGCGGGCAGCCGGGGTTCTTCACAGGGGTGTTCCATGAGCCCCGGGTACCCGGACGGCCCAGCGGCACCCGCGTTCGCGTGGCAACCGGCCGCCCATGGGGTACTCCGTGACCACATGAAGGCACTAGTGATCAACTGCACCCTCAAGAAGTCGCCGGAGACCTCCAACACCGAGGCGCTGTACGGGACCGTCGTCGAGCAGCTGCGGAAGGAGGGAGTGGAGGTCGACGTCGTCCGCGCGGTGGACCTGGACATCGCTCCGGGCGTGGTCAGCGAGGCCGTCCACGAGGGTGACGCCTGGCCGGGCGTCCACGAGAAGATCCTCGCCTCCGAGATCCTCGTCATCGCCTCCCCGACCTGGCTCGGGCAGCCGTCGTCGGTCGCCAAACGTGTCCTGGAGCGGATGGACGCCATGCTGTCCGAGACGGACGACGACGGCCGGCCGGTCGCCTACAACCGGGTCGCGGGCGTCGTCGTCACCGGCAACGAGGACGGCGCGCACCATGTGATCAGCGAGATCACCGGCGGCCTGCAGGACATCGGCTACACCATCCCCGGCCAGGCGTGGACCTACTGGAACCAGGGCCCCGGCCCCGGACCGAGCTTCCTGGAGGGCGGAAGCGGCCACGACTGGTCCCGCAGGACGGGCCGCGCCATGGCCGCCAACCTGCTGGGCGTCGCCCGGGCCCTGGCGGAACGGCCCCTCGGCCCGCCGCCGGAGTAGGGAAACGGCGCCGGGGCCTGTCCGACGGATCAAGCCGGAGGAAACCGGCGGCGCCTCGCGGCCCGGGTGAGCGGGGGCGACGAGGGTCCCTCCCGCTCGAACGAAGCCGAGCGCGGGGGAGTCGGCAACCGACGACGCCGCCGGCCCGCCCTCCCCACGCCCTGAAGGGCGTGGGGAGGGCGGGCCGGAACCCGTGCCTCCGGCACGCTCCGCCGGACAGGCGCTAGTCGCCCCGGGACTCCTCCTGCGCCTCGGTGTTCGGGGTGATGGCCTCCCCGGCCTCGCCCCGGTGCCGGCGTCGTCCGGGGGAGTCCCCGGGGCGCCGTCCGGCTTCCTCGACCTCGTGCAGTACCTCGTCGACGGCCGTCTCGGGCTTCTTGTGGTCGTCCCGCTCGGACACGGGGCGTCTCCTCTCGTCGTACGTCCGGGTCAGCCGTGCGCGGTGGCGATGCGCAGGGGTACGGGGCCGTCGGCCGCCGTCTCCTTCTCGTTGAGGCGGATGACCTCCGCCCACCAGGAAGGGCCGTCCTCGATGTGACGCAACAGCACCCCCTCGCGCAGCGCCCAGGGGCAGATCGTCACCGTGTCCAGGCCGGTCAGCTTCATCGCCGTGTGCCCCACGACCGCGCCCGCCAGGCTCTGCGCGGAGCGCGGGGCGGAGATGCCGGGCAGCCGGGCGCGTTCGGCGGCGGGCAGGGCGGCCAGCCGGTCGATCGCCACCCGCAGGTCGGCGCAGGACAACTCCCGCTCCACGAACGGACCGTGCCGTCCCGGCGCGGCCCCGCACAGCCGCCCCAGCTGCTGGAAGGTGCGGGAGGTGGCCACCGCCGTACGGGGTCCCTCCCAGCGGATCCGGGCCGCCACGTCCCGCAGCTGGTGGCGTACCCGCCGGCGCAGCGCCCGCACCTGCTCCGGGGAGGGCGGGTCCGCCTCCGCGAAGTACTCGTGGGTGAGCCGGCCCGCCCCCAGCGGCAGCGAGGCGACGAAGTCGGGCAGCCGGCCGCGTCCGAAGGCGACCTCCAGCGAACCCCCGCCGATGTCCAGCAGCGCCAGCGGCCCGCAGCGCCAGCCCATCCAGCGCCGGGCCCCGAGGAACGTGAGCTCGGCCTCCACCTCGCCGGGCAGTGTGCACAGGTCGACGCCGGTGCGGGCCCGGACCGTACTCAGCACCTCCCGCCGGTTCGGGGCGCTGCGCACCACGGCGGTCGCGAACGCCAGGGGACCCGACGCACCCCATCGCGCGGCGGTCCTGTCCGCCGCGGCGACGGCGTCCACCAGGCGCTCCACGGCCTGCTCCGGCACCGGCTTCCCGGGCGTGACCTGTTCGGACAGCCTGAGCGGCCACTTCGCCGTGTGCACCGGCAGCGGCGCCCCGCCCGCCGTGTCCGCCACGACGAGTCTGACGGTCTTCGATCCGACATCCATCACGCTGGTTCGCATGGCCCGTGGGTACCCATTTACCGCGCGGAGCAACGGACGGACCCCCGCCTATGGCGAAGACACGCCCCAGGTGTGACCGGACGGTGACCGTCCGTTGACGGTTCCCGTCACGCCAGCTGCCGCCGCACCAGTTCGTGCAGCCGCCCGCCGGTGTCGGCGAGCAGCCGGCCGGGCGGGCCCTGCTGGACCACCTTGCCGCCCTCCATCACCACCACCCGGTCCGCGTCGAGCACCGTCGACAGCCGGTGCGCGATGACGATCCGGGTCGCCTCCAGAGCCTTGGTGCTCTCCATGACCGCGCGCTGCGTCTCGTTGTCCAGGGCGCTGGTCGCCTCGTCGAAGAAGAGGATCCGCGGCCGGCGGATCAGCGCCTGGGCGATCATCAGCCGCTGCCGCTGGCCGCCGGAGACCGCGCCACTGCCGGAGACGATGGTGTGCAGTCCCATCGGCATCCGCCTGATGTCCTCGGCCAGCCCCGCCATCTCCGCCGCCGCCATCGCCTCCTCCGGTGTGTACGGCTCGCTCCCGCAGATGACGTCCAGGATGGAGCCGGTGAACGGCTGTGCGTGCTGGAGCACCACACCGCACTGCCGTCGTACCGCCGACCGGTCGAGCGCGGCCAGGTCCTGGCCGTCGTACAGCACACTGCCGGACACCGGCCGGTCGAAGCCGATCAGCAGCCGCAGCAGGGTGGACTTGCCGCAGCCGCTGGGGCCGACGACCGCCACGAACTCGCCCGGCCGCGCCTCGAAGGACACGTCGTCGAGGACCAGCGGGCCGTCGTCGGAGTAGCGGAAGGACAGCCGCCGCGCCTCGATCGCCCCGGACAGCGGGCCCGGCCGGGTGCTCGCCGCGCGCACCTCGGGCGTGGCGTCCAGCACCGGCCTGATCTGCTCGAACAGCGGCAGCGCGGCGACCGCCGAGACGAACGCGCCGGTGAGCTGGGTGACCGAGGTCAGCACCATCGTCACCGACGTGTTGAAGGTGAGGAACTCCGCCGCCGTCATCGAGCCGCGGGCCGGCCCGGCCAGCAGCATGAACATCGCCAGCGTGACCAGCGGCAGGTGGACCGCGCCCAGCACCGCCGTCAGGTTCTTGATCCGGCCGGCCTTCTGCTGGAGCTCACGGCTGCGGGCGAACTCCGACGCCCACGCGGCGTACGCGTAGTTCTCGGCCGCCGCCACCCGCAGCTTCGGCAGTCCGCGCAGCGTCTGGAAGGCCTGGTTGTTCAGCTTGTTGGTGAGCACCACCAGGCGGCGCTGCCAGCGCACCTGCCACAGCCCGAGCCCCAGGAACACCCCCGCGACGACCACCAGCATCCCGAGCGCGGCCAGCGCCATCGGCACGCTGAACCACAGCAGCAGCCCCAGGTTCACCGCGCCGACGGTGACCGACTGGGCCACCGTCGGCCCGACCCCGGCCAGCATGCGGCGGATCGCGCTGATGCCCATCGCCGCGCTCGCCAGCTCACCCGTCGAGCGCTCGGTGAAGAACGTGGTCGGCAGCCGCAGCAGCCGGTCCCACACGGCCGGCTGGAGGGTCGCCTCCACCCGGCCCTCGAGACGCAGCAGGGTGAGGTTCTGCAGCAGCATGAAGGCGGCGGCCACCACACTGCTCAGGATCACCGCGAGACACACCTGCACGATCAGTTCGGTCCGCGCCTGCGGCACGAACTCGCCGAGCACCTTGCCGGTCGCCAGCGGCACCAGGGACCCGATCGCCACCGTCACCAGACCGCTCAGCAGCAGCCCGGTCAGGTCACCCCGCGTACCCGTCATGCAGAACCGCAGCAGCCGCAGCGGGCTCAGCCGCCGCTCGGGCAGCGGACGGTAGAACATCACCGCGCGGGGCTCGAACTCCTCGGCGTTCGCCTTCTCGACCGGGGTCTCCCTGCCGGTCGCGGGATGCACCGCCACATAGCCGCCACGCCGCCACAGCAGCGCCACGGGCGCCCCCGACAGGGCCCGGTGACCCACCAGCGGCCCCACGTCGTCCCGCCACCAGCGGCCGTCCAGCCGTACGACACGGGTGCGCACGCGGGAGGCCAGGGCGATCCGCTCGACCGGATCGAGCCGGTCCCCGCCGGTGCCGGACTGCGCGGGCGCGGTCAGCGGGATCCCGGCCGCCCGTGCCACCAGCTCGCAGGCCGCGTACGTGGCGTCCGCGTCGGCCGCCGTCGTGCGCTGCCCCGACCGCTTGCCGATCGCGGCGAGCAGCGTCCGGTCGGCCTGGGCACGGACCGCCTCACCGGCCGCGATGCCCTCCGCGGTCCGCGTCTCGTGCGTCTGCTCCAGCTGCTCGATCCACCGGTCCAGCGCGGTCATCAGCCGGTACTGCTGGTCGACCATGCTCTGCCACAGTGCCGGGTCCATCAGCAGATCGGCGGCGGCCTCCGCCCCGTACAGCGAGCCGTACTGCACGCTGCCCGGCGGGACCTGCATCCAGAACACGTCGTCGTCGCTGGGCGCGGTGGCCCGCTCCGTGGTCATCGGCGCCTGGAACAGCACCGCCAGGCCACGGCCCGCCCCGAGCGCGAGCGCGTACTCCAGGGGGCTCGTCGTGGGAGGTACGTACTGCGGGTTGCCGTACTCGTCGTACGACCAGGTCTGGGTGCTCGCCGGCTGGTACAGCTCGCGCAGTCCGATGCGGTGCACCACGCAGTCCCGCAGCGGACGCGCCACCAGCGTGTGCGCCGGACCGGTCACCGGGCCCAGCACCAGCGAGCCCGCCTCGAGGCGGCCCAGATGGTGCCAGTGCCCCTGCTGCTCGGCGTCCACCGCGAACAGGTCCACGGCACCGGACGCGATCAGCCACAGCACCTGGGGCCCCTCCAGGTCCAGCCGGCCGAACCCGGAGCAGTCGACCGGTGTGCCCAGTGACCCGAGCGCGCCCAGGACGAGGTCGCCGCCCTGGCTCTCGTGCACGGCTGTCATATCAACGCTCCCTGACCAGCGCCGCGTACGCGCCGCCGCGCGCCACCAGCTCCTCGTGCCGTCCGCGCTCCACGACCGTGCCGTGGTCCAGGACGACGATCTCGTCGCTGTCGCGCACCGTGCTCAGCCGGTGCGCGATCACCACACAGGCACAGCCGCGCCGGCGCAGGTTGTCCATCACCACCAGCTCGGTCTCCGCGTCCAGCGCGCTGGTCACCTCGTCGAGCACCAGGATGCTCGGCCGGCGCACCAGCGCCCGCGCGATCTCCAGGCGCTGGCGCTGACCGCCGGAGAAGTTCCGGCCGTCCTGCTCGACCGGGCTGTGGATGCCGCCCGGCCGGCGCAGGATCACGTCGTACAGCGCCGCGTCCTTCAGCGCCTCCACCACCGCCTCGTCCGGGATCGACGGGTCCCACAGCGCCACGTTGTCGCGGACGGTGCCCTCGAAGAGGAACACCTCCTGGTCGACGAAGGAGACGGAGGCGGCCAGCGCCCCGCGCGGGATGTCCTCGATGCGCTGCCCGTCGATCCGGATCACGCCCTCCCACGGCGCGTACAGGCCCGAGATCAGCCGGGACACCGTCGACTTGCCGCTGCCCGAGCCGCCCACCAGCGCCACCTGCCGGCCGGGGCCGACGGTCAGGTCGAAGCCGGTCAGCAGCGGTTCGTCCAGCGGGTTGTAGCCGAAGGTGAGGTTCTGCAGCTCGACGTGGCCGTGCAGCCGGCGGGTCGACTCGCCGGTGCCGGGACGGCCGTAGAGCGGGTCCGCCCGGAAGTTCTCCACGTCCTTCAGCCGGGCCACGTCCGCGGCGAAGTCCTGGATCCGGCCCGCGACGCCGTTGAGCCGGGTCAGCGGGGCGGTGAAGCGGGCGACCAGCGCCTGGAAGGCGACCAGCAGACCGACGGAGATGTGCCCCTCGACCGCCCGCATGCCCCCGATCCACAGGATCAGCGCGCTGTTGAGGGTGGCGAGCGTCGGCGCGACCACGCCGAGCCAGGCGCTCGGCACCCCGAGCCGCTGCTGCTCCTCCAGCGTGGTGGCGTGCTGCCCGGCCCACTTGCGGAAGTAGCCGTCCTCCCCGCCGGTCGCCTTCAGCGTCTCGATCAACTGCAGACCGGTGTACGCCGTGTTGGTGAGCCGCGCGCTGTCCGCCCGCAGCTTCGCCGTACGGGTCGCGCGCAGCCGGATGACGATCCGCATCGCCACGATGTTCAGCAGCGCCACCCCGATGCCCACGAACGTGAGCTGCGGGTCGTACGTGTACAGCAGCACCGCGTACAGCACGACCACCACCGCGTCCACGCCCGCCGCCGACAGATCACGGGCCAGCGTCTCGGCCACCGCGTCGTTGGACTGCAGCCGCTGCACCAGGTCGGCCGGGCTGCGCTGGGCGAAGAACGTCACCGGCAGCCGCAGCAGATGGCGCAGGAAGCGGGCGCTGGACAGGGTGGAGGAGATCAGCCGGCCGCGCAGCAGGTTGCCCTGCTGGAGCCAGGTCAGCACCAGTGTGAGCAGCACGCACGCGCCCATGGACGTGAACAGCACGCCCAGCATGGAGGTCCGGCCGCCGATCAGGAACTCGTCGATGAAGGTACGGCTGAGCCCCGGCACCGCCGCGCCGACCGCCACCAGCAGCAGGCTCGACAGCACCACCGCGGGCATGGTGCCCGCCGTGCCGCGCAGCCGGGCCGGCATCGCGCCGAGCACGCCCGGCTTGCGCCCGCCCCGGGTGAAGTCCTCGCCGGGCTCCATCACCAGCACGACGCCGGTGAAGCTGCCGTCGAACTCCTCCAGGGGGACGAACCGCCGCCCCTTGCCTGGGTCGTTGATGAACACCCCGCGGCGGCCGAACCGGCGGCCCATGCCGTCGTAGACGACGTAGTGGTTGAACTCCCAGAACAGGACGGCCGGCGCCGGCACCTCGGCGAGGGCGGCCAGATCCATCTGCATGCCCTTGGCGGTCAGCCCGTAACCGCGGGCCGCCTTCAGCAGGTTGCTGGCGCGCGAGCCGTCCCGCGAGACGCCGCAGGCGATGCGCAGCTCCTCCAGCGGGACATGGCGGCCGTAGTGGCCGAGCACCATCGCGAGCGAGGCGGCGCCGCACTCCACGGCCTCCATCTGGAGCACGGTGGGCGTACGGACGGTCTTCGCCCGGGACATGGGCACCTTGCGCTTCGGCGGGGCGGCACGGCGTCTGCCGCGGGTCTCCTGGGCGGTGGTCACGGGAGCAGCCAGTCGACGGGACGCTGATCGGCCAGCCGGACCGAACCCGTGGCCAGGGTCATCGAGGTCAGCTCGAACGGCGGACCGTCCGCGGAGGACCACGCGTAACCGCTTTCCGTGCCGGGCGACTTCTCCAGCTCGACGGTGACGGCCACCGGCCTGCCCTTCTTCGTGAACTGCTCGCCCAGCTGGGCGTCCCCGAGGAACGCGGCGATCTGCTGGGCGGACTGCGCCGAGCGGTCCACCGACTTCACCTCGCCGTGCAGCACGCCGTACTCCTGGCTCGGCACCGACTGCACCGTCAGGTCGACGGAGGCGTGTGCGGGGATGCCCGCGGCGCTCTCGGCGGGGACGTACACCGTCGCCTGCAGCGGGGCCTTCGCGCGGGCGACCTTCTCCACGGCGGCGACGTTCGCACCGGTGGAGACGATCTGCCCGCTGCCGACGGCGAGCGCGGTGATCCGGCCCGCGTCGAGGGTGCGCACGACCTCGTCGCCCCGCTCGGTGCGGACCTTCAGGACGGGGGAGCCGGCGGGCAGCCGCTCGCCCTCCTTCGCGAGGACGGCGGTGACTTGACCGGCGACGGGGCTCTGCAGGACGTAACTGCCCTGCCCGTACGTGAGGACGGCGGGCGCGCCGACCGTGGAGGACACCGAGCCGGTCAGCGCCCACACCGAGGCGGCCGCCATCGCGACCACCGTCACGGACAGCACCAGCCAGCCCTGCGGGCGCGCGAAACGTACCGGCAGGTCGAGCTCCTCCGGTGACTGGAGCCTGGCGAGAGCCTGTTGGCGGAACTGCACGGGTCTTCCCCCACCTGCGTGAACTGTGCGACGTGACGCGTGGACCGTGGAGGCACCGCGAAGTCCCGGAGCAGGCGGGCGGCTCCGGGACTTCGCGGCACAAAGGCGCGATCAGAGACCGGCGACCAGGTTCGTGACCGGGGCGGTGTTCAGGCCGGTGACACCCTCGACGGTGCCGACGGCCGTGTCGACCAGGCCGGAGACCGGGGCGATGCCGTCCACCGCGCCCGTGAGGGTGTTCACGGCGTTCACGGACAGGCCGCCGGAGACGTTGTCGAGGTCGGCGTCGGAGATCTCGGCGGTCTCGACCTGGGGGGTGGAGTTCATGATGGAACTTCCCTTCGTATGGATATTTCACAAGGGGGGAGCGGCCCCCTCCGGTGACAGATGAAGGCCGCGACCGCGGGCGCCGAACGCCCGTCGCCGGGAGCCCGAAGCGGCCTTGCGGTGCGATGGATCAAAGCACGCGGCGGGCGCGGCCTTCCAATCAATCAAACGTCTCACCAGGCAATTCGTGCTCCACGGGGACGCAGACGTGCAGACGCGGGCACGGCTCGGCGGCGACTTCTTCACATGCCCCACCGCATCGACTCGTCCGGCCACTTGCGCCCCGGTGACCGGAATCCGGCACACCGGTCCCAAAGACGTGACCCGGCCCGCCGGCCTGTGGACGAATCCCGGCTCCGGTGACCGGGTTGGGCATTCGATGTGCAGATTCACTGAAGCCGGGATTCCGCTACGCGACCGCGACCGAACGCTCACGACCGGTCGCCGAGCGTGATCGGCCGCACGGGATTGAACGCCCCTCGCGGCCTGTGCGTACCAACAGCCGTCCGGGCGCCCCACAGTTGCCGAACACCGGCGCGACTCCGGTCCCCCCAGGAGGTCGAGAAGTTTGAGTCACAAGCGAATTCCGAAGCGCAAGGCCGCGATGGCGGTGGGCGGTGTGGTGGCGCTCGGCGCCGCCGCGATCCTGCTCCCGAACGCGAACGCGTCCCAGGACGGAGCGTCGGACGGTGCCGCGGCGGCGCCGAAGACCCTGAAGGCGGGCGATGCCTCGGACCTCGCCTCGCAGCTCGCCGGGCTCCTCGGCGACGCGTTCGCCGGCTCCTACTACGACGGCGACAACAAGCAGCTCGTCGTCAACGTCGTACCGGGCGACGACAACAACGTGATCGTGCGGGCCAAGAAGGCGGGCGCGGCCGTCCGCGAGGTCGACAACAGCATGACCGAACTGGAGGCCGGGGCGCGGACGCTGAAGTCGGAGGCGACCATCCCGGGCACCTCCTGGGCCGTCGACCCGCGCACCAACAAGATCCTCGTCACCGCGGACAGCACGGTGACCGGCGACAAGTGGAACAGACTGGAGTCCACCGTCGAGAGCCTCGGCTCCGGCATGGCGACCATCAAGAAGTCCGCGGGCACGTTCAGGACGTTCGCCTCCGGCGGCGACGCCATCTTCTCCGACGGGGCACGCTGCTCGCTCGGCTTCAACGTCACCGCGGGCGACGGCTCTCCGGCGTTCCTGACGGCCGGTCACTGCGGTGTCGCGGCCGAGCAGTGGTCCGACGCGCAGGGCGGGCAGCCGATCGCCACGGTCGGCCAGGCGGTCTTCCCCGGCGAGGGCGACTTCGCGCTCGTCACGTACGACGACCCCGCCACCGTCGCGCCGAGCGAGGTGAACCTCGGTGAGCAGACCCTCGCGATCTCCCGGGCCGCGGAGGCCACCGTCGGCCAGGAGGTGTTCCGGATGGGCAGCACCACCGGGCTCGCCGACGGCCAGGTGCTGGGCCTGAACGCCACCGTGAACTATCCGGAGGGCACGGTCACCGGCCTCATCCAGACGAACGTCTGCGCCGAGCCCGGCGACAGCGGCGGCTCGATGTTCACCCGGGACGGTCTCGCCGTCGGCCTGACCTCGGGCGGCAGCGGTGACTGCGCCTCGGGCGGCGAGACGTTCTTCCAGCCGGTCACCACGGCCCTGGCGGCGGTCGGCGCGACCCTCGGCGACGCGGGTGCCGCCGGCGAGGAGGCCGACGGTCAGGAGACCGGCGGGGAGGAGGCCGGAGCGGGAGACCAGCCCGGGGACGGGGACGGGGACGGGGACGGCGCGGGCGCCGGTGACGGCGCGGGCCAGGGTGCCCAGGACGGCTCCGGTCTGACCGGAACCCACTGACGCACCCTCGTCCCGAGCACAGCCCCGGTCCCGGCCCGCCGCCCACGTGGCGGGCCGGGACGGCTGCCTGTCACGCCGTCGGGGCGTTCCCCGTGGTTCCACAGCCCGTGTCGCCCTCGGAGCCCGAGCCTTTTCTCGCCCCCGCCACCCCTTCCCTTCCCGTCCCTGGGGGCTTCGCCCCCAGACCCCCTTCGCGCGGTTCCCCGCGCCCCTTCCTCCCAGACCCCCTTTGCGCGGTTCCCCGCGCCCCTTCCCCCAGACCCCCTTCGCGCGGTTCCCCGCGCCCCTTCCTCCCAGACCCCCTTTGCGCGGTTCCCCGCGTTCCTTCCAGTTCCCCGCGCTCCTGAAGTGGTCAGGCCGGGTGGGGCTTCGGTCGCGGGGCATTGGCCGTGGGGCCTGTGGCTCGGGGGGTGTGCGGGGACGGTCAGGGTGCGGGGGCGTGTCCCCGGTCGTCGTGCCGGGTCAGCCGCTCGGCAGGGCCCGCAGGAGGAGCAGGGCGATGTCGTCCAGCCGGTTCTCCGCGTCCGCGCCGTGCTGGACCAGGGCGTCGGCGAGATCGTCCAGGGGCAGGTCGCCGAGGCCGGTGAGACGGCGGCACAGGTCGGCCACGGCGTCCTCGAAGTCGGTGCCGGGGGACTCCACCAGACCGTCGGTGTAGAGGACGAGCAGCGAACCGGGGGAGAAACCGACCTCGGTCGACGGGTACGCCGCCGAGCCGTCGATGCCCAGCAGCGGGCCCCCGGCCAGGTCCAGCACCCGCACCCGCCCGTCCGGTCTGCGCAGCAGCGGCGGAGGATGACCCGCGCGGGACATCACGGCCCGCCCGCGCGCGGGGTCGAGCCGCAGGTACAGACAGCTGGCGAACAGCTCCGAACCCAGGTCCAGCAGCAGCCGGTTGGTGCTGCGCATCGCCTCCTCGGGCGCCTGCCCGACGGCCGTGTACGCGCGCACCGCCGTACGGACCTGTCCCATCATCCCGGCCGCCGTCACGTTGTGCCCCTGCACGTCCCCGATCACCGCCGCCGCCATCCCCTGCGTCGGCACCAGGTCGTAGAAGTCGCCCCCGATCTCCATGCCCTGGGTGGCCGGCAGATAGCGGGCCACCGCCTCGATCCCCGCCAGCGACGGCAGCGTGCGCGGCAGCAGCGCCTCCTGCAGCCCGTGCGCGAGCCGGTGCTTGGCGTCGTAGAGCACGGCCCGCTCCAGCGCCTGGGCGATCAGCCCCGCCAGATTGGTCAGCACCGCCCGCTCCTCCGTCGTGAAGCGGTGCGGCGCCGCGTACGACAACACGCACGTCCCCACCGGGCGCCCCGAGGCGATCAGCGGCAGATACGCCCACGCCGCGAACTCGGACGGGTTCACCAGCAGCGCCGGATACAGACGCTCGACCTCCTCCCGGCTCTCGAAGAAGGCGGGCACACCGGACCGCAGCACCTGGCTGCCGGGGGTCGGCTCCGACAGCGGCATCCCGTCGAACCGCTCCACCACCCGCGCGTCCGCGTACCCCTGGTGCCCCAGCACGCGCAGCCGGCCCGCCCGGGACCCGAGGATCACCAGCCCCCGGCCGCCCACGGCCGGGACGACCTCGGCCGCGACCAGCCGCACCACGTCCTCCACCCCGACCGTCTCGGTCAGCGCACCCGCCAGGCCCAGCACCTGGGTGATGGTGACCAGCCGCTGCTGCCCCTGCCCGGACCGCGGTGCCGCGCGGTTCATCTCCGTCACCGCGCGCGCCCGGCTGATCCGCACACTGAGTCCGCTGGTACTCGGATACAGCCGGAACGACAGCCACTCGTCCGGAGGGCGCAGCGCGACGAACGAGGTGACGTGCTGGCTGAACAGCGCGGCCCGGTACCGGTCCTCGTACACGGGATCGTTCAGCCACGGCACCGACGCCCACATCTGGGCCCCGAGCAGCCGGTTCGCCGGAACGCCCAGCAGCTCCGCGGCGGCGGCGTTGGCGAAGCCGACCCGCCCGTGCAGATCGAGCGAGCACAGGCCGTACGGCAGCCGGGACACCATCCGTGCCGCCTCCACCGTGCCGAGCGCGCCGGCCATGCCGTCCGCCATCGGCGCCGCCGGCAGATCCGGCTCCGGTGCCGGCGGCAGGCTCTGCTCGGCGGCCCGCTCCAGCCGCACCGCGAGCCGGTCGCAGGCGGCGGTCAGATGATCGCGCTCCCAGTCGGACAGCTCCCGCGGATGCGTGCCGGGCCAGGTCACGAAGACCGCGCCGTACGCCTTCGCCCCCGTCGCCACCGGCAGCGCGGCCAGCGAGAAGGGATACGGCAGCACCATGGCGATCCGGGGATAGTGGCGGGCCATCTCCTCCTCGCCGCCCACCCACACCAGCCGTCGTTCGCGCACCGCGTCGGAGACCGGGATCGGCGCGCTCAGCCCCACCCGTTCCCACGGGGCCGCGAAGGCGCGGGGCAGCCCCGCCATCACCGCCATCTCCAGTACCGGATGGTCCGGCGAGAGCAGGTACACGGCCCCGGAGTGGGCGTGCACCTCGTCCATCATCGAGGCCAGTGTCAGGGACAGCAGCGGACGGCCGACCGGTGCCCGTCCGCCCGCCGGCGTCCGCGCGGACGACTGCCCCTCGGACACGCCGACCACCTCCTCGTACGGCCGTGCCACCCGGTCCCGGGACCCAATCTCCTCCTCGCCGGGCCGTCGCGCACGACGAGCCACAGGGAAGGGGACCGTACGCCCCGCGGGGCCACGCACCCTCCGTATACCCCCAAACCCCGGCCCGTAGGGCCGCCCGGGGTGTTCCGCGCCCCGCGCACCCCGGGAGCCGCCGAACGCGCACAGGGGCTGCGCGGTTGTCCCATAAGCGCTGTAATGGCCAACGTGGTCGGTGAGGGCGCTGCGGGACGCAGCACGAGAACGCTGCGTGCGGAAGGCGCCCTGACGGCGATCGCGGTCGACCCCGAGCCACCCGAACGGGTACGCAGGATCCTGGAGCAGGCCCTCGTCTTCGCCGGTGCCGCGTTCGCCGCCGTGTACACGGCCGGCGCGGACGGAGAGCTGCTGTACCTGGCGGAGTCCGTCGGGGTCCCGCGAACCCTGTGCGGGGTGCGGGACAGCTACCCCGTCGCCGGGCACGCCCCGGTGGCCGAGGCCCACCGCGGGCGGCCGGTGTGGCTGGGCCCGGACGACCTCGCCGCGCAGGCGCAGTCACGGCGCGTGCCCAGCCGTGACTTCTTCCTGGCGGCGCTGCCCCTGCGCGGCGACGGCGGCGGCTGCCTGCTCGCGGTCAGCGAGCGCGCGGGCGGCTTCGACGCCGACGACCGCTTCTGCCTCGGTCTCGTCGCCGACGCCCTCGCCCTCCCCGCGCCGGCCGCCACCGCCGAGGGCGCCGACCTGCGGCCCGGCGGCTTCAGCCTCGCCATGGACACCGGGCGGGTCCGGGTCGGCGAGGACATCCTGGACCTGTTCGGCCTCGACCCGGACGACTTCGACGGGCGGGTGGAGACCCTGCTGGGCCTGACGGTGCCGGAGGACCTGCCCTCACTGATGTCCGTCGTCGAGGCCGACCACATGACGATCGGCGACCGCGAACTGGAGTTCCGGGTGCTCCAGCCCACCGGCCCGCCCAAGTGGCTGCGGCTGCGCGGCCGGCTGGTGCACGGCGGGGAGGGGCGCCCCGCCCGGCTGGTGGGCTCCGTCGCCGACGCCTCCACGCTGCGCTCCGACATCACGGACGTGGCCCGGATCCAGCGCCTCGCCGCCGCGCTCGCCACCGCGGTCACCGTCCGCGACGTCGGCAACGCCGTGGTCGCCGCGCTGCGCCGGCCGCTGCGGGCCGACCGCATCGCGCTCGCCGAGCTGGAGAACGAACGGCTCGTCGTCACCGTCCTCGACCCGCCGGAACCGGAGGCGTGGCCGGACCTGTGGCGCGCGGAGTGGCGCACCGAGTGGCCCGACGCGCCCGTGCGCACCATGCCCACCCTCGCCGCCACCCTGCGCGAGGGACGAGCCCGGATCTGGCCGGCGGGCTCCCCGCTGGAGACCGCCCTCGCCGAGGTCGGCCCCGGCGGCCTGGCCATGCTGCCGCTGCCCGCCGGGAACCGGATAGCCGGCGCCTGTCTGATCGGCTGGGACGCCCCGCACGACTTCGGCCCCGACGAACGCGCCCTGCTCACCGCCGCCGCCGGCCTCGCCGGACAGGCCCTGACGCGGGCCCGCGCCTTCGACGCCGAGCACGAACTGGTCGGCATGCTCCAGCGCCAGCTGCTGCCGCGCCGCCTGCCCCGGCTGCCCGGCGCGGTCGCCGTCGCCCGCTATCTGCCCAGCACCGTCGGTCTGGAGCTCGGCGGCGACTGGTACGACGTGATCCCGCTGCCGGACAACCACGTCGCCCTCGTCATCGGCGACGTCCAGGGGCACAGTGCCGGCGCCGCCACCCTCATGGGCCAGATGCGCACCGCGCTGCGCGCCTACGCCGTCGAGGGACACCCCCCGGACGTGGTGGTCTCCCACGCCAACCGGCTCCTCATGGACATGGAGACCGACCTCTTCGCCACCTGCTGCTATGTCGACGTCGACATGGAGGAGGGCTTCGCCTGGTGCGTCCGCGCCGGCCATCTGCCGCCGGTGCTGCGCCACCCGGACGGCCGCACCGAGATCGCGGAGGCCGAGGGCGGCCCGCCGCTCGGCGTGGTGCGGCAGAGCGACTTCCCCATGAGCCCGCTCAGGCTGCAACCCGGCACGATGGTCGCGCTCACCACGGACGGCCTGGTCGAGTCCCCGGACTCCGACATCGACGAGGGCATGAACCGCTTCGCCCGGCAGCTGTCCGCCGCCGACCCCGCCCACCTCGGGCCCGTCGCGGACGCCCTGCTCGGCGAGGCCCCGCGCAGTGACGACGTCGCCCTGCTGCTGATGCGCTACGACGGCATGGCCTCCCGCCCGCTGCGGGAGAGCTGGACGGTGTGGCGGGTGCCCCAGGCGGTCGGGCACGCCCGCCGCTTCACCCGGCGCACCCTGCGCTCCTGGGGGGTGACCGCGGACGTCGACGGAGCCCTGCTCGTCGTCTCCGAACTGGTCACCAACGCCCTCGTGCACACCGAAGGGCCGGTCCGTCTCGACATCTCCCTGGTCAACGACCGGCTGCGCCTCGCGGTCGCCGACGCCTCGCCCCGCACCCCCGTGAAGCCCACCAGCATCGGCTGGGAGGCCACCGGAGGCCGCGGCATCCTCCTCGTCGAGGCCGTGTCGGCCGGCTGGGGAACCCTTCCGGTCAGCGGGGGCAAGCAGGTGTGGGCGGAGTTCGTGCTGCGGCCCTGACGGCCGCCGGGTCCGCCGGGTCCGCCGGCCGGGAACGCCCGCGCCCGGTGACCGTACCGCTCCGCCGGGTACCCGGGACGCCACCGAGAGACAGGAGAGAGGGAACCTCATGGCACAGCACGTGCGCGACATCATGACCGGCGCGCCGGTGACCGTCGGGCCGCAGACCTCCGTCGCGGAGGTCGCCCGCATCATGCGCGACCGCGACCTCGGGTCCGTCCTGGTGACCGACGGTGACCGGCTGCGCGGACTGGTCACCGACCGCGACCTGGTGGTGCGGTCGGTCTCCCGGGGCGGCGACCCCGAGGACACCACCGTGGCCGGCGCGTGCAGCGACGACCCGGTGACCGTGGCCCCGGACGACGACCTGGACCACGCGGTGCGGCTGATGCGCGAACACGCCGTGCGCCGCGTCCCGGTCGTCGAGGAAGGACGCCCCGTCGGCGTCGTCTCGCTGGGCGACACCGCCATGGAGCGCGACCCGGAGTCCGCCCTGGGCGACATCAGCGTGGCCCGGCCCAACACCTGACGAGGACGCCGGCCCGGACGGGAGCGCTCCGTCCGGGCCGGGGCGCCGGGAGGCGGAAGCCTGTACGGCGGGCGGGTGTTTGTCCGGCGCGGCGCCGGGGACCCGGAGGGCAGCGGACAGAAGGAAGATGATGAGTCGTGACCTCGGAGACCACTGACCAGCCCCGACCCCGCCGGGCGGAGACCGGCTGGGCGCGAGCCCGGCGACTGCGCGGCAAGGACCCGCTGCGGACCTGCCTCCCCGCCGTGGACCGCGGTACCACCTCCACCACCCCGGACACGAGTGTGGAGGGAAACATCGTAAGAGGCGATGATTAGCCCGCGTCCGGGCGGCTGGTCGGCCCTTTCGCGGGATTTCATGACGCACGAATAAAGCAAGTGACGTCCCATCGGCCGGAACACGACTATGGTGAGCCGAATGAAGGCTCTCGTGCTGTCCGGCGGTGCCGGAACCCGGCTGAGGCCGATCACCCGCACCTCGCCCGAACAATTGGTGCCCGTGGCCGACAAACCCGTGCTCTTCCACGAGCCGGAGTCCCTGGCGGACGCGGGCATCAGCGATGTCGGGACCGCCGTCGGTGACACGGCCGAGAAGATCGAGTACGCGGTCGGTGACGGATCGAAATTCTGTCCGCAGGCCGCCTGCGTTTTCCAGGGGAATTCTCCGGGACCGGCCCACGCGGCGTTGACCGCCCCCGCCGTCCGGTATCCGGTCGGCCCCCGCGCCGACGTATGCCGCACGGTCATCCAGGGCTGCCGGAAGGGCACCGGCAACGCCGTCGGTCTGCTGGAGGCCGGCCGCTGCGTCCGTACGCTGCCCGTGTCCGACGCGCCGAGGGGCACCGCGCCGGACGCGCCCACCCGTGCCGGCACCCTCGACAACCCCGGACTCGGCCATCCCCGGCCGGAGCCGGCGCACGGCGACGGCCGCGACACCGACCTGCCCGCCCCGGCCCACCACCGCCCCGGGGCCGGCCCGACGAGGCTGCGACACCGGCGGCACCGGACTCACCGGCGAGCGGGCCGTGCCGGAGGAACCGCCCGGTGCGAGCGCGGACGTCGCCGAGCGCAAAGCACTCCTCCTCATCCGCAAAGAGCTGTCCCAGTGAAAGGAACGTCTCGCGATGTCGATCAGGCCCATGGTGAAGTCCGCGTTGGGTGAGAAGAACGTGCGGGTTCTGCGCCAGTTGAAGCGGCAGATCACGGGCAAGCCGGCCGCGCCGGTCAAGCCGACCGGACTGGACGCCATCTCCCACGACCTCAGTAAACTGGCTGTGCATTTCAAGACGGACAAATGGGGGGCGCACCGTTACACGCAGCACTACCAGCGCCATCTCCAGCACCTGAGGAACAAGAAGTTCAACCTTCTGGAAATCGGGATCGGCGGATACAACCGGGCCGGCCAGGGCGGGGCGTCGCTGCGTATGTGGAAGGCGTTCTTCCCTGACGCGCATATCTTCGGAATGGACATCCAGGACAAGTCATTCGTCGACGAGGACCGCATCACGACCTTCATCGGCGACCAGTCCGACCCTGGTTCCCTGAACGCCGTCGCCGACAAGATCGGCGGGATCGACGTCGTCATCGACGACGGCAGCCACCGCAGCCCGCACGTGATCACGACGTTCGAGACGCTCTTCCCCCTGCTCAAGGACGGTGGCGTCTACGCCGTCGAGGACACGCAGTCGTCGTACTGGCCCGAATGGATGGGCAGCGAGGACCTCGACGCGAAGGACACCAGCATGGGGTTGCTGAAGCGTCTGACGGACGGGCTGAACTACGAGGAGTTCGTGGACGAGAGCTACGAGCCGACCTACACGGACCGCAACGTGGTCGGCGTGCACTTCTACCACAACCTGGTGATCATCGAGAAGGGCGAGAACGCCGAGGGCTCCAACAAGCGCAGCGTTCTGAAGCAGCGTTACGCCAAGTCCTGACCCCGAAGCGAGTCGGGGGGGGGGGGGGGGGGGGGGGGGGGGGGGGGGGGGGGGGGGCGCGCCGCCCGCCCCGCCCCCCCGCCCCGCCGCCCCCCCCCCCCCCCCCGCCGCGGGGGCCCGGGGGGGGGGGGGGCCCGCCGCCCAACCCCCCCCCCCCCCCCCCCGCGGGCGCCGGCGGGGGGGGGGGGCGCCCCCCCCCCCCCCCCCCCCCCCCCCCCCCCCCCCCGCCGCACGCACGGATCCACCGGATCCGTGCGTGGGCGCAGTCCCTCACGCCGTCGACGTCCGAACCGGGTTCGCGGACCGTCGAGGGCGGCACCGGGCCGATGCCCTCCGGCCGGGCGGGCCCGTCCGCGGTTCGAGCTCCGGCGCCCGCCCTCCGTCACCGCCTTCCGCTGATCACGGGAGCCGCCTTCGTACGGACGGCGCCGAGCACGCGCCGCACACCGCGCGCCACTTTCCGCACCGTTCCGGGGCTCGGTACGGGCGCCACCAGCATCCGGACGCCGCCGGAGCGGAGTGTGAACGGCAGCCCGCTCCAAGCGGGTTGCGCGGTATCGGGGTCCGGGCTCAGCGCGACCTGCCAGATCCCCCGGGGGAGCCGGGCGGGCAGCGTCGCCTCCAGCAGGGAGCCCGGTCCGTCCGCCTCACCGGTGAGCGTGCCGGACGCGTGCAGCGTCCTGCCGGAAGCGGTGAACCTGAGCCCCACCCGGGTGCCCTCGGCCGCGTGCAGCGGGATCCGGGCGCTCAGCCTGGCCCCGGAGACGGTGACGTCCGGCCGCCGTACACCGTCCAGACCGAGCCGCTTGCCCTTGACTCCCGTGTCCAGCGAGAGGTTTCCGTGCGGCTCGGTCCAGTACGGCAGGACCGCGCGGCGGCCGGTCACAGCCGCGCACGGCTCGGGGCGCGTGGCGCGCGGGGCGGGGCCGAGCCGGCACTCCTTGGTCCAGCCGCCCAGCCTCACCCGTACGACGGCGTCCCAGACCCCGTCGCCCGGCAGCTCCGCGGGATCGACGGTCGCGGTCGCCCGCAGCACCAGCCGCGCCCGCTCACCGCCGTCGACGGGAACCGTCTCCCGGGTGAACTCCACGGGCTGGAAGTACTGGGCGGAGCTGGACCGTTCACGCAGCAGCAGATCCGCGGTGGCCTGCCCGAACCGGGCCGCGGTCTGGGCGCCGACCCACGCCACCGCCTCCTCCACGTTCTTCGGGGTGTCGGCCAGCGGGGTGCGGGTGGCGTCCGCGGGGAAGGTCATCGGCTCGCGGGCGGAGGTGTATTCGGCGGTGAAACCGATGTGCAGCGAGCCGTTTCGCCACTCCACGCCCACGGGCGCCGCCGTCGGCGCGATCCCGGCCTCCCATTCGGCGAAGGCCACCACGTCGTCGTACCGGCCGGCCGCGGCCAGCGCGGCGACGACCTGCTGCGTCGGCTGCAACCCGGCCGCGACACCCGGGCCGAACCGCTCGACGACGACCTTGTGGATCTCCGCGAACAGCTCCCTGCGGTAGTCGTCCGGCAGCCCCAGCAGCCGTCGGGCCCGCAGCCGCTCCACCATCTCCACCCGCAGCCAGCGGCGGAACAGCCGGTCCCGTACCGCGCCCGGCTCGGTGTACCGCTCGACGACGTCGAGCGCCTCCCGCAGATTGCCGAAGTACCCCACGGGGTCGAAGCGCTGGAAGCCGGCGTTGGAGGCGTCGTCGCGTCTGATGTGGTAGTAGCAGACGTAGTCGCTGAGCACGGACACGTTGTCCGCGCGCAGATACGCCTCGGTGACGAAGACGTGGTCCTCCAGGCGCCGCCGCCCCTCCGGGAAGCGCAGCCCGATACGGTCGAGGAACTCCCGGCGGAACATCTTGTGCGGGGTGAGGCTGTCGATCAGCGGGGCGTTCTCGACCGTCGCCCGCGGATGGTTGCGGCGGAACAACTCCACCGGTACCCCGCGGTTCTTGCCGGCCATCTTCCCCACGACGACGTCGGCGCCGTGGGCCACGCCGTACGCGTACATCCGCTCCAGGGCCTCGTCGCCGAGGTAGTCGTCGTTGTCGACGAACATCACGAACTCGCCCCGCGCGGCGTCGATCCCCACATTGCGGGGCTTGCCCGGCCAGCCGGAGTTCTCCTGGTGGATCACCCGCATCCGGGGGTCCTCGGCGGCGAGCCGGTCGAGCCGGGCCGGTGTCCCGTCGGTCGAGCCGTCGTCGACGAAGATCGCCTCGTACTCGCCGGGCGGCAGCGACTGCCGCCGCAGCGAGGAGACGCAGTCCTCGATGTGGGTCCCCGGGTTGTACACGGGAATGATGACGCTGACCTTGACCGGCATCTGGATGTGGGGCCCTTCGGGTCTTTTGTCCTGGAACGTACAGGCTTGGTATGCGTCGCCCGATCGTAATGCCGCGGCCACCGCGTTCCCCGCTGCGCCTCGCCGCCGGGAGTCCGCCGTGACGGCCTCCCGTACCCGCCGGTCGGCGTGCCCGCCGGATCACTCGAGGCGTGGCGTCCCGCCCGGGGCACGGCGCCGCCTAGGCTGCCGTTCGTGAGACTGCTCCTGACCTCCGACACCCATCTGCCGAAGCGCGCCAAGCGGCTGCCCAAGCCGCTGCTGGATCAACTTCCTTACGTGGACGTCGTGTTGCACGCGGGGGACTGGGTCGACACCGCCACTCTCGATCTCCTGGAGAGCCGCAGCCGCAGACTCGTCGGCGTGTACGGCAACAACGACGGACCCGGGTTGCGGGCCCGGCTGCCGGAGATCGCGTACGCGGATCTCGACGGGCTGCGCTTCGGAGTTGTCCACGAGACGGGTCCGGCACGGGGACGGGAAAATCGGTGCGCCGCGCGCTTCCCCGAGGTTGACGTGCTGGTGTTCGGGCACAGTCACATCCCGTGGGACACCACCGCTCCCACGGGACTTCGCCTGCTCAACCCGGGATCACCGACGGACCGCCGCCGACAGCCCCACTGCACTTATATGACCGCCACGGTCACCGGGGGCCGGCTCACGGAGGTGGAACTCCACCGGCTGCCCCCGCGCTGATGGGCCGGGCCGCTTCGTGTCGGTGGAAGCGGCCCGGACTCTGCGAGTAGGTGCGCTCTCACGGACCTCCTTCCCACGATCGGAGGTGGTACCGGGCGACTACCCCCCTCCCACGGGAGTAACACACCTGATTGTCAGGTTTTCCTCCGGATCACCCGGTCGCCGTTCCGTCGTGACCGGTGGGAAACAAGTGAGTCGGGTGAGTCAGGTGAATCAGGAGGGCTGGAGGGGCCGGTTGGACCTCCCAGGCCTCACGTGGACGGGCGGACGGCAGGGGTGTCGATGCTGATTGCCGTGTCCGAATAGGCGCAATATGCGGCGAGTTGTCCGACGGTCCGCTGTCGCACATCCCTTCGGCGTGCCGCACGCCGCGACCATCCGCCACGCACGCGCGAACACGTCGCGCCGGGAGTGCGCCCATGTCCGACCAGTCGGCCCCACGCGGGCTGAACACCGACCCGTACGGCACCGAGCCCCCTCGGACCCTTCTCCGGGACACCGTGCCCGGCACGGAGTTGACCCGACGCGGGGTCCTCGGGCTCGGCACCGCGCTGGGGCTGGTCGCCGCGGGCGGTACGGCCGCCGCCGCGCCGGCCGGGCGTTACCGGTAAGCAGCCGCGCACCGACGTCCGCACCCGGCGCGGTGCCGTCGAGGTGTGGCACTTCACCGCCGACGTCCACCATCCGGTCCACCTCCACCAGACGGGATTCCGGGTGCTCTCCCGCGACGGGCGCGTGCCGCTGCCGCACGACGCCGGCCCGAAGGACACGGTGTCGCTGCGGCCCGGTGAGGCGGCGGAGGTCATCACCCGCTTCGGCGGCCACCGGGGCCGCTACCTCTTCCACTGCCACAACGCCGAACACGAGGACATGGGCATGATGGCCAACCTCGAGATCGTCTGACACACCGGGACACCTGCCGTACCGGCTTGTCGCGTCGCGGGAGTCCCCGCCGGTGGGACCATCCTGACCGAGCGGCCGCCGCACTCGGCCGGCGTGACCGACGGGAGCGCCTTCGCGCACTACGCGCCGGACCAGCCGGCCTCCACATGGCCGAGGCGCACCCGCTGCGGGTGGTCGCCGACGGGTACGGACACGGTCTTCTCGCCGGTCGCGAAGTCGATGGCGGTGACCCGGTCGGCGCCGCTCTCGGAGACCACGCAGGACCTGCCGTCACCGCTGACGGTCGCCCAGTACGGCTTGGACGCGGTGACGAGCGGCCCCTGCTGGAGGGTCGCGCGGTCGACGACGGTCGCGTAGTCGTCCATGGTGCCCGCCACGCACAGCTTGGTGCCGTCGGGTTTCATGGTGATGCCGTGGTGGCGTGAGTCGTTGACCCAGGTGGTGCGGTCGTCGCTGGTGGCCGGGTTCTTCGGCAGGGTCTTGGTGCGGGTGATGCGGTCGGTGGCGACGTCGTACTCGAAGAAGCCGTTGAAGAACGACACCTGGAAGTACAGCTTCGACTCGTCCGGGGAGAACGCGGCCGGGCGCACCGCGTCCGAGTGGTCCTCCAGACCGATGGCGTCGAGCCGCTCACGCATGTCGAGCACTTTCACCTGCTTGAAGGTGGTCGCGTCGACGACCGTGATCCGGCGGTCGCCCTTCGTCCAGTCCAGCCAGGTCGCGTCGAGCGCGGTGTTCACCTCGCCGATGGACATGTTCCAGATGTACTTGCCGTCGTTGCTGAAGACGTTCTCGTGCGGCTTGTCGCCGGTCTTGAACGAGCCGAGCTGCTCACCGGTCCCGATGTCCAGGACGTGCACCGTGTTGGAGGTCGAGGCCGAGACGGCGACGCGCTTGCCGTCGGGGGAGACCGCCATGTGGTCGGAGCGGTAACCCGACACCGGGAAGCGCCAGTTGACCCGTCCGGTGGCGAGGTCGAGGGAGACCACGTCGGCGAAGCTCGGCCGGGAGACCACCACCGAGGTGCCGTCCGGGGTGGAGTACATGTCGTCGACGAACTGGTCGTGGCCCTCGCCGACGCCGCTCCGGATCGCCATGAAGTAGATCCAGCGGATCGGGTCGGCGTTGATCTCGGCCATCCGCTCGTCCTTGTCCGGGATGACGTCGATCCGGCCGATCCGTGCGAAGTCACCGGCGGACTCGATGACATCGGCGGTGCCGTCCCAGTTGTTGCCGACGAACAGCACCTCCCGCAGGGCGGGGGAGGGATCGGCGGTCGCGGCGGTGGGCGCCGTGACGGTGAGGGCGAGCGCGGCGGCGATGGCGCACAGGTACCTGGTTCTGCGGACCGGCATGACGGCTCTCTCCAGAATCCGGAGTCACGTGCTCTGAAAGCAACTTACTGAAAAGTAAGGAAGAGAGCCGTCCGCGACAAGACCGCGTGCACGACAAAATCGGGCGGCTTCGGCGTCCGGCGGGGCGGCCCTCACCCGCGGTGCCCGGCACGCGTGCGGGTGACTCCCCGACCGGCCGACAGGGCGACGGGAACGGTCCCGAAGGCCAGGGCGCAGCCCAGGAGCACACAACCCGGCAGCCGCTGCCGCGGATGGCGGTACCGGGTCCCGTACCGCGCCCGCAGTTCCTCCGGTGAGCTCCGCGGCCGCCGTACGGGCCTCGGCGCGGGCCGCGTCGACGAGGAGATGGCCCTCGATCTCTTCAGCGGGGCCTCCATGCCCACGAAGGAGCCGTCGCGGCCGTCGTCGCGCTCGCCTCCGTCCTGCTGCTCGGCGGCCCCGCAGCCACCCCCGCGCCTGCCGTGCCCCGCCCGCCGCGCGCCCGCCGCACGACAGCGGCCGGCTGCGTGCCCATCTCACCGAAGCGGCGCACGGCGAGATCCGGATCCGAACCACGCCCGAACTCCTGGACGCCACCGCACAGTTGCTCGACAACACAGCGCCTGGACGCGCTGATCACCTCCGTACCGACGTTCCTACTCGTCCCAGGCCTGGATCATCACCTGTCCGGTGATCCTGCCGTCCCGCAGCGTGAGCATCGACTCCGACAGCACCCGCACCCCGTCCGGGTACCGGCAGCTCTCGCAGTAGGCGGCGTGATCGCCCTGGACGACGCACGCCTCCAGCGTGTGCGTCATGTCGCGGCTGTAGACGTCGTCCAGCACGGCGGCGATCTCGTCCCGGCCGTGCAGGACCTTGGGGTGGCTGGGCTGGGTGTTGCGGTCCACGACGCGCAGTTCCGCGTCGTCCGCGTAGAGCGACACCAGGTTCGCCGACGTGTCCGCCTCGATGCCCCGGCGCAGTGTGTCGGTGCCGAAGACGGGTTGTGACGCGGTCGTCATGACGACCCACCTCCTCCGCGGGGCCGCGGTCCGGACCTCCGGCGGGCCGGGACGGCCTCTCCTACGAGCGTCCTCCGGCCCGCCGGGCACGGCAAGCCGGCCCCCTGCCGTACCGCGCGGTCCCGCGCCGCTCACTCGGTCGTCGCGAGGAACTGCGTGGCCGCCAGCTCCGCGTACAGCGGATCGGCGGTCACCAGCTCCCGGTGCGTGCCGACGGCCCGTACCCGGCCCGCGTCCATCACCACGATCCGGTCGGCCATCGTGACGGTGGACAGCCGGTGCGCGACGACCAGGACCGTCGTGGTACGCGCCACGTCGGCGACGGTGTCGCGCAGCGCCGCCTCGTTCACCGCGTCGAGCTGCGAGGTGGCCTCGTCGAGCAGCAGCAGCCGGGGGCTGCGCAGCAGGGCGCGGGCTATGGCGACCCGCTGGCGCTCCCCGCCCGACAGCTTGGTGCCGCGGTGCCCGACGAGGGTGTCGAGCCCGTCCGGCAGCCGGGACACCAGACCGTCGAGCCGGGTCGTCTTCAGCACCCGCGTCAGGGTGTCGTCGTCCGCCTCGGGGTTGCCCAGCAGCAGGTTGTCCCGCAGGGAGCCCGAGAGCACCGGCGCGTCCTGCTCGACGTACCCGATCGCGGCCCGCAGCCGCGGCAGCTCCCAGTCGGCCAGATCACGGCCGTCGAGCGTGATCACGCCGGAGCCGGGGTCGTAGAACCGCTCGATGAGGGAGAAGACGGTGGTCTTGCCCGCGCCGGACGGACCGACGAACGCGGTCATGCCCTGGGCGGGCACGGTGAACGTCACCCCGTGGTGGACGTACGGCAGGTCGTCGGCGTACCGGAAACGGACGTCCTCGAAGGCCAGCGCGGCGGGCGCCGTTCCGGTGCCGGGCAGGCGCGCGGGCCCGGCGGCCGGTTCCGCGGGCAGCCGCAGCGCCTCCTGGATCCGGGCGAGGGCGGCGCTGCCCGTCTGGTACTGCGTGAGCGCGCCGACGACCTGCTGGATCGGCGCCATCAGATAGAAAACGAACAGCAGGAACGCCACCAGCGTCCCGATGTCGATGGCGTCGGTCGCCACCCGCGCGCCGCCCACCGCGAGCACCGTGATGAACGCGATCTGCATCGCGAGGCCGGCCGTGTTGCCCGCCGCGGCCGACCACTTGGCGGCGCGCACGCTCTGCCGCCACGACTCCTGCGCGGCCTCGTGCAGCGCACGCTCCTCCCGCGGCTCCGCACCGGACGCCTTGACCGTGCGCAGCGCGCCGAGGACCCGCTCCAGCGAGGCACCCATCACCCCGACCGCGTCCTGCGCCTGCCGGGAAGCCCGGTTGATGTGCGGCACGATCACCCCCAGCACCGTGCCCGCGAGCGCGATCACCCCCAGCGTGACACCCAGCAGCACCGGGTCCACGAAACCCATCAGCACCACGGTCGCGATCAGCGTCAGCCCGCCCGTGCCGAGACCGACCAGCGAGTCCGTGGTCACCTCGCGCAGCAGGGTGGTGTCGGAGGTGATGCGGGCCATCAGATCACCCGGCTCACTGCGGTCCACGGCGGTGATCCTCAGCCGCAGCAGATACGACGACAGCGAGCGCCGCGCCCCGAGCACCACCGACTCGGCGGTGCGCCGCAGCACGTACGAACCCAGCGCCCCCAGCACGGCGTTGGCGACCACGAGCGCCGACATCAGCAGCAGCGCGCCGGTGATCGCCCGGTCGTCCGAGAGGTCGTCGATCAGGTCCCGGGCCACCAGCGGCAGCATCAGCCCCGTCGCCCCGGTCATCAGGGACAGCACGGCGCCGCCCAGCAGGGCCCACCGGTGCGGTCGTACGTATCCGAGGAGCAGCCGCCAGGCGGGCGGGCCGGATTCCTCTGCCGTGATGCTCACGTCGCCCCCCTCGGCGTCGGTCGGAGGTTCAGGCTACGTCGCGGGGGTGGACCCACCGCACGGCGGGCGGCGGAAGCGATCATTCCCGCGTAGGGTCGGAGGTACGGACACGGCATATGAAGGAGTCAGCAGCATGGCGCAGGAAGTACGCGGCGTGATCGCACCCGGCAAGGACGAGCCGGTGCGGATCGAGACGATCGTCGTACCCGACCCCGGCCCCGGTGAGGCGGTCGTCCGGGTCCAGGCCTGCGGGGTGTGCCACACCGATCTGCACTACAAGCAGGGCGGGATCAGCGACGACTTCCCCTTCCTGCTCGGCCACGAGGCCGCGGGCGTGGTCGAGTCGGTCGGCGACGGCGTCACCGACGTCGAGCCCGGTGACTTCGTGATCCTCAACTGGCGTGCGGTGTGCGGGAAGTGCCGCGCCTGTCTGCGCGGACGCCCCTGGTACTGCTTCGACACCCACAACGCGAAGCAGAGGATGACCCTCGCCTCCACGGGGCAGGAGCTCTCCCCGGCCCTGGGCATCGGAGCCTTCGCCGAGAAGACCCTGGTCGCCGCCGGACAGTGCACCAAGGTCGACCCCGCCGTCTCCGCGCAGGTCGCCGGGCTGCTCGGCTGCGGGGTGATGGCCGGCATCGGCGCCGCGATCAACACCGGGAACGTCGGCCGGGGCGACTCCGTCGCCGTCATCGGCTGCGGCGGCGTCGGTGACGCGGCGATCGCCGGGTCCCGGCTCGCCGGGGCGGCGAAGATCATCGCCGTCGACATCGACGACCGCAAGCTCGAGACCGCGCGCTCCATGGGCGCCACCCACACCGTCAACTCCCGCGAGACCGACCCCGTCGAGGCGATCCGCGAACTCACCGGCGGCTTCGGCGCCGACGTCGTCATCGATGCCGTCGGCCGCCCCGAGACCTACCGGCAGGCCTTCTACGCCCGTGACCTGGCCGGCACGGTCGTCCTGGTCGGCGTTCCCACCCCGGAGATGAAGCTCGAACTGCCGCTCCTCGACGTCTTCGGCCGCGGCGGCTCCCTGAAGTCCTCCTGGTACGGCGACTGCCTGCCCTCCCGGGACTTCCCGATGCTGATCGACCTCCATCTCCAGGGCCGCCTGGACCTGGGCGCGTTCGTCACCGAGACCGTCCGACTGGACGAGGTGGAGAAGGCGTTCGAGCGGATGCACCGCGGCGACGTGCTGCGTTCGGTGGTGGTGCTGTGATGACCGCCCGCGTCGAACGACTCGTCACCTCCGGGCAGTTCAGCCTCGACGGCGGCACCTGGGACGTCGACAACAACGTGTGGATCGTCGGCGACGACCACGAGGCGATCGTCATCGACGCCGCCCACGACGCCGACGCCATCGCCGAGGCGGTGGGGGACCGCCGCCTCACCGCCATCGTGTGCACCCACGCCCACAACGACCACATCGACGCCGCGCCCGCCCTCGCCGAGCGCACCGGCGCCACCATCTGGCTGCACCCCGACGACCTGCACCTGTGGCAGCAGACCCACCCCGACCGCGACCCCGACTCCTGGCTCGTCGACGGCCAGGTGATCGAGGCCGCCGGCGCCGACCTCACCGTGCTGCACACCCCGGGGCACGCGCCCGGCGCGGTCTGCCTGTACGACCCGGGGCTGGGGACCGTGTTCACCGGCGACACCCTCTTCCAGGGCGGTCCGGGCGCCACCGGACGCTCCTTCTCCCACTTCCCGACGATCATCGACTCGATCCGGGACCGGCTGCTGACCCTCCCGCCCGAGACCAAGGTCCTCACCGGCCACGGCGACCCGACCACCATCGGCGCGGAGGCCCCGCACCTGGAGGAATGGATCGCGCGCGGCCACTGAACGGCCCGCCCGGGTGACCGGCGCGAAAAGGTGACAGAAGATGTCCGGCTTACCCGTCACGCTCGAAGCGACAGCAGAGAACCGGTGACGGGAGGCCGTACATGTCGGAGCAGTTGAGGGGCAGGGTCGCGCTGGTGGCCGGGGCGACCCGGGGCGCCGGACGGGGCATCGCCGTGGAACTGGGGGCGGCGGGCGCGACCGTGTATGTCACGGGCCGCACCACCCGCGAACGCCGTTCCGAGTACGACCGCCCCGAGACCATCGAGGACACCGCCGACCTGGTCACCGAGGCGGGCGGCCGGGGCATCGCGGTGCCGGCCGACCACCTCGAACCGGGGCAGGTGAAGGCACTCGTCGACCGGATCGCCGTCGAACAGGGCCGGCTGGACGTCCTCGTCAACGACATCTGGGGCGGCGAGACCCTCTTCGACTGGGACGCACCCGTGTGGGAGCACGACCTGGACAAGGGCCTGCGCCTGCTCCGCCTCGCCGTCGAGACCCACGCGATCACCAGCCACCACGCGCTGCCGCTGCTGCTGCGCCACCCCGGCGGACTGGTCGTCGAGGTCACCGACGGAACCGCCGACTACAACCGCGACCACTACCGCGTCTCCTTCTTCTACGACCTCGCCAAGTCCTCCGTCCTGCGCATGGCGTTCGCCCTCGGCCACGAACTCGGCCCGCGCGGCGCCACGGCCGTCGCCCTCACCCCGGGCTGGCTGCGCTCGGAGATCATGCTCGACCACTTCGGCGTACGCGAGGACAACTGGCGCGACGCCCTCGACGACGTCCCCCACTTCGCCATCTCCGAGACCCCGCGCTACGTCGGACGGGCCGTCACCGCCCTCGCCGCCGACCCGGACGTGGCCCGCTTCAACGGCACCTCCCTCTCCAGCGGCGGCCTCGCCCGGGAGTACGGCTTCACCGACCTCGACGGCAGCCGCCCGGACGCCTGGCGCTACCTCGTCGAGGTGCAGGACGCGGACAAGCCGGCGGACGTCACCGGCTACCGCTGATCGCCTCCGACCCCTGCCGCGGTGATCGCCCCGGCGGCTACCGTCACACCATGACGACGGACACGCGGCACCCCGCGGGGTCCGGGTCGACCCCGTCGCACCGGGGACCGTCCGCACCCGCGCCTGGGCGGGCCGGGACGACGACCTCGAAGCGGCCCGGCGCCTCTACCCGCTGGGCCGGGTCGGCGAGCCCGAGGACATCGCGGCGGCCGTCGCCTTCCTCGCCTCCCGCGACGCGGCGTGGGTCACCGGCACCACCCTCGCCGTCGACGGCGGCATCACGGCGGTCAACGCGGGATTCCGGCAGGCGCTGGGCGGGATCCCGCCGCGATAGTCGATCATTCGCGGCCCTGTTGACCGGGATGTCACCGTTCGGTCGCATCCCGGTTCGTCCGCACAACCGATTTTCCAGTTGGGTCGTCTACCTGGCAGAGTGCGCAGGCCATGCGCCCACTTCTGCGGAAAGGCAAAACGGACCATGGGGGACATACGTAGACGGAGTGCCGTCATCCTCGGGGTCACCTCGCTGGTGGCTCCGCTCACACTCGCGCTGGGCGCGACACCGGCACAGGCCGCGAGTTGCACCACCTCGGCGGGCCCGTACCAGAAGAAGGTGGAGAAGTTCCTCGGCCGCCCGGTCGACGGAAAGCAGTCCTCCGCCGACTGCAAGGCCATCCGCTCCTTCCAGACCAAGCACGGCATCACGCCGAACATCGGGTACGCCGGTCCCGTGACCTGGGGCGTGATGGACCTGATGAACAAGCAGAAGGCCGTCGGGAAGAACCCGAACAAGTCAGGCAAATGCCCTACCAACAAGGGCCGTATCGCCTGCGTGGACCTCACGCTCCAGCTCAGCTGGATCCAGGACGGCAAGAAGCTCGCCTACGGCCCCGTCCCGGTCCGCACGGGACGCAACGGGTACGAGACCCGCACCGGCCTGAAGAAGATCTACTGGCGCAACATCGACCACGTCTCGACCATCTACGACGTGCCGATGCCCTACAGCCAGTTCTTCGACGGCGGCCAGGCCTTCCACTCGGTCGGCGTCAGCATGTGGAACCCGCCGGGCTCCCACGGCTGCGTCAACATGACGAAGACCGCCGCCAAGAAGTACTGGTCGCTGCTGAAGAACGGCGACGACGTCTACGTGTACGGCCGCAAGCCGGGCACCTGATCGCCACGGGCGCCCGGTCCGCCGGGCGCCTCGCGTCCGGCGGCTTCCCCGGGGTCCGGATGTGAACTCGCCCACGTTCCTTGGTAGATGGACGTGATCAGCAACACTGCCCGAAATGTCCGATGAGCGTGCGATTGCTCACAGCGCCTTCACGTCCGGCGCCGTATGCTTCACGGCATGTCCACCACTGTTGAACCCTCCTCCGAGCGATCGGCTGCCGAGGTCAACGAGGAGATCCGGGCCCTGTGGCTCCGGTCGGGCGGGACACTGAGCGTCGAACAGCGCGAGGAGTACCAGCGCCTGGTCCAGGAGTGGGCCTCGGCCCTCCCGCAGCCGGCCAGGGCAGCCTGAGCGGCTGCCCGCCGATCCCCTCGGATCGTGATCCCGTCGACGGGGCACCCGTGAGTGAATGGGTGCCCTTCTCGCACTGACCTCGGCCCTCTCTGCTACGGCATCGCCGTCCCCCAAGCTCTCGGCTTCGCTCGAGCAGGGAGGTGCCCCCACCGCCGGCGGACTGCTGTCCCGCCGCGTCCCTCATGCCGCCGTCCTCGTCCTGCTCCCCGGCGCCGCCCGTCACCCCGGGATCCTCCGGCTGCCTGCGCGGCCGGGTGCCCAGGCCCTGCTGATCGGGGCGGGCGCCGCCCCCGGCCTCATCCTCTACCTGCTGGCCGCCCAGCGGCAGATGCTCGCCGTCGCGCTGGTCCTCGCCTCCCTCTACCCCGCGCTCCCGGTCGTCCTCGGTCTCGCCGTCCTGCACGAACACGTCTCCCGACGGCAGGCCGCCGGGCTGCTGGGGGCCGCCCTGGCGACCGTGCTGCTCACCATCGGCTGAAGGCCCGCCCCCCCCGACGCCCGCTCAGCCCCATGATGCCGAATAGTGACGCCGGTACTCCTTGCGGTCCTGCTCCGCCCGTATCCAGCGCGACGCCACCAGGGCGACCAGGCTGCCCGCGATCACCAGCAGCCCGGGACCGACGTTGCGGGGGTCGGCCAGCCGGGACAGCAGGGTCGACGGATCCGGGAGGATGCCCCGCACCGGAGTCGACGACCCCGGCGAGGCGGCGTCCGGAGCCGCCGCGCCCCGCGCGTCCGACGGGGCGGGGGAGGGCGTCGCCGCACCCCCGTCGGCCCCGGGCGCCACGACGAGCCGTACGCCGAGCCGCGCCAGCGCCTTCGTCACCGGCTGGAAGTACGTCGTACCGCCCGTCCGGCAGTCACCGCTGCCGCCCGACGTGACACCGAGCGCGATGCCCTCGGAGAACATCGGGCCACCGCTGTCCCCGGGTTCGGCGCACACGTCCGACTCGATGAGACCGCTGACCGTGCCCTCGGGGTAGTTCACCGTCGCGTTGAGCGCGGTCACCTCGCCGTCCCGCAGCCCGCTGGTGCTGCCGCTGCGGAACACCCGCTGGCCCACCGTTGGATCCGCCACCCCCGTGATCCGCACGCCCTTGCCGTCGCCGACCGCCACCACACCGGCGCCCTCGCCGGCCCGGCCGCCGGCGTACTCGATCAGCGAGTAGTCGTCCCCGGGGAAGCTGTTGCCGACCGTCGTCCCGACCTCCTGCCTGCCCTGGTCGTCGGCGAACCACACCGACCCGTCGGGCCCGCAGTGCCCGGCCGTGAGGATGAAGTCCCGCTCCCCGTCGGTCACGTTGAAGCCCGCCGAACAGCGGCCGGCCGTCGACAGGATGGGCAGCGCCCCGTTGAGCCGGGTGGTGAAGGTGCCCTCGATCCGCTCCATGCGGACGAAACCGCCGATGCCGTCCGCCACTTCGGTCAGCTCGGACCAGTCGTCCGCCGACACCGTGCTGTCGCCCCGGACCACCACCTCGTTGGCCCGGTAGTCCATGACCCACGCCGTCCCGGGCACGCGCGGCGCCGAACGCAGTGTCCCGGTCGCGGACTTGAAGTCGTCCATGCTGTGCCGCACCATCTTCGGCTCGGCGCCGGCCCCGCGCACCTCGGCCGCCGCCTCCTCGTCGGTGACCGCGACCACCGTCCTGCCGTCGGCGGCGATCCAGCTGCCCGCTGTACGGGACGTGCCGAGCTTCGACACCAGGCCGGCGCCCGGCCCGGCCGCCGTCTCCTCGGCGGTGGCGAACGGGACCGCGTCGGACGCGCGGGGCTCGCCGGCGACGGCGTGGGTGACCATCGTGGCCCCCAGGAGGAGTCCGCCGACGGCCGCCAGCCGTGTCACTCGCCGGACGACCCGTCGTCGTGCGTGCCTCATGCGTGGCTCCCGAACCTCGGCAGCGCGGTGCGCGCGCACCGCGAGGGCCTCCCCTGAGTCGGAGGCCCCCTTCCCATACGGGTCCGGAACCCGGCGCGTTCAGAACGGGCGCGGGCCGTCGTCCCGATGTCCGTCCACACCACGGCCCCTATCGTGTGTTCATGACCAGGATTCCGCACGAGACGTCCGGTGAACCGAATCCGCTGCACGCCCTCGACCTGGACCGCCTGCGCCGCCGCACCAGCATGAAATGGCGGACCCACCCCGAGGACGTGCTGCCCCTGTGGGTGGCCGGGATGGACGTGCCCCTGGCCGGACCGGTCGTCCGCGCCGTCACCGAGGCGATGGAGCTCGGCGACACCGGCTACCCCGCCGACACCTTCCTCCGGCACGGCCGCGTGGCCCTCAACTCCGGCCTGCCCTTCGGCACGGGAGGAGCCGGCCACGCCCGGCTGAACCTCGCCGCCTCGCCCGAGGTGCTCGGAGGGGCGGTGCGGCGGATGGCGGACGCCGTGGAGCGCGCGGGCGGTGCCCGTGGCTGACGAGTGCTACGGCCACCCGCGGCTCGCCGCGGTCTACGACCCGCTCGACCCCGACCGGAGCGATCTCGACGCGTACCTCGGCATGGCGGAGGAGTTCGGTGCCCGGCGGGTGCTGGACATCGGCTGCGGAACAGGGGTGTTCGCGCTGCTCCTGGCCGGCCGGGGGATCGAGGTCGTCGGCGTCGAACCCGCCGGGGCGTCCCTCGACGTGGCGCGGGGCAAGCCGGGCGGCGCACGGGTCCGCTGGATCGAGGGCGACGCGACGGCGCTGCCGCCGCTGCGGGTCGATCTGGCGACCATGACGGCGAACGTCGCCCAGGCCGTCGCCGCTCCGGGCGCCTGGCACGGCACCCTGAGCGGAGCCCACGCGGCACTGCGACCCGGGGGACGCCTGGTGTTCGAGACCCGCGATCCGGCCCGGCGGGCCTGGGAGCGGTGGACCCGGGAGGAGACGTACGGCAGGGCGGACGTACCCGGTGTCGGCACGGTCGAGAGCTGGCACCGGGTGACCGAGGTGGACGGCCCGCTGGTGACGTTCCGCACCACCTACGTGTTCGCCGCGGACGGAGCGGTGCTGACCTCCGACTCGACGCTGCGTTTCCGCGAGCGGGAGGAGGTCGAGGCGGACCTCGCCGAACACGGCTTCGCGGTGGAGGAGGTGCGGGACGCCCCCGACCGCCCGGGCCGGGAGTTCGTCTTCGTCGCGCGGCGCCCGGACGCCTGAGCGCTCCGCCGGCGGTACGGCGATGTGCCCTCGGCCGACTGCGGCGCCGTCGTGGCCGGTCGCGCCCACGCGGCGGCGGCCGCACGCCGGTACGGTCCCGCGCACCTCCGGAACGCTGCCGGACCGCAGCGGGCTTCGCCGGACCTGCTTAGACTTCCCCGTATGGACGACGCGTTGCGGGACCTGCTCGGGGCGGGGAAGTACCTGTTGGTCACCAGCTACCGGAAGAACGGCACGCCCGTCGCCACGCCGGTGTGGGTGGTGCGGGACGGTGACGCGCTCGGGGTGTGGACCGTCGCCGACTCGTGGAAGGTGAAGCGGATCCGCGCCCGCGCCGACGTCCTCGTCGGCCCCTGCGACGTACGCGGCAACCCGACCGGTGACCAGGTCCCCGCCACCGCGGAGATCCGCGACCCGGCCACCACCGCCCGCTACCGGAAGCTGATCGGCCGCAAGTACGGCCTCATCGGCCGGCTGACCCTGCTGGGCAGCCGCCTTCGCCGGGGCCCGAGCGGTACGGTCGGCATCCGCATCACCCTCTGAGACGCGGGCCGGCGGGCCGGCGGGCCGTCAGGTCCAGGCCCGGAACGGCTCGCCCACCAGCTGGAAGACCGGTTCGCCCCGCACCGGGTCCTTGGCCGTCGACAGCCGCACCCGGTCGCCGCCGTGGATGCCGATGGGCGGCCCCATGACCCGGCCGCGCACCACGAACCCCTCGGCCATCTCGATCAGGGACACATTGCGGGCCGCCGGGGTGTTGCGGTGCAGCACCGTGGAATGGCGGACCGTCCCGACGCCCTCGCTGCGCTCCGTGCGCAGGTCACTGCCCTGGCAGACGGGGCAGAGCAGCCGGTGGTACATGGCGGTGCCGCACCAGGTGCAGCGCTGGAAGAGCATGGCCTCCGCACGGTCCTTGCCCTGGGGATCGAGGACCCCCGTCGCGGAGCCGGCTGCCTGCTGAGCGACGCTTCCTGAGTGGTGGTACACGCTGGTCAACTCCCTGCACTCGGCCGGAATCCCGCGTGCGGTCACCCGGCACGCGCGTGCCGGTGCGCCCTGCCACCGTGCACAGCCACAGAGTATGGCACTCAGTGCCACTCGTAAAGGCACTCCGTACCCCCAAAAATGGGGTGAGCGTCCGTGCCGGGTCACCCGCGCCCGAGTGCGGTCTCCAGTTCCTGCACCACCCTCCACAGCGGTGCCCCGCGCCGCGAGACGACCACCACCACGTCCCCGGGCCCCTCGCCCGCCGCGGCGGCGGGCCCGGCGCCGAACGCGGCCCGCACATGCCCCAGCGCGTGGTCCACCGCGGCCTCCGCGTCCCCCTTCCCGTCCGAACGCAGCCAGGAGCGCAGCGCGTTGTTGTGCGCCGCGACCACCGCCGCGGCGATCACATCGGCGCGGAGGATGCCGTCGGGCAGACCGGCGAAACGGTCCCGCAGGAATCCGGCCAGCGCCCGCTCGTACCGCCAGACCACGGACAACTCGTACGCCCGCAGTCCGGGCACGCTCTTGGTGAGGCGGTAGCGCTGCACGGAGAACGCCGGGTTCTCGGCGTACATCAGCAGCACCAGCCGGGCCGCGTCGCAGACCCTGCGCACCGGATCGTCGTCGGAGCCCGCCGCCAGGAAGGCCGTCATGTCGGCGAGGCAGCGCTCGTGGTCGGGGAAGACCACGTCCTCCTTGGACGGGAAGTAGCGGAAGAAGGACCGCCGGCCCACTCCGGCGAGCGCCACGATGTCGTCGACCGTGGTCTGTTCGTAGCCCCGCTCCAGGAACAGCCGGAACGCCGCCGCGACCAGGGCGTCCCGCATCGGCGGCTTCTCGGCCCTGTCCCCGCGGCCGGGAGCCGCACTGCTGGAGCTCATGCACGGAACGTAGCACCGGGAAGCCACTGATGGCACTCAGTGCACACCACACACGGAACTCAGTACCGCCGTGCCCCCTTCCCGCAGGTCGTTCCTATGATCGAGCCACCGCCGTCCCCGAGGAGCACGTATGCCACCCGCCCGTCCCCGCGTCCTGTACGTCACCGACCTGTCCTACCCGGCCCGCGGGCGCCGCTACTGCGACGAGGACATCTTCCTCACCTCCCGGCTGCGCGAGCACATCGACCTCGCCCTGTGCCATCCGCGGGACGCCGCCGCCCTGATGGACGGCTTCGACGCCGTCGTGGTCCGCAACAGCGGTCCCGTACTGGCCTACCGGGACGCCTACGACGCCTTCCGCGAGCGCGCCACCGCGACCGGCACACCGGTCTACAACCCGCTCACCGGCAGGGGCGACATGGCCGGCAAGCAGTACCTGCTCGACCTGACCGCCGCCGGCCGTCCGGTGATCCCCACCGTCGACCGGCCGGAGGACCTGCACCGGCTGCCCGGCACGGAGCGGTACGTGATCAAGCCCAGGCTCGGCGCCGACTCCATAGGGCTGCGCGTCGTCCCCGCGGACGAGGTGCGCGGACTCGTCGACGGGGACGTCCTGGTGCAGCCGCACATCGACTTCGCCCACGAGATCTCCTTCTACTTCGTCGACCACGACTTCCAGTACGCCCTCTACGCCCCGCACCCCGAGCGCCGCTGGGAGCTGGAGCCGTACGAACCCGGCCGGGACGACCTGGACTTCGCCCGGGGCTTCATCGACTGGAACACCCTCGACCACGGCATCCAGCGCGTCGACGCCTGCCGCGCGCCGGGCGGCGAACTGCTGCTGGTCGAACTGGAGGACCTCAATCCCTACCTGTCCCTCGACGCCCTCGACGACACCGGCCGGGAGGCGTTCGTGTCCGCCATGACGGCGTCCCTGCGCCGCTTCCTCCGCGACGCCTGAACCCGAGGGACCTCCGTCACGTACCTCTGTGCGCAAGCGGACCGACTCCCCGCGCGGCACGGAAGGAGAGCGACGTGACGACACCGTCCGGACCGGGGCGGCCGCACGACGGGCCGCCCCTCGAACCCGTCCGCGTCCTGCGCCCGCGCCGCACCGACGCGCTCGCGGAGCTGTTCCGGGAGTTCGAGGAGGAGGGGCGGGGCGGGTACGAGCCGGTGCCGCCGCCCCGGCCGCCGCACGGGTCCGAGGACCGGACACAGGAACTCCCGCCCGTCCCCGCGGCCCGGCACGCCTCCGGGATCCGCCGCACCGCACTGGCGCTCGCCGTGGCCGCCGCCGCGGTGGCGGGCTTCGGCGGCGCGCTCCTGCTCATGGAACGAGGCGCCGGCGACCGCGAGGCACCCGCCCCGCGTCCGTCCACGGCCTCCCCCGTCACCCCGGCCCCGCCCGCCCCCGCCGAGCGGGGGTTCCTCCGCGAGGGCGACTCGGGCCCCGAGGTGACCGAACTCCAGGAGCGGCTGCTGCGCGTCCCGGACGTCTACCGGTCCGGCGCCACCGACGGCCGCTACGACGCCGCCCTCTCCGCCGCCGTCGCCCGCTTCCAGCTCTGGTACGGCGTCCGGGGCGACGAGACCGGCGTCTACGGCGACGACACCCGCCTCGCGCTGGAGTCCCGCACCGGCTGACCCGGTGGCTGCCGTTCCTTCGGCACCCGGATGTCCAGCACGCACACGTCGTCGCGGCGCTCGTCCTCCAGCAGCGCCTCCAGCAGCGTGCCCAGGGACCCGGCCTCGTCACCGGGGTGGGCCGCCACGGCCTCGGCGAGACGCCCGAGGCCCACGTCGATGTTCTCCGGGGGCCGCTCCACCAGACCGTCGGTGTACAGCAGCACCCGGTCGCCCGGTTCGAGACGGCACTCGGCCTCCTCGAAGCGGGGCGTGGTGGTGCCGCCGAGCAGTATGCCGCTGGGCCGGCGCAGATACGTCACCTCGCCGTCGCGCAGCAGCAGGGGCGGTATGTGTCCCGCCTGCGCCCAGACCAGGCGCCGCTCCGCCGGCCGGTAGCGGGCGAGCACCATGGTCGCGGTGGCGTGGCTGTCGCGGGAGTGCAGCAGCAGGGTGTTGAGCCGGGCGAGCGCGCCGGTCAGTGAGGAGCCGGTGATGACCATGCCCTTGGCGGTGAACCGCAGCTGGGCCATGGTGGCCACGGCGCCGATCCCGTGCCCGGCGACATCGCCGACGACGAACAGGGCGTCCCCGTCGGGCAGTTCGATGGCGCTGAACCAGTCGCCGCCGACGTGTATGCCGGCCTGGGCGGGAAGGTAGGCGACCTCGACGCGCAGTCCGGCCAGGTCGACCACCCGCTCGGGCAGCGGCAGCAGGGCGTTCTGCAGCCGGGCGACCAGGGACCGCTCGGCCTGGAGCACGTCGTGCTGGGTGACGATGGCCCGCTCGGTCTCCATCAGGGCGAGCTCGACCCGCCGTCGCGCGGTCAGGTCCTGCACGAAGCCGTGCACCTCGACGGGCGTACCGTGCAGGTCGGCCACCGCCTCGGCGGCGAGCCGCAGATGCCGGACGCCGCGCGTGCCGCGGACCCGGAACGGGGTGTCCAGCGGCAGTCCCCCGTGGATCAGGGCGTCGACGGCGTGGCTCAGCGCGGACCGGTCCTCGGGCACCGCGAGTGCGGGGAGGTCGACGAGCCGGACGGGCCCGTCCGCGGGGTTCCGGCCGAGGATCGCGAAGACCTGCGACGACCAGGACGCCTCGGACGTGGTCAGGTTCCAGTTGGCCCAGCCGAGGTTGCCCAGCCGCTGCAGGTCGGCGAGCCGCTGCTCCTGCCGGTCGGAGGAGGCGTGCCGGACCCAGGTGACGACCAGAGCGTCCTCCAGCGGAGTCACCCGTGCGGAGTATGTGGCCAGCTCGGTGGCGCCGTTCACGGCCTCCTGGTGGGCGAACGGCTCGCTCTCGTACGTCCCCCCGCCGGCCAGGGTGTCCAGGCAGCCCCGCCACACCGGTGTGCCGACCAGGTCGGGCCGCACCTCCCGCAGCCGCCGCCCGGCCGGATCGCCCCCGGTGCCGCCCAGGACGCCGGCCGCCTGCGCCGTCAGGGCGTCCACCCGGAAGTCCTCGGTCCCGCCGGACGGGCCGCGCAGCGGGGTCAGCAGCATCGCCGGGACCGGCAGTGCCTCGAACAGCGCCCGTACGGAGTCCGGGAGCGGCTCGGCCGCGGGTTCGGACGGGGCGGTGAACGTCCGCAGCCGGCCGGCGCAGAGCCGGACCACTCCGCGCAGATGGGCGCGGTCGCGCGGGGTGAAGGGGCCGGAGCGCTCGCGCAGCACACCGACGCAGATGTCGGGGCCCTCCCCGCCGGGCAGCGGCAGCCAGGCGCGCGAGCGCCACCGCCCGGGCGGGTCGCCGATCAGCAGGTACCGCGTGCTGTCCCCGGCGAAGTCCTCCAGCCAGAGGGGTTCACCGGATTCGAGGGCGTCCAGCGCGGCGACCCCGCTGAAGGGGGGCACCTGACGCCACCGGGTGGCCAGCCGTTCGTCGATCCCGGCGTGTCCGAGCAGTTCGAGGCTGCCGCCGGTGCGACGGCCGTAGATCATGACCGAGTCCGCGGCCAGGTCCTGTCCGAGGTGTTCCAGCAGGCACCGGGCCAGCTCCTGAGGGGTGCCGGTGCGCACGAGGACCCGGGCGAGGCGGCTCAGGGCGGCGGCGACGTCGTCGGGGGCCGAGGGTGTTCCCGGAGGGGCGCACTCGGGGAGGCCGGCCGTGGCGTCCCCGGTCTCCCCGGCCGGCCGTGCGGACGGCTCACCGGACCGGGCGGGTGCCAGTTCCCCCAGGGTGATCCAGCACTCCTCCAGCAGGGTGCGACGGGCCGCCTTGGCCCGCTGGAGCAGGGTCTCTCCGGCGGCGTCGGCGGAGCATCCGCTCAGCGCCATCACGACCCCCTTGGCCCGTTCCACGACGGCCGATGTCGCGGCCTGCTCGCGCAGCCGGTCCATCTCGGCACGCTGCCGGGCGACGACCTTGGCCAGTTCCACCAGGTCCGGCGTGGCTCCGGGCCCCGCCGGGACAATGGGCTCCCTCATCACGCGATGAGCATCGCACACGTCTCCCGGTTCGTTGACCGGCTTGTTCGCCCGGAATCCACGGACGGTCCTGACCTGGGGGCCGTGACGTGCGCACCGGGTGGGGACCGCGGTCAGCGGCCGGACTCGGCCAGGGCCTGGGTGACCGCCCGCACGCTGCGGGCGATGTGCTGGAGCTGCGTGACCTCGGCCGCGTAGAGCTTGATCGTGTGCTCGATGACCCCTTCGCGCAGTCCGGCCCGGGGCAGGTCGGACCGGGCGGTCTGCAGGGCGGTGCGGGCCACCCGGATCTCGTGCTCGACCTGGATCTGGGCGTGCCGGGCCAGCAGGACGGGGTGCCGGACGAACGCCGGGTAGCTCGCGTAGCGCGCGGGCACCAGCTCACGCAGCCACTTGGCCGCCGAGCGTTCCCAGTCGTAGCTGCCTGGGGTCTTGACCTGGCAGGGCCAGTCGGGACCGAGTCGCGTGGTCGTCAAGGACATGGTCATCGCTTCCGGGTGTACGGCGTCGCGTGGATGGACGACGGAGTGGGGCGGCCCCGGCCTAGGGGATGACCGGGGCCGCCGCGAGTGGCCGGGCAGGGGATGCCCGGCCGACACCCCGGCCGCCGGAGCGGGTAGGTGCCGGCGGCTCCGGGTATCCGTGCAGGCGCCCGGTACTGAGCGGCCGGGCCGTGATCCGTGAGCAGTATTTATATATGCCATCTGGTTTGCAAGACGTATGAAAACATTCATGCGCGCTTTGATGTGGGCGTTTCCCATGAGGTGACCTCCGGCGGGGTCAGTCCCTGAGGAAGAACTGGTGCTCGTCGGCGACGTGCTCGTACTCGTCGAGCCGGGCCTGCGTCCGCTCCGGATCCGCGTCCGTCATGGCCTGCAGCAGCGCCGCGCACATTACGACCGGAGCGGCGTAGGAGTCGAACACCAGCCGGGACCCGGTGCCGGTGGCGAAGGTGACGTCGGCCTCGTCCACGATCGGGCCCAGCGCCAGATCGGTGATCAGCGCGACCTTCAGCCCGGCGCTGCGGGCGACCCGCACCGCGGTCAGGGTCTCCTGGGCGTGCCGCGGCATGGAGAACGCCAGCACCCAGCTGCCGCCCGCTTCCCGCGACTGCAGCAGCGCGTCGTAGGCGACGCTGCCGCCCAGCGTCACGAGCCGGACGTCCGGGTGGACACGGCGGGCGGCGTAGGCGAAGTACTCGGCCAGGGAGACGGAGATGCGCAGCCCGAGCACGGTGAGCGGAGTGGACGCGGACAGCCGGCGGCCGACCTCGATGAACCGGTCGGCGTCGGCGAAGTCCCGCCGCAGGTTCTCCAGGTTCTCGATCTCGGCGTCCACCGCCGCCTGCAGCTCGTTGCCCCGGACCTCCTCGGCGGGACCGCCGGAGCGGGTGCCGAGCGTGATCGACTGGAGCCTCTCCCGCAGCGCGGGGTAACCGCTGAAGCCGACCGCCGAGGCGAACCGGGTCACCGAGGGCTGGCTCACCCCGGCCCGGTCCGCGAGATCCGTGATCGACAGGAACGCCGCCTCGGCGAGGTGCTCGATCAGGTACTGGGCGATGCGCCGCTGGCCGGGGGAGAGCCGGGGCCGGTCGAACAGCGTGCGGAGCTGGGCCGTCGGGGACACCTCCGGGTCCTGGCCCGCCTTCCCCGAGGTGATCGCGGACGCCTGTGCGCGTGCCTGCTGCGGCGATCGCACCGGTGCGCCTCCTTCGTCTCCCACGAGGGTTCAACATAGCCCACCCGCCGTGGTGGCCAGGCCGCTCACCGGAGCACACCGGACCGCTCCACCGGGGATATCCGCGCCTCCCGGGGGAACCCGACGGCACAGCGAAGCAGAAACCCCGTGACACACCAGGAGCCACCGGACATGACCGTCCCCGAGGAGAACCGGCCGAAGACCCGGGACACCGACGACATCGTCGAGCAGCAGGACGACGACGAGGCGCGCGCCCGGGGCGGTACCGGCCGCACGATGCGCGAGGCGTTGGAAGAGGCCGAGATCAAGCCCGACGACTTCCGGGAACGCTAGACCGCGCCCGCCGTTCCCCGCCCCGACTACATCCCGAGCAGGTGAAAGCATGAGCGCCCTGAGCGCGCTGGAAGACGCCCTGGAGAACCGATGGGAAGCGCTGTGGGCGCGGCTGTTCGGCCGGGAGCCGGTCGAACTCGTCGACGCCCTGCGGCGCGAGTGCGACAGCCACGCCGTGGTGTGCCGGGCGGGCCGGGTGATGGTCCCCAACGCCTACGACGTGGAACTGGCCGAACCCGTGCACGAGGAACTGACCCGCCGCGGCAGCCGCGTGGGACAGGCGCTCACCGACCGGCTGGCCCGGCACGCCGCGCGCCACGGCTACGAATGGGCGGGCCCGCTCGCCGTGCACGTCCGCCGGTCCGCCGAGGTCCCCAACGGCCGCTTCCGGGTGGCGAGCAGCGTGATGCCGCACGTGAGCGCCGACGCCTTCCTGCGCGCGGGGCAGGCGACGCCCGGCTGACGGTGCGGGTCGGCGCCGCTAGACCGTGAGGGAGTGGCCGACGTCGTCGGCCGGCCGGCCGGTCGCCTCGACCGCCGCGGAGTCCGGCACCACCAGCACCCCGTGCGCCTCGGCGGGCGGCACCCGGAGCGGATCGGCGGCACGGATGCCGTGGTACGAGGGCACCCCACCGCCCTTGTGGACCAGCCGGATCCGCTCCCCGCGGTACCGCTCGCGCAGCCGGTCGGCGAGCCGGCCGAGGTCCTGGCCCCGGTCGACGTGCGAGTCGTGCAGCCGGAACCGGGTCTTCGACGGGCCGCCGAACGCCTCGTCGGAGTAAGGCAGGTACCGCCACGGCCGTCCGTCCGAGCAGCAGCACCACGGCCACGGCCACCGCCGGCCCGCGCGCCGCGACACGGTGCCGTCGTCGCCACCGGTGACCGGATCGCGTACGTCCGCCGCCGCAGGACCCCTCAAGGGCCCCTACTGCCGCACCGGCCCTCCGCCCACGGGGGGAACCGCCCGCGCGGCGAGTTCCTCCAGCGGGGCACCGGTCAGCCGGCACACCGTCCACTCCTCCAGCAGCTCCGCGCCGAGCGACTCGTAGAAGGCGATCGCCGGTTCGTTCCAGTCGAGCACCACCCACTCGAAGCGTTCGAAACCGTTGTCCCGGCAGATCGCCGCGAGGGCGGCCAGCAACGCCTTGCCGTGTCCGGCACCGCGGGTGTCCGGGCGGACGTAGAGGTCCTCCAGGTGCATCCCGCGCGTACCGGTCCAGGTCGAGAAGCGCGGGAACCACAGCGCGAACCCCGCGATGCCGCCGGTGTCGTCGTCCTCGGCGATCAGGACGGACGCGGCGGGGTGCTCGCCGAACAGGGCCGCGCGGAGCTGCTCGTCGGTGGCGCGGGCCTGCTCGGCGGCCTTCTCGTAGGCGGCGAGCTCGCGGATCATCGCGCGGATCTCGGGGACGTCGTGCACGGTGGCTTCTCTGATCACGGGACGAGAGCCTGCGTCACCGGGCCGCACCCCGTCCAGCCGGTTCCGGTGGCCGGACCACCAGGTCGGCCCTGTCCCGCGTCGACGCGACCAGCTCGGCGTTGCGCCGGTCACTGCGCCCGACCCACGCCACCGCCTCCTCGTGGCTCTTGCCGAACTCCTCGTGCCGGGCGATCAGCCGCCGCAGCCGCTCCTCCTCGTCCAGGACGCAGAACCACACCTCGTCGAGGAGCGGCCGGACCCGCGCCCAGGCGCCGGTGTCCAGCAGCAGGTAGTTGCCCTCCGTCACCACCAGCCGGGCCGTCGGCGGTACCGGCAGCGCGCCCGCGAGCGGCTGCTCCAGCGTCCGCTCGAAGCCGGGGGCGTACACGACGTCGTCGTACGTCTCCTCGCGCAGCCGCCGCAGCAGTGCCGCGTATCCGGCCGCGTCGAAGGTGTCCGGGGCGCCCTTGCGGTCACGGCGGCCGAGGCGGTCGAGTTCGGCGTCGGCGAGATGGAAGCCGTCCATCGGCACCTGCGCGACCCACGGCTCCCCGGTGCCGTTCAGCTCCCGCACCAGCCGCTCCGCGAGCGTGGACTTGCCCGCGCCCGGACTGCCGGTGATGCCGAGGATCGCGCGCCGGCCGCCCTGCGGAAGGGCACGGGCACGGCGGAGGAGGTCGTCGAAGGTCAGCGCCACACGGGAGAGTGTGCCACCCGGGAAGCGGGCGGTCCGCCGCCATGTGGCCCGCGCCACCCACTGTCCGGCACCGTATCGGGGAACGGTGTCCCGTATGACGGATCCAGGTCTGCCCGATGACATCCTCGCCTGCCTCTTCGACCTCGACGGCGTCGTCACGAAGACGGCCGTCGTCCACGCGGCCGCCTGGAAGGAGATGTTCGACGCCTTCCTCCGCGAGCGGGACGGCGACGCCTTCCGGCCCTTCACCGACGCCGACTACGACGAGTACGTCGACGGCCGCCCGCGCGCCGACGGCGTCCGCACCTTCCTCGCCTCCCGCGACATCGAACTGCCCGAGGGCGAACGCGACGACCCGCCCGACGCCCGCACCGTGCACGGCCTCGGCAACCGCAAGAACGAACGGCTGCTGGAGAGGATCCGCACCGACGGCGTGGAGGCCTACGACGGCACCCTGCGCTACCTCGCCGCGGTCCGCGCCCGCGGACTGCGCACCGCGATCGTCTCCTCCAGCGCCAACTGCCGTGACGTACTGCGGTCGATCGGTGCCGAGGACCTCTTCGACGTAAGGATCGACGGTGTGGTCGCCGCCGAGCGCGGCCTGCCGGGGAAACCGGAGCCCGACACCTTCCTCGCCGCCGCCCGGGACCTCGGTGTCGAGCCGTCCCGGGCCGCCGTGTTCGAGGACGCGCTGGCCGGCATGGACGCGGGCCGCGCCGGGCACTTCGGGTACGTCGTCGGCGTTGACCGGGTGGGCCAGACCGACGCGCTGTACGCGCACGGAGCCGACCGGGTCGTGACGGACCTGGCCGAACTCGGAGGTGACGAGTGATCACACAGCGGGCGTACGCCGTCGACCCGTGGACCGTGCGCGAACACAGTCTGGACCTCGGCGTCCTGGCGCAGAGCGAGTCGGTGTTCGCCCTGTCCAACGGCCACGTCGGCTGGCGCGGCAACCTCGACGAGGGCGAACCGCACGGCCTGCCCGGCTCCTACCTCAACGGCGTCCACGAACTGCACCCCCTGCCCTACGCCGAAGCCGGCTACGGCTACCCGGAGTCGGGCCAGACGGTCATCGACGTCACCAACGGCAAGGTGATCCGGCTGCTGGTCGACGACGAGCCGTTCGACCTGCGCTACGGGCGCCTCGTCAGCCACGAGCGGACCCTGGACCTGCGCCGGGGCGTCCTCGAACGGGTCTGCGAATGGACTTCTCCGGCCGGGTCCACGGTCCGGGTGCGCTCCACCCGGCTGGTCTCCCTCACCCAACGGGCCGTCGCCGCCGTCGCCTACGAGGTCGAGCCCGTCGACAGCCGCACCCGCGTGGTGGTGCAGTCCGAACTGGTCGCCAACGAGAGCCTGCCCGGACCCGACGGCGACCCGCGTGCCGCCCGCGCCCTGAAGTCCCCGCTGGAGCCCGAGGAGGACTTCGCCGAGGACCACCGGCTGCGCCTGGTGCACCGCACCCGGCGCAGCGGCCTGAGGGTCGCCGTGGCCGCCGACCACATCGTCGACGGCCCCGCGCGCACCACCACCGGCTGCGAGAGCAACGTGGACGTGGCCCGGCTGACCGTCACCTCCGTCCTGGAGCCGGGACAGCGGCTGCGGGTGGAGAAACTCGTCGCCCACGGCTGGTCCGGCGCCCGCTCCCGGCCCGCGATGAGCGACCAGGTGGAGGCGGCGCTGGCCGCCGCCGCGCACAGCGGCTGGCAGGGACTCCTCGACGAACAGCGGGCCTACCTCGACGACTTCTGGGCCCGCGCCGACGTCGAGGTCGACGGCGACGAGGAGATCCAGCAGGCCGTGCGCTTCGCCCTCTTCCACGTCCTGCAGGCCGGGGCCCGCGCCGAGCGGCGCGCGATACCCGCCAAGGGGCTGACCGGCTCCGGCTACGACGGTCACGCCTTCTGGGACACCGAGGTGTTCGTGCTGCCCCTGCTGATCTGCACCGTTCCGGAGGCCGCCGCCGAGGCGCTGCGCTGGCGGCAGACCACCTTGCCCGTCGCCCGCGAGCGCGCCACCCAACTCGGTTTGCGCGGGGCCGCGTTCCCCTGGCGCACCATCGAGGGCTCGGAGGGCTCCGCGTACTGGCCGGCCGGTACCGCCGCCTTCCACGTCAACGCCGACATCGCCGACGCCGTGGTGCGTTACGTCCAGGCCACCGGCGACGAGCGCTTCGAACGTGACACCGGCGTGGAGCTGCTGGTGGAGACCGCCCGCCTCTGGCGCTCCCTCGGCCACCACGACGACCGGGGCGTCTTCCACATCGACGGCGTCACCGGGCCGGACGAGTACAGTGCCGTCGCCGACGACAACACGTACACCAACCTCATGGCCCGGGCGAACCTGCTGGCCGCCGCCGACGCCTGCAAACGGCACCCGGACCGGGCGGCGGACCTCGGCGTCGACGAGGAGGAGAGCGCCGGCTGGCGGGACGCCGCCGAAGCCGTGAACCTCCCCTACAACGACGAACTCGGCGTGCACGAACAGCACGCGGGCTTCACCCGCTACCAGCGCTGGGACTTCGCCGGCACCCGCGCCGACCAGTACCCGCTGATGCTGCACTTCCCCTACTTCGACCTCTACCGCAAACAGGTGATCAAGCAGGCGGACCTGGTGCTGGCGATGCACACCTGCGCCGGCTACTTCGAGGAGGTCTTCGGCGAGGAGCAGATCGCCCGCAACTTCGCCTACTACGAGCCGCTGACCGTACGGGACTCCTCGCTGTCGGCCTGCGTCCAGGCCGTCCTCGCCGCCCGCACCGGCCACCTGGACCTGGCCCACGCCTACACCGCCGAGGCCGCCCTCATGGACCTCGCGGACCTGGAGCACAACACCCGCGACGGACTGCACATCGCCTCCCTGGCCGGTACCTGGACGGCCCTGGTCGCCGGGTTCGGCGGCATGCGCTGGGACGACGGCAGCCTCCGGTTCACCCCCCGGCTGCCGTCGAGGCTGCGCCGCCTGGCCTTCACCCTGCGGTTCCTCGGCCGGTGCCTGCGCGTGGAGGTCACCGGGGACCGGGCGACGTACACGCTCCGCTCCGGAGCGCCGCTGACCATCCGACACCACGGCACCGAGCTGACCGTGCGCGAGGGCGCCCCCGCCGAGCGTCCCGTCCCACTGCCCGGGCCCCGCCCGGCGCCCGAGCAGCCCCCGCACCGGGGTCCGCACCCGCGCTGACCGGCGGCGGGCCCCGGGGCGGACGGCCGTATCCCGTCCTGCGGGTCCGTCGCACGCGGGTTAGTTTGTCGGTGATCTCCGGAACGCCGGTCTCCTGGTACCCGTCCTTCAGAGCGCAGGGCCCGTGGAACCCGGGACCCGATGACGCGCGGGAATGAGGGACGGACGATGACCGACGGCACCGGTGCCCTTCTCACCGGCCTGCGGAAGCGCGGGCAGCGTGCCGGACCGGGCCCGTCACCGCGCGGCGGCGCCCGCCCGCTCGCGGTGCTCGCCGCTGTCTTCGTCCTCGCCCAACTCGCCCTGGTCCGCCCCGTGCTGGGCCTCGGCTGGGACGAGATCGTCTACACCAGCCAGGTCACCTCCCACCACCCGGCCGCCTTCTTCAGCGCCCCCCGCTCCCGCGGGGTGTCCCTGCTGGTGGCGCCCGTCGCGTCCTGGTCCGGGTCCACCGCCCTGCTGCGCGTCTACCTCGCCCTGCTCTCCGGCCTCGCCCTCTTCCTGGCCCTGCACGCCTGGCGCGGTCTGTTCCCCACCCGGGTCCTGGTCATCGCGGGTGCCTTCTTCGCCTCCCTGTGGATCACGCTCTTCTACGGTCCCCAGGCCATGCCCAACTACTGGGTCGCCGTCGGCGCGCTGACCGCCGTCGGCTGCTTCCTGCGCCACCGCGCGGACCCCTCGTCCGGCGGCCCCCTGTGGGGGGTGGCGGCGGGGACCGCGCTCATGGCCTGGATGCGGCCCACCGACGCCGTCTGGGCGACGGTCCCGCTCCTCGTCCTCGCCCTGGCCGGCCGGCACGGGCGGTCCCTGCTCGCCCTCGCCGGTGGTCTGCTGGCGGGAGCGGTCCCCTGGGTGGTCGAGGCGTACACCGCGTTCGGCGGTCTGCGGGAGCGGCTCGCCGAGGCCTCCCGCGTCCAGGGCGGGCTCGGCCTGGACATCGCCGTCGACGACCAGCTGCGCAGCCTGGGCGGGCGCGCCCTGTGCCGTCCGTGCACGGGCCCGATGCCCCACCCGGTGATCACCCTGTGGTGGTTCGTCCTGCCGGTGCTCGCCGTCCTCGGACTGATCGTCGCCGTGCGGGCCCGCCGCACCCCGCGCACCGTGGTGCCGCTGGCCTGCGCCACGACCGTCGCCCTGCCCTACCTGTTCATGATCGAGTACGCGGCGCCCCGCTTCCTCCAGCCCGCCTACGCCCTGCTCGCGATCCCGGTCGCCGACGCGCTGTGGTACCTGGTCACGGCACCGCGCGGAAAGTGGCGGCCCGCGGCCGGAACCCTGGTCGCACTCGGCCTGGCCGGTCATCTCACGGTGCAGCTGACCGTCCTCGTGCACACCGTGGACCGCAACGTCGACAGCCGCCGGGACTGGGCCCGCACCGCCGACGACCTGCACCGGCTCGGTGTCCGCCCGCCCTGTCTGATCACCGGCCACGAGGCGATCCCCATCGGCTACTACACCGGCTGCTCCTCCGGAGCGACCGCCGGGAACAACGAGAACACCACGGCCGCCGAGATCCTGCGCACCGCGGACCGCGTCCCGGTCGCCGCCCTCACCGGGCCCGGCGGCACGCCGCCCGGGTACGCCCGCTCCTGGCCCGTCCACCGGATCGGCGACCTCGAAGCCCGTATCGCCCCGGCGCCCGGCTCCGGCTGACGGGTTTCCCGCGCACCCGGTCCAGGCAGGAGTCGGTCGTCGGGGCGCGAAGGAGCGACGAGGGGAAGCGGTACGGCGGGGAGCGACCACGAGGGGCGGCCGGGGGAGGAGTTCCTCACTCCGGGAAGCTCGTCCTTCACCGAGTTCCCGGCGGCCCACCGCCCCGGACTGCCGGGCACGCGCACCCTCCCCGAGGGCGTCCGTGCCTCGGAGGTCCCGCACGGCACCACGATCCTCGCCCTCACCTACGGCGACGGCGTCCTGATCGCCGGTGACCGCAGGGCCACCATGGGCAACCTGATCGCCCAGCGCGATCTGGAGAAGGTGCTGCCCGCCGACGACCACACCGCCGTCGCGATCGTCGGCTCCGTGGGGATCGCCCTCGACATGGTGCGGCTCCACCAGGTCGAACTCGCCCACCTCGAGAGGATCGAGGGCATCCCGATGCCCCTCGGCGCCAAGGCGGCCCGGCTCGCCACCATGATCCGCCAGAACCTCGCCCAGGCCGTGCGGGGCCTCGCCGTCGTCCCGCTGCTCGCCGGCTACGACACCACCGCGTCCGGGGGAGGACGGGGCCGGATCTTCTCCTACGACGCCGCCGGCGGCCGCTACGAGAAACACGGCTTCCACACGGAGGGCTCCGGATCCCCGTACGCCAGGGGCGCCCTCAAGGAGCTCCACCGGCCGGCATGTCCCGCGACGAGGCCGCCCCGGCCGCCCTCTACGACGCCGCCGAGGACGACTCGGCGACCGGCGGCCCCGATCTCTCCCGCCGCATCTTCCCGGTCGTGCCGGTCATCACCGAGGACGGCTGCGAACGGCTCGGCGAGACCGAGATCCGACGGCTGGGCCTCGACGTGGCCGGCCCGCGTCACTCCCGCCCGGACGGCCCGAACGCGCCCCTCCCCGTCATCACACGCACCGGGGTTAGGGACCGCGTCACGGGAAACGCGGATCTGACACCCGAGGCGAACGAGCCGACGCAGCGTGACAGGGAGGAAGCCATGGGCACCGAGCCGATGGGGGACGACGCCTACCAGCCCACCGGGAGCAACGAGGAGCAGGAGGACGCCGCGCCGCTCGACATGCAGGACGCCCTCGACGAACGGACCTACGACGACACCCTCGACGAGGGCTACTCCCCGCCGGAGAAACCGCTCGGCGTGACCAAGTACGGCACCACGGCCGCGGAGCAGCACGAGGGGGAGAGCCTCGACCAGCGGCTGGCCCAGGAGGTGCCGGACGCGTCCGCGCCCGCCGGTGACGCGGTGGGCGACCTCCCCGGCGGCGAGGGCGAGCCGGTCGACCCGGAGGCGGGCACCGGCCGCGCCGGACGCCTGGTCGCCCCGGACGAGGGCGCCCACACGGACACCACCAAGGAGTCCGTCGCCGAGGACGTCGGCATCGACGCGGGGGCGGCCGGCGCGGAGGAGGCCGCGATGCACGTCGTGGAGGACGGGACGGCGCTCCCGGAGGACCGGGACGGAACCTGACCCCGGAACGGCGCCGCCGGCCCGGTGCGCGATCGCACCGGGCCGGCGGCGCCGTGCCGTCCGCGAACGGGTGTCCGCGGGCTCAGGGCAGCATCTTGTCCAGGGCGGCGGGCCCCTCCTCGTCCAGTTTCCGCCTGGCCCACTCGAGGTTGTGCGGGGTGAGGTCCTTGCCCGAGGCAAGGACGATGTCCTCCGGCGACACATCGGTGCCGGTGCGGGCGTGGAGCAGGCTGTCCGGGGTGGCGCGGTCCGCGGACCGCCGGGACGCTTCGGGCTGGGACGCGTCGGGCTGGGACGTCGACATCTTCTGGCTCCTCGGGTCCGGATCGCTGGAGCGGCCCCGGTGCTGTCATCGGGTCCTATGCCCCACCATTCAACGCGGGAGCCCGCCGTGCATCCGGAACGCCCGCGGCACCGCGGTGAGGGGCCGCTCCTCCTGGCTGCCGGGGTACCTTCCCCGCCCCGCGGGAAACCTGCTCCGCGAGCCGCTCAGAAGGGCGAGAGCGTCAGCCGCAGGCCCGTGGGTGCCGTGTCCTGGATGTACGAGGCGAAGTCGGCCACGTCGTCGAAGGCGAAGCCGTACGCCCTGCCGTCCTCGGTGGCCGTGTGGACCGCCTTGGAGTAGTGGTTGGTGAGCTCGGTCCGGTAGAAGACCGAGGCGTCGGCCGTCGGCTGGTCCGGGTGGCTGAGCAGCGTCGAACGGTTGAAGCCGGCGCCCAGCACGGCGGCGACCGGGCCGGTCGTGCCGTCGTTGGGGGCGGCGAGGGCGCCGTCGCAGAAGAGGACGTCCCGCGTGGAGGGCTTGCCGAAGGAGACCTGGGCGGGCCCGTCGAAGGTGAACCGCTCGCCGCGCACCCGGCCGGTGAAGGTGCCGGCGTTGGTGGTGACCGCGAGGTCCCGTCCGGTGTAGGTGCTCCACACCTCGTCGATGTACGGGGCGAAGTAGTCCTCGGCGAACAGCCCGGCGTCCAGACCGTGGCCGGGGGCGATGATCCGGGTGTCGTCCACGACGAGCCGGGAGAACGCCTCCACCCGCTTGACGGCGGCGAACGCCGCCGCGCGCCCGCCCTCGCGCACGGTGCCCGTCGTCTGGTCCTTGGCGCCGGTGAGCCGGATGCCCATCGGCACGCTGAACATGTCGACCATGGTCGTGTTGCAGAACATGCCCGAGGAGTTGTACGTGAACTCGGCGCAGTCGTGCAGCACGCCGTAGTTGGGGTCGGAGGTGACCCAGCCGGCCGGGTACTGCAGCGCCGCGTTGCCGTTGCCGTCCGTGACGACCTTGAACTTGAGCTTCGCGCCGAGGGACACGTAGATCCGGCCGGACATGTACGGCAGGGACAGCCTGGTCTCGCCGCTGCCGGCCAGGCCGATCGCGTAGTCGGTGAAGCCGTCGGGGCCGTTGTCGGAGGCGGCGACCGGGGCGACGGTGCCCTCCGGGGTGACCCGGACCTGACGGCCGTCCACGTTGCCCACGATGTAGAGGTGCACGTTCGCGTTGCCGAAGGAACCGCTGTTGTTGACGATCGTCAGCGGCAGGGCCCCCGCCGCCGTGCCGGCCTTCTGCCCGCCGGACTGGTCCGCGAGGGCGTGCGGGGCGATCACCGCCGCCGCGGGGATGGCCACGGCGGCTCCGCCGAGGGCGAAGAGGACCTTGCGGCGGCCGAGGTTGCGCTGATGACGGGGAGTCATGTGGGGGATCTCCAGGAGTACTCGTGCGGATTCCTGACCGCGCCGGCCGACAGGGGGAGGAGAGCGGCGGAGAGCGCTCTCACAGCGGTGCGTCGGGACCGGCGCGCGACATCGATGCTAGGTACGGCCGCGGCCCCCGCCAACGGTCCGACTTGTCCGCAACACCGCGCTGACCTGCGATTGTTTGAAAAAACGGCGAAGATCCGGTGATCGCTTAACCGGGCTTTAAGGGCCGCTTAAGCCGGTCGGGCCCGATGGCCACGGAGCGCTTCGGGAGCGCTCCGTTCCGCAGTCGCCCGGTGAGGCCGTCAGCGCGTTCCGCCGTTCAGCCGCGCCTCCGCCGCGGCCAGGATCTCCGTCACCCGGAGCGCGAACGCCGCGTCGCAGGGGTGGGGGGTGCCGGTACCGGCCGCGGCGAGGAGGGCGTCCGCGGCGCGGGTGAGCGCCGGGACGGCGCCCTCGGAGGCCTCCGGGAGGGAGGTGACGCCCGCCGTGCCGCGGAGCTCCACCACGGCGCCGGCCGCCGCCGGGGGAGCGGTCAGGCTCAGGGTGAGGCTGCTCGACGCGCCGCCCGCGTGGTCGAGGACGAGATGGACGGTGTCGCCGGGGCCGTACGCCGCCGCCGTCACCCGCCGCGGTTCGCCGAGCACCGGAAGCAGGACGGACAGGGCGTGCGGGCCGACGTCCCACAGGGCGCCCTTCTCCCGCCGCCAGGGAGAGGCGGCGAAGGGGTTGCCGTCGGAGGTGAACACCGCCCCGAGCCACTGTGCGCGCCCGGTGAACCAGCCGCCCACGCGTGCCTGTTCGGTGATCCACGCCTCCGGCCCCGGCTGGAAGCGGGTGGTGAAGAAGACCACGGACGCGACCCCCGCCTCCTCGGCCGCCCCGACCACCGCGCGGCCCTGCGCGACGGTCGGCGCGAGCGGCTTGTCGAGCAGCAGATGGCACCCGGCCCGCGCCGCGCGCACCGCCAGCTCCGCCTGCACCGCGGGCGGCAGCGCGACGGCGACGGCGTCCACGTCGGCGAAGAGCGCGTCGACGTCGTCGTACGCCCGGGTGCCGTGCAGACCGGCCAGCTCCTCGGCGGCGTCGGGCCGGCGGCCCCACACGCCGGCGAGGTCGAGGTCCGGGTGCCCGCTCAGCGCGGGGGCGTGGGCCGCCCGCGCCCAGGGTCCGGTGCCGAGCAGTCCGATCCGCATGCCGCCGCCTCTCCCGGTGCGGCGACCGCCGCCGGACCGGTGTCCTGGCGCGCTCCGCCGACGCGCTCCGGTCAGTACGGTGATCCCTGCCGGAACGTCGTGTCAACGGCCGCTCGCCGGGAGGCGCGGGGCTCAGCCCGCGGGCTGGTTGACGTTGATCATCCAGGGGATGCCGAAGCGGTCCGTGCACATCCCGAACACGTCCCCCCACATCTGCTTCTCCAGCGGTACGGCAACCGAGCCGCCACCGGACAACTTCTCCCAGTAACCGCGCAGTTCGGGCTCGTCCTCGCCGCTGACGCTCACGGCGAAGTTGTTCCCCGGGGCGTACGTCATGCCCGGCGGCATGTCGGCGCCCATGAGGGTGAAGCCGGCCGCGCTCGCCAGCATGCCGTGCATGATCTTGTCGGCGTTGTCGGTTCCGGGCCGGCCGAAGTCGCCGTACGTGTTGAGCCGCAGCCGGCCGCCGAAGACCTCCTTGTAGAACTCCAGGGCCTGCCGTGCGTTCCCGTCGAAGCTGAGATACGGATTGAGGAGCGAGGCCATGATTACCTCCCGGAATGTCGGCGAAGGACCGGCTGCGCGCAGCGTAACTCCGGGCACCGGCGCCCGCGCGGCGGCGGTGTCGCGGGCGGGGTCCCGATTCAGCGCCCCGTCTGCTGAATGCGTTCGCTTTCCTCTATTGGATTTCGGGCCGCGCGGGGACCAGGCTGGTACGCGCTTTCCGAGACCGTGAGACGACAGCCGGAAGAGGTCACGCGCACATGCACACCCGCCGTATCGGTGATGTCGAGGTCGGCGCCGTCGGACTGGGCGCCATGCCCATGTCGATCGAGGGGCGCCCGGACGAGACCCGCTCCCTGGCCACCCTGCACGCCGCGCTGGACGCCGGTGTCACCCTGATCGACACCGCGGACTCCTACCACCTGCACGCCGGCGAGGTCGGCCACAACGAGACCCTGATCGCCAAGGCCCTCGCCTCCCACGACCGGGGCGGCGACGTCCTGGTCGCCACCAAGGGCGGTCATCTGCGCCCCGGCGACGGCAGCTGGACCCAGGACGGCAGCCCCGGGCACCTGAAGCGGGCGTGCGAGGCGTCCCTGCGCCGGCTCGGCGTGGAGGCCATCGGGCTCTACCAGTTCCACCGGCCCGATCCCCGTGTCCCGTACGCCGAGTCCGTCGGCGCGCTGCGCGAGCTGCTGGACGAGGGGAAGATCCGCATGGCCGGTGTCTCCAACGCCGACCCGGAACAGATCCGGCAGGCCGCCGGGATCCTCGGCGGCCGGCTGGTCTCCGTACAGAACAAGTTCTCCCCGGCCTTCCGCTCCAGTGAGCCGGAGCTGCGCCTGTGCGACGAGCTCGGCATCGCGTTCCTGCCCTACAGTCCCTTCGGCGGCATCGCCCGGGCCGGTGAACTCGCCTCGGCCCACGCCCCGTTCGCGCGGATCGCCCGGGCGCACGGGGTGAGCGCGTACCAGGTGTGCCTGGCGTGGATGCTCGCCAGGTCGCCGGTCGTCGTGCCCATTCCGGGCGCGAGCCGGCCGGAGTCGGTCCGTGACTCGGCGGGCGCCGCCGGCCTCGTCCTGACGGCCGAGGACCTCGCGGAGCTGGACGCGGGCTGAGCGCACCCCGCCCGTCTCAGGCGCTGGACGCCGGGGGCGGGCACCTCATGTGCCTGGTGTACTCCTGGCACACAAGTGGAGAAAGCGCTTGCTGAACAAGGCTCACAGTGGAGGACCCCCACCCATGGCGTCGCTGGAAAGACCGCTCGACCACCGCTACCGCGGCGAGCACCCGATCCGCACCCTCGCCTATCTGTTCCGCGCCGACCGCGGCCGGCTCGCCGCCGCCGTCGGCGTCTTCACGGTCAAGCACAGCCCGATCTGGCTGCTGCCGCTGATCACCGCGTCCATCATCGACACCGTCGTGCAGCACCAGCCGATATCCCGGCTGTGGACCAGCACCGGCGTCATCATGTTCATCCTGCTGGTCAACTACCCGCTGCACGTGCTGTACGTCCGGCTGCTGTACGGCAGCGTCCGCCGCATGGGCACCGCCCTGCGCTCCGCGCTGTGCACCCGCATGCAGCAGCTCTCCATCGGCTACCACTCCCGCGTCAGCGCCGGCGTGCTCCAGGCCAAGGTCGTCCGGGACGTGGAGACCGTCGAGCAGATGGTGCAGCAGACCGCGGAGAACGGGCTCGGCGCGCTCACCGTCCTCACCGGCGGGCTCGTCATCATCGCGATCCGCACCCCCGAGTTCCTCCCCGTCTTCCTGATCGTCGTGCCCGCCGCCGCCCTGCTCGTCGCCAAGCTGCGGGCCCGGCTGCGGACGCACAACGAGCACTTCCGCCACGAGGTGGAGACGCTGTCCTCCCGGGTCACGGAGATGACCCGGCTCATCCCCGTCACCCGCGCCCACGGCCTGGAGGGCAAGGCGCTGCGCCGGATGGACGGCACCCTGAACCGGCTGCTCACCTCCGGGATGCGCCTGGACCTGGTCAACGGCCGGTTCGGCTCACTGGCCTGGGTCGTCCTCAACGTCATCGGCGTGAGCGTGCTGGCCGGCGCGGCGCTCATCTCGTACTACGACGTCTGGAACGTCACCGCCGGCGACGTGGTGATGCTCAGCGCCTTCCTGACCACGCTCACCAACTCCACCACCACGCTCGCGGGACTGGCCCCGGTCATCACCAAGGGGCTGGAGTCCGTCCGTTCGGTCGGCGAGGTCCTCCAGGCCCCCGAACTGGAGGACAACGAGGGCAAGACGGAGGTCGGCGGAGTGCGCGGCGCGATCACCTTCGAGGGCGTCGGCCACGCGTACGAGACCGACGGGCGCCCCGCCGTGCGCGACTTCACCCTCGACGTCGCCCCGGGCGAGACCATCGCGCTCGTCGGTGCCTCCGGGGCGGGCAAGTCCACCGTGCTCAACCTGGTCATCGGCTTCATCCGCCCGACCTCCGGCCGGCTGCTGCTCGACGGCACCGACATGAACGGCCTCGACCTGCGCACCTACCGGCGCTTCCTGTCCGTGGTGCCCCAGGAGTCGATCCTGTTCGACGGCACCGTCCGGGAGAACGTCGCCTACGGCATGGACGACGCCGACGAGGAGACGGTACGGGCCGCGCTGCGCGACGCCAACGCGCTGGAGTTCGTCGACCGGCTGCCCCAGGGCCTCGACACCCTCGTCGGGGAGCGCGGCGCCCGGCTGTCCGGCGGGCAGCGCCAGCGGCTCGCCATCGCCCGCGCGCTGATCCGGGACCCGAAGGTACTGGTCCTGGACGAGGCGACCTCGGCGCTCGACACCCGCTCGGAGGCACTGGTGCAGGAGGCCCTCGCCCGGCTGCTGCACGGACGCACCACGTTCGTCGTGGCACACCGCCTCTCCACCGTGCGCGGCGCCGACCGGATCGTGGTGATGGCGGACGGCCGCATCCAGGAGATCGGCACCCACGAGGACCTGCTGCGCCGGGGAGGGGCGTACACGGCACTGCACAGCGGCCAGGCGGCCTGACCACCCCGAACCCACCGACGGCCAACGGGCTTCGCCGCGGCCGAGCCCGTCCGGCCGACGGGGGCGAGGACCGTCCAGGGCCGGAAGGAGGTCCGGGGCGCAGCCCTCGGGGGCAGGCGTTCCGCCGTGCCCAGGCCCGTCCGGCGGTGAGGGGGAGATCCGGCCGGAGTCGAAAGGGGGACCGTGGCGCAGCCCGGGGACGGACGTTCCGCCGCGACCGGGCTGTCCGGCCGAGGGGGGGCGAGGACCGTCCAGGGTCGGAAGGAGGTCCGGGGCGCAGCCCTTGGGGGCAGGTATTCCGTCGTGTCCAGGCCCGTCCGGGGGTGAGGGGAGGATCCGGCCGGGGCTGAAAGGGGGACGAGGCCCGTCCAGGGACGGAAGGGGGGCGGGGCGTAGCCCCGGGAGCGGAACGTTCTCGGCTTCGTGCCGTCGAGGTCAAGATGCGAGTGGTTTCGGTCAATTGTGGCCACATGGACACATGGGATGAGTGCTTCCGCCTGGTTCGGGCATACGCAGCGAAAACCAGAGAGGGGCGCCTCGTGCTCGTACCGGACCCGAAGGTCGTCAGACGGCTGCTGACGCGGTACGCGACGCTGCGGATAGCCCAGGCGGAACGGTATTCGCCGGCGGCGGCGCGCGAACTGGAGGACGTCAGTCACACACTCTGCGCGACGATGGGGACGTCCGGCGTCCACGACGCCATCGCCCTGGCGGACGACCTCCTCGACCGGGCACGGTCCGCGGCCGGCCGGACCCCGGAGGAGGACGGGGAGAGCGGTCTGTCCCTGGCCGTCTGAGCCACCGGGCCGCTCGCCCGTTCACCCGCCGCCCGCGGTGGCGGCGCGCCGCCCGTTGAACGTCGAGCGATACGCGTACGGCGTCGTGCCCACGACCTTGCGGAACCGCTCGCGGAACGCCGTGGGCGAACCGAACCCGGCCTGCTGGGCGATCCGCTCGACCGTGTGGTCGCTGTTCTCCAGCAGATACTGGGCGCGCCGCACCCGCGCCCGCAGCAGCCACTGCAACGGCGTGGTGCCCGTCTGCTCACGGAACCGGCGGCTGAAGGTCCGCTCGCTCATCCCGGCGCGCGCCGCCATCGCCCCGAGGGTGACCTCGTGCGCCAGGTTGTCCTCGACCCAGTCCAGCAGCGGCTCCAGATCCGACCCGCGGGGCACGGGCGGGTGCTCGTGCACGATGAACTGGGCCTGCCCGCCCTCCCGCTCCAGCGGCATCACCGACATCCGGGCGGCGTCCGCGGCCACGGCCGAGCCCAGGTCCCGGCGGATCATGTGCAGGCACATGTCCAGCGCGGCGGCGGCGCCGGCCGAGGTGAGGATCTGCCCGTTGTCGACGTAGAGCACGTCCGGCTGCACGTCGACGTCCGGGAAGGCGCGCGCCAGCCGTCCGGCGGCCACCCAGTGCGTGGTGGCGCGCAGCCCGTCCAGCAGCCCGGCCTCCGCCAGTACGAACGCGCCCACGCACACCGAGGCGATCCGGGTGCCCGTCCCGGCCGCCTCGCGCAGCGCCGCGAGCACGGCGGGGGAGAGCGGGGGCGCGCCCTCGGCACGGCCCGGGACGATGATCGTGTCGGCGTCCGCCAGCGCCTGGAGCCCACGGTCGACGCGCAGGCCGAAACCGCCGTCCGCGAGCACCTCCGGCCGCTCGGCGCACAGCCGGACCCGGTAGGGACACCGGCCGTCGGGCAGCCGCGTCCAGTCGAAGACCTGCATGGGCGCCGCCATGTCGAACGGCACCACCCCATCGAGAACCAGAATCGCCACGGAGTGCATGACCGCCACGATAGGCGGATTCCCGCCACCCGCCGGAGCCGGGGCGGCGGGGAGGTGGCGGGGCGCGGGCCCAGGTGGGCGGTGTTGGCGGGAACCCGTCGGAACCTGTCGTTTCAGCCTCTGGGTGATCACCCGACGGACTCCTAACGTGAGCCCGGCACCGCCGTTCACACCATGGAAAGAGTCCCGGTGACCAAGCTCCTGCTGTCCCTCCACGTCCTGGCCGCCGTCATCGCCGTCGGCCCCGTCACCGTCGCGGCCAGCATGTTCCCGCCGGCCGCGCGACGCGCCGCCCCGGCGGAGGCCGACGGACCCGTCGCGGCGGACGTGACCACCGTCACACTGCTCCATCGCATCTGCGGGGTCTACGCCCGCGTGGGGATCGCGGTGCCCGTCCTCGGTCTCGCCACCGCCCTGGCGATGGGCGTCCTGGACGACGGCTGGCTCGTCACCTCGATCGGCCTCACCGCGGCCGCCGCCGGAATCCTGCTCGCCTTCGTGCTGCCCCGGCAGGACGAAGTCGTCGAACGGCTGGGCGAGGGCCGGCCCGTCGACCGGCGGGACACGGTGCGACTCGCCATGTTCACCGGGGTGTTCAACCTGCTGTGGGCGACCGTCACCGTCCTGATGATCGTCCGCCCCGGCTCCACGACGGGCGCCTGACCGCCCGGAATGCCTGAACCATGACGGATTTCCGAAATATCCGTTCCGTGGTCCGTCGTACCGGGGAATTCCCCCTTCGGGATGGTCGGCCGCCTAGACTCTGCAGTCGCGTCCCGCATCGGGGCCGACGAGCAGAAAGGCACGTTGACGGGTGTTCCAGGATTCCCCCATCTACGACCGACTCATCGCGGAGTGCGGCGACGTGCCCGCACAGGTACGCCGTGAGGCCGAACGCGTGAGCAGGGAGCTGGAGCTGGTCATGCGGCCCCTGCAGTCCCCCGGTTACGCCCCCGGCCTCGACCGGCCGCAGTCCCCGGGCAACGGCTGGCAGCGCACCGCCCTGCTGCCGGGGCCGCGGTCGCACTGAGCCCCGCGCGGTGACGGGCCCCTCACCGCACCGTGCTGCCCGCCTCGTCGAGCTCGACGGGTTCGTCGGGAATGGGACGGGACAGCCACTCGGCGATGGTCCGGGCGATCGGCTGCCCCGTCTCCACCTCCACGAACCCGAACTGCCCCGACTGGTTGCACTCCAGGAACCACCAGGTCCCGTCGGCGTCCTCGGCGAAGTCGAAAGCGCCGTAAGCCAGTTCGGACCGGCGCAGATACGCGCGTACGGCGTCGGCGGTGCGCGCCGGGACCTCGGCCGGCTCCCAGGGCGACCCGGGGACGGCGAAACGCACGTCCACCTCCTCCGGATCCGCGTCCGGCCGCGTCACCTTGCGGGCCGCCAGCAGCCGCTCACCCACCGCGGTGAGCCGGATGTCGGCCCGCTTGGCGATCCGCCGCTGCAGCAGCGTCGGCCCGAACGCGACCGCGGAGAAGTCCGTGTCCGGCGCCACCCTGCTGGTCGGCACCGCCCGCGGCGGGTCCTGCGGATGCGCCCCCGACACCGGCTTGACCACCAGGTCCGGGAAGCGCTCCGCGAACTCCCGCGCCGCGCGCGGGAACGTGGTGATCACCGTGGCCGGCACGGGCAGGCCGCAGCGCTGGGCCAGCCGCAGCTGCCACGGCTTGTGGCGGGCCCGCCGGGCCGCGTCCGGATGGTTCATCCAGCGCGCGTCACAGCCGCGCAGCATGCCGTAGAGCGCCTGCGAGGCCTCCTCGGTCAGCCACGCGGACGGCTGCGGCGCACGCCCGGCCGGCGTGCCGGGCCGGCGCACCCACACGGACCGCAGCCCGCCGATGCTCACCAGCCTCCCGCCGGCGGACAGATGGCCGCGGAAACGGCCGTGGACGTACTCGCCGGACAGCGAGACGCCGCCCGTCAGATCGGCGGGATCGAGGCGCACCACCGGCACGCCGGAGCCGTTCAGATGGACGACCACCATGTCGGCGGTCACATCCTCCTCACAGGTGAGGATCAGCACGGTCATGGTTTACGGTCCGCGTTCAGTCGTCGAAGTGGGTCTTGGAGCCCGCGGTGGACGTCGTCGTCCCCACCTCGCGCAACAGCGCGTGATCGCAGGCCGCGATCCGCCCGTCGCCGAGTACGTTCAACTGCAGTCCGGAGTCATACGCGTACGGAGTGGCAACAGCCAACTCCACTGCCGGACGTGCGTAGTTGAGCGCGAACGGTTGCATCGTCTCTCCCTCGTCGGTGCTGCGCCGAGCAGGCAACGGCCCACTGTGCGCCGTCGCTTGGTCCGCCGACTTCTTTTGGCTTCCAGAGACTTATACGAATCGAACGGGTGGTTGGTTTCCTCACGGAACGTAATCATCGGCGGGTCGCCCGCGGCCCCGCCGGAGGGACGCTCCGTGAGCCCGGGTGCCGGAGGAACCCCGCAGGGTGCGCAGGGCCAGCAGGAGAACGCCCATGTCGTCCAGGTAGACCGGATCGGGCAGCGGATCGGCCGGCAGCACCAGGTAGAGGACCGCGCCCCAGAACACCCAGCGGGGCCCCGTGGGCAGACCCGCGTGACGCAACTCACGCCGCGTGCGCACCAGTCGGACCAGGACGGCGACGGCCCCGGCCAGCACCACGGCCGCGAGGACCGCGGCGACGACGAGCACCACGGTGGTCTTCTCCAACGGACCGCCCTCCTCCTGTGACCCGTGACGCGTGCCGCGCTCTCGCCGCGACACGGCCCGCACTGAGCGGATTCCCGCCCGCGACGCCGGCATGGCGGCCGGGACCGGCCATGCGCGCACGCGTCCGATGCCCCGCGAAATCCGCGTGAAACGCCGGATCGCCGCAGGTCATCCCGGTGGCTCAACCAAGTGGCAGTGAGGGGTGGGGGCGCCTAGAAATGGTCATCAGCCTTCCCCTGGAGACGATCATGACCACATTCTCCTCGTCACCTCCCTCGAACGAACCGGTCATACCCGCCGAGGCGGCCACGGCCCCGCCCTCCACCACGACGGCCGGCACCCACCGGCCGGACCGGGCACCCGCCCGCACTGTCGTGGTGGCACCGGAACCGGGGTGTTCCATGCCCGGGAAGCCGTACGGCGATCCGGTCGGCGACCTGGTGCGCACCGCCGTGTCGGACCGGTCACTGGAGGATGTCGCCGCCCTCGTCACCGCGCTGGAGCGCTCGCCCCAACACACGCGGGCCGTGGTCGAGGCGCTGCGCGCCGCCGGGGTCGACCGGTCGGTGGAGGACGTCACCCGTCTCGTGGCCCTGCTGACCCGGCCGCCGCGTGACGCGGGCAGCGCGGACGAGACGATCCGCGCGGCGGCGGCCCACCGCTCCGTCGAGGACGTCACCCTCCTCGTCGCGCTGCTGCACAGCGAGCCGCTGGCGCCCCACTGCCGGGAGGAGGCGCTGCGAGCGGCGGCGACCGGCCGCTCCGTCGACGAACTGGTCGAGCTGATCGACCGCCTGGCCGCCCAGCGGCCGGTGACGCTCGAGCCCCGCCTCGGGGACGAGACCGGACACCACGCGTCCGAGCCGGCCGGCAGGTCGGTGATCCGGTCGACCCGGCTCGCCGCCGTGGCCCTCGCCGTCTGCGCGGTGGCCCACTTCCCGCTGCGGCACGACGGTGTCCCCCTGTCCCTGCACGCCTTCGCCGTCGGCCTGTCGGTGTTCTGCACGGCGCTGGCGCTGATCCTGGTGGTACGCCCCGGTGCGACGGCCCTGGCGGGAGCGGTCGTGGTCCCGGCGCTCCTGGCCACGGCCCACGCCTACGGCGATTCCCTCCCGTCCGCCGTCCTGCCCCGATCCGTGGACCTGGCCCTCGCACCCCCATGGCTGGCCACCCCGACCGCCACCGCAGCCGCCCTACTGGCCCTGGCGTCCCTGGCCGTACACATGAGGTTCTTCCTCCCCACCACCCGCCGCCCGCTGAAGCCCCGCAGCACAACCGAGTAACGCCCCCCGCGCGATCCGCGGGAGTCGTGCCTCCCCCAGTGCCTCAAGGGCCTGGGAGGTGCCCCCAGGGCGATGGGGGTCCCTCCCGCTCGAGCGAAGCCGAGAGTGGGGGAGAAGCCGAGAGTGGGGGAGGCACCCCGTCAGCGCCGGGCAGCGCGACCACCCCCGCCCAGCCACAACGCCGGGCACCCCCCCGCAAACGCCGTACCGAAAGTGCCTAGTTGTCCGACGCGGGCTCCCCGGAGGCGGGGTCCGGCCGCCGCGCCTTGCCGCCGGCCTTGAACCGCTCCAGAGTACGAGTCAGAGGAGACGCCCCCCGAGGCGCGGGAGCCTCCGCCGTACCCAGGACCCCGGCGGATTCCCGGTACACGGCCAACGCCTCATGCGCACGCTCCGCCGCCTCCCGGTACAGATCCCGGGACTTCGTCATCGCCTCCAGCGCCTCGGCGTACATCGCCACCAGCGCCCGCTCCCGGACGAGTTCCTCCTCCGTCGTCAGCAGGCGCCACTCCTCCCGCAGCGCCGTCAGCGCGTCCTCCGCCCCCTCCGGCAGCGCGCGCGGCAACGCGTCGTACCGGGCCACCGCCGCCACGAGGTCGACCGGTTCCGTGCCGTCCAGGAACACCGCGCGTACGGCGAAGGCGTCGGCGTCGTACCCCTCGGGCGCCGGGCTGTCGGGCAGCACCACCGCGCCCCCGCGCGGAACCTCCACACCGAACTCCCGCAGCGCCCAGTTCGCCACCCGCGACTGCTTGGGCATGGCCCGGTGCTCCACCACCCGGTCCCGCAGCCCCGGCGGCAGCCAGCGCGCGAGCGGCACCCGGCCGCGCTCGTCCGGGGTCATCGCCTCATGGACGACGACATGGACGTGCCACGGGTCGCGCACACAGGCGCGCAGCAGCCGTCGTACGTCCTTGTCGTCCTCGGGCAGCGGATTGATCACACCCGGCCGCACTCCCGTCACCGGGTCGGCGTTCCACCCGGCGTCCGGCTCCGACGGCCAGAACATGGCGGCCGGGGACGGCCAGGAGGGGTCCCAGGGCTGCTCGGCCTCGGCGACCAGGATCCAGTCCCGGCCCGCGTCCGTGCCGGGCGCGAGGCGCAGCCGGGCGCGCACGGTGACCTCGCCCGCGACTCGCGTCCGGGCTTCGAACACCAGGTCGGGGGCGGTGTCCGGCGCGGGGAGTTCCAGGAAGTCGTCGATGTCCCGGCCGGCCTTGAGCCAGCGCAGGGTGTGCCGGATCGCCGTATCGGGTGCGGCACCGGCGTGGCGGCCGCGGGCCAGCCAGACTGTGGGAGGGGCGGCGGGGCGGGCTGAGGAGGAGGTCGGCATGGGTCCAGTTGTGAGCGGGGGCACGTGCTCCTGCCAGTATCGCCGTGGCCGGCCGGAGGGGTGAGCCGGGGTTCCGCCGGTCGGCGTGTCGCGCGCGGGGTGTGCGCGGCGCACACGTGGTGACAGCGGTTCACCCGTGGTCCCGGCGGCGGGCCGTCACCACAATGGGTGCCGCGGGCGGGACCGGCCCACCATCCGCACCGGGGCCGGCCCCGCCCGTACCCTGTCCCGGCGGTGGTTCGACGGCAAAAGCCCGGACCCTACCAGCGGCGCACCCTCCCTGTCGCATATTCCCCCGGAAAACGCCAAAGCCCTCACCTCGGTCGAGCACACACCGTAGCGTCGACGTCACGTTCGCGGTACAGCCGTGCGAGGAGGGGGATCCGGCGTGCCCGGAATCGACGAGAGCCTGCTGGAAGCCATGCGACTGCCGGGGGCGCGCGGTGCCCTGGTGGTCGACTGGATCAGCGGGCTCGCCCTGGGGGCGGTGGGCGAGGCACCCGGCGAGGACGCGGAGGCCACGGCCGCGGAGACCGCCGAACTCGCCCGCCTGGCCGTGGAGAGCGGCACCCTCGCGCCCGCCGACGGCGGCGGGGCCAAGACGGGCAAGGAACCCCCCGTCGACGACCTGATCCTCACCACCGCCGACGCATACCACCTGCTGCGCTTCGTCGTCACGACCTTCGACAGCACGGTGTTCCTGTACCTCTGGCTCGACCGCGCCGAGGGCAACCTCGCCCTGGCCCGGATCCGGCTGGCCGATATGGCGGACCGGCTGGTGCTCGGATGACCGCGGCGTGCACCGGCGAAACCGCGCCGGAACTGCTCGGCACCCTCGCGGCCGACCACGCCACCGGGGCGCTCTCCACGGAGTCCGGCATCTTCTACCTCGCGGCCGGACACGTCGTCCACGTCGAGTCCGCGTACAGCCCCGACCTCGGCGACCTGCTCACCCGCAGCGGCGCCGTCGCCCCGGCCGGCTGGTGGGACGCCGTCGAACGGGCCGGGGCCCGGCACCGCGTCGGCCGCCAACTGGTCGACAGCGGGCGCCTCACCACCGGCGCGCTGGAACTGTGCCATCTGGGCGCCCTGTTCGACGCGGCGTACTTCGCGCTCGCCCACGACGGCGCCACGTTCCGCTTCCGCCCCGGAGTCGCGCACTGGCTCGGCGCGGTCCGCCCCGTACCCGTGGCGACCGTGCTCGGCGAGTCACGGCGCCGCCGCGACCTGCTGCACCGCATCTGGCCCGACCCGGCCGTCGACACCGCCCCGCTCATCCGCGTGCCCGGCACCGGCCCCGCCGAACTGCCGCCCCGCCGCGCCCGCACCCTCGCCCAGGTCGACGGCGCCCGCACCGCCGCACAGATCGCCGCGGCCCTCGCCCACCGCACCTTCCACACCCTCGTCGAACTGCGCCGCCTGGCCGCCGGCGGACTGGTCACCCCCGCGCCACCCCCGCCCGCCACGCCCGTCCACGCCGTCCCCGACGCGGGCGGCGCGGCGTGGGACGAGCCCGACACAGCGCTGCTGAGACGGCTCCTGGACGCCTTGGAGGCACTGTGATCCGCGCGCGCCGACAGCGTGCCGAAAGGAGACTGCTCATGGCCGTCGAGACCGACGTGCTGGACGAACTGCGTCGGCTCCGCACCCGTATACCCAAGCTGGCGGGCTCCCTCGCGGCCACCGTCGACGGACTCGTCCTCGCCCACGACGTCCCCGACACCGAACCGGAGGGGCTGGCCGCGCTCACCGCCGCCGCGCTCGGCGTCGCCCACCGGATGGCGGACGCCGCCGCCCGCGGCGAGTTCCGCGAGCTCCTGGTGCGCGGCAGCCAGGGCTACATCGCCACCTACGCGGCCGGCACCACCGCCGTCCTCACCCTCCTCGCCGACGACCGGGTCAACGTGGGCCGGCTGCACCTGGAGGGGCGGCGCAGCGGAGCCCGGATCGCGGAGCTGGTGGACACCCACATCAGCCCGGGCGGAGGGCGGCACGCCGACCGGCTCACCATCCGGGACACCCCCGAGCCGGCCCAGGGCCCGGCCCGGCCCATCGGCACCCTCCCGGTGCGGACCCCGCAGCGGCCCGCACACCGGCCCCGGTCCCAGCCCGGCGGCTGACCTCCCGGCTTTCCCCCGGGCTTTCCTCCCCGGCCGGACGCCTCCGTACGACCCGGCGGCCGGCCCGAACCACCCGTCACGACCGAAAGGACACATCCCATGGCCAACACCGAGACCTCGCTCAAGGAATGCCTCAGCTCCATCGACGGCGCGACGGCCGCCGCCCTCGTCGACTACACCAGCGGCATGGCCCTCGGCACGCTGGGCGGCAGCAAGGACTTCAACCTGGAGGTCGCCGCCGCCGGCAACACCGACGTCGTACGGTCCAAGCTGCGCACCATGGAACACCTGGGGCTGAACGAGGAGATCGAGGACATCCTGATCACCCTGAACAGCCAGTACCACCTCATCCGACTGCTCAAGGGACGCGGCGGGAACGGCCTCTTCCTGTACCTGGTGCTCGACGGCAGCCGGGCCAACCTGGCCATGGCGCGGCACCAGTTGCGCCGGATCGAGGCCGAGCTCGAGGTCTGACCCGGCACCGGGGCCCTTCGCGCCGCCGACGGCACGAAGGGCCCGAGCAGGTCAGGCCGCCTCAGGCAGCCACAGGTCGGGGCCGAAGACCTCGTAGTGGATGGAGCGGGCGGGCACCCCGGCGTCGAGCAGCCCGCCGCGCACGGTACGCATGAACGGCAGCGGGCCGCACAGGTACACCGTCGCGTCCGCCGGAACGTCGATCCCCGCGAGGTCCATCAGGCCGTCGCGGGCGTCGAGCTCCTCCGGGCCGGGACGCTCGTACCAGAAGACCGCCTCCGCGTCGAGCAGCGCGTTCACGATCTCGCGGGTCTCGGCGCGCAGCGCGTGCTCGGCGGGCGAGCCGTCGGCGTGCAGGACGAGCACCCGCCGGGTGGAGCCGGTGGCGGCCAGCCGGGCGAGCATGCCCAGCATCGGGGTGCAGCCGATGCCGGCCGAGACCAGGACCAGCGGGGTGTCGGCCTCGTCGAGAGCCACGTCGCCGGCGGGCACGGACAGCATGAGCTCGTCCCCGGTGCCGGTCCGCTCGTGCAGCAGGCCGGACACCTCACCGTCCGGTGCGCCGTCCGCTCCGGCGACCCGCTTGACGGTGATACGGCGCAGATCGTCCCCGGGGTCCGAGGACAGGCTGTACTGGCGGAGCTGGTGCACCCCGTCGGGCATGAGCAGCTTCACGCTGACGTACTGGCCCGCCCGGGCCGGCGGGGCGGGCTCGCCGTCGGCGGGGCGCAGCAGGAACGACACCACGTCGTCCGTCTCCTCGTGGCGCTCCACCACCGTCCACGGGCGCCAGATGCCGCCCGCCTCGACACCGGCCTCGTGGTACAGGCGCGCCTCCTGCGCGATGAGGGCGCCGGCCATCAGCCAGTACACCTCGTCCCAGGCGGCGGCGACCTCGGGCGTCACCGCGTCGCCCAGCACCTCGGCGATCGCGCCGAACAGGTACTTGTGCACGATCGTGTACTGGTCGTCGGTGATCCCGACCGCCACGTGCTTGTGGGCGATCCGGGACAGCAGGGCGTCCGGGCGGGTGTCCGGGTCGGCGAGCAGCGCCTGGGCGAAACCGGCTATGGACCCGGCGAGCGCCCGGCGCTGGGCGCCACTGGCCTGGTTGCCCCGGTTGAACAGGCCGTCCAGCAGCTCGGGCCGGTCACGGAACATCGAGCCGTAGAAACGCGTGGTGATCTCGTCGAGGGCCCCGGCCACGGCGGGCAGGGTGGCCCGCAGTACTGCGGCGGACTCTTCGGACAGCATGAAGTCTCCCAAAGGCGGGACGGGGAAAGCGGGTTGGACCGCGGATCCGGACCCGGCGGCAGCACCTGTATAGCAACCCGGCATGCCTGTTTCCGGGGGTAACGGGGCCGCTGGGGGCAACGCGGGACCGTCGTCCCACCCGAAGGGGACCTCCGGCCCCGGGGCCGGCCGAGGGACAGGGCCGACCGGCCCGTCCGGCGCGGCGGGCCGCCCGCCCGCGGTCCCCGCCGGTCCGGCCGTCCGGCCCATGCCGTACCGTCATCTTTACTGGACCGTTACCGGGGCGCCGGCCGGGTGGCCGCCGGGCGCCGGCGTCGGTCGAAGGGACGGGAGGCACACGGGTGGCAGGCTCCGAGCGGGACGAGGACGCCCGCGTACGGCTACCGCAGCTGAGGCTGGACGAGCTGCTGGAGGAGCTCCAGGCGCGGATCGACGCGGCCCGCGGCACCCGCGACCGGGTGCACAGCCTGCTGGAGGCCGTCCTCTCGGTCGGCCGGGAACTCGACCTGGAGCAGGTGCTGCACAGCATCGTGGAGGCCGCGGCGGCGCTGGTGGACGCGCAGTACGCCGCGCTGGGCGTGATCGGCCCGGACGGCAAGCGGCTGTCCGCCTTCCACACCGTCGGGGTCAGCGAGGAGGAGATCGCCCGCATCGGCCACTATCCCGAGGGCCACGGCATCCTCGGCGAGCTGATCCGCCGTCCGGAGCCGCTGCGGGTGGCGAAACTCTCCGACCACCCCGCCTCGTACGGATTCCCGGCCCACCACCCGCCGATGGACACCTTCCTCGGGGTCCCCATCCGGGTCCGTGACCAGGTCTTCGGCAACCTGTACCTGACCGAGAAACGGGGCGGGGCGCACTTCGACGAGGAGGACGAGTCGGTCCTGTCCACCCTCGCGGTCGCCGCCGGCGTCGCCATCGACAACGCCCGCCTGTACGAGGAGTCCCGGCTGCGCGAACGCTGGCTGCGGGCCAACGCCGAGATCACCCACGGACTGATGTCCGGCAGCGAGCGCGGCTCGGCGCTCGCGCTCATCGCGGAACGCGCCCGGGAGATCACCGGGGCCGCCCTCGCCGTGGTCGCGGTGCCCATGGCCGACACCGACTCACTGACCGTGGAACTGGCCATCGGGCAGGGCGCGGACACCCACCGCGGGCTCGTCCTGCCCGTCGACGACAGCCTGCTCGGCCGCGCCTTCACCAGTGCCGCTCCCGTCATCAGCGCGGACATCGCGCACGACGACCGGGCCTTCCCGGGCCCTCAGCGGTACACGGACCTCGGTCCGGCGGTCGCCGTGCCCATCGGGTCGGGAGAGGGGGTGCGGGGCATCGTCCTGCTGGTGCGGGCCGCGGACCGCAACGCGTTCACGGACAAGGAGATCGAACCGCTCCAGGGGTTCGCCGCCCAGGCGGCCGTGGCGATGGAGCTGGCGGAACGCCGCGCGGACGCCGAGCAGATCGCCGTGCTCGAGGACCGCGACCGGATCGCCCGCGACCTGCACGACCTGGCGATCCAGCGGCTGTTCGCCACCGGTATGACGCTGCAGAGCGCCGGCCGGTTCATCGAGCACAAGGAGGCCTCGGAACGGGTGCTGCGGGCCGTGGACGACCTGGACGAGACCATCAAGATCATCCGGTCGACCATCTTCGGCCTGCGTTCGCCCACCGACGCGGGCGGCGGCGGAACCGGCCTGCGGGCCCGTGCCGTACGGGTGGTCGGCGAGGCCGTACCCGTGCTGGGCTTCCCCCCGAGCGTGCGGATGGAGGGCCTGATCGACACCCACGTCTCCAAGGAGGCCGCCGACCACCTGGTGGCCGTGCTCTCCGAGGCACTGACCAACATCGCCCGGCACGCCCGCGCCGACCGCGCCGAGGTGGTGCTGGAGACCGACGGCCGCGAGGTACGGCTGACGGTCGCGGACAACGGCGTGGGCGTTCCGGCCGGAGGCCGCCGCAGCGGCCTGCGCAACATGGCCGAACGCGCGGAACAACTGGGCGGCACGTTCGACATCACCGGCTCCGCCGACGGGGGCACCACACTGCTGTGGCGCGTGCCGGTGGGGGAGCGGTAGGCGGCTCGGGTCCGTCCTCCGGACCGGGCCGGTTCCGGGTGCGGTGTCCTCCGGCCGGTCTGGGCGGGGCCGGTGCGGGTGGTCGTGAGGCGGGGAGGGAAGCGGCGCGGTGGACGTGTGTGCCGGGCGCCGTGGCCCCGGCAGGGGCCGGGAGGCGGGCCCTGATGGCTGTCCGGGTGTGCCGGGCGTCCGCCGCGGGTACTCCGGTGGTCGGTCGTCGGCCGTGGTGGCCGTCCGCCCATGAGCGGTGCGGGTCCCACCGTCGGTGACGACCGACGGGCCGGCGCGGCGCCGCGCGGCAGCCGTCGGCGGGAGGAGCGTCGCAGTGACGGGCTGGACCTGGGATCACGAGGGGTACGACCCCGCCGACGCGCGTCTGCGGGAGTCGCTGTGCACCCTGGGCAACGGATACTTCGCCACCCGGGGCGCGCTGCCGGAGTGCTCCGCGGACGAGGTGCACTACCCGGGCACGTACGCGGCCGGCGTCTACAACCGGCTCGTCTCCGAGGTCGCCGGACGGCACGTCGAGAACGAGGACATGGTCAACCTGCCCAACTGGCTGCCGCTGCGCTTCCGGCTCCCGGGCGAGCCCTGGCTCACCCCCGACACCGCCCACGTGCTCGACCACGGTGAGACCCTGCACCTGTCCTCCGGACTCCTGGAGCGCAGGACGCGGTACGGCCTCGGCGCCGGACGGACGCTCCTGGTGCGCCAGCACCGCTTCGTGCACATGGCCGACCCCCATCTGGCGGGCCTGCGCACCGAGTTCACCGCCGAGGGCTTCTCCGGCCCCCTGGAGACCGAGGCCGCGCTCGACGGCGACGTCACCAACGCCGGGGTGCCGCGCTACCGGGACCTGGACGGCCGTCATCTCACCCATGTGCTCACCGGCACGACCGCCGCGGACACGGTGTGGCTGCGCTGCCGCACCCGCACCTCGGACATCCGGATCGCGCTCGCCGCCCGGCTGACGGCGCCCGCTCCCGTCACGAACCGGCACGACCGCCCGCGCGCCCTGCAGAGCACCCGTCTGGACCTGGCCGCCGGGGACACCGTCACCGTCGACAAGATCGTCGCCCTGCACACCTCCCACGATCCCGCGATCAGCGACCCGCTGCACGCCGCCGTCGACCGGGTGGTCCGGGCGGGCGGCTTCGACGAGCTGCTCCCGCCGCACCTGACGGCCTGGGAGCAGCTGTGGCGCCGGGCCGAGCTGGACGTGCCCGGCGAGGCGGGCCGCATCCTGCGGCTGCACCTTTTCCACGTCCTGCAGACCCTCTCCCCGCACACCGCGGACCTGGACGTGGGTGTCCCGGCCCGGGGACTGCACGGCGAGGCGTACCGGGGGCACGTCTTCTGGGACGAGCTGTTCGTCCTGCCGTACCTCAACCTGCACTTCCCCGAGATCTCCCGCGCGCTGCTGCACCACCGCCACCGGCGGCTGGAGCGCGCCCGCACCGCCGCCCGGGACGCCGGGCACCACGGCGCGATGTACCCCTGGCAGAGCGGCAGCGACGGCCGGGAGGAGGCCCAGCAGCTGCACCTCAACCCCCGCTCCGGCCGCTGGCTGCCCGACCACTCCGACCTCCAGCACCACGTCGGATCGGCGATCGCGTACAACGTATGGCAGTACTGCGAGGCCAGCGGCGACCAGGAGTTCCTGCACACCAAGGGCGCCGAGATGCTGCTGAACGTCTCCCGCTTCTGGGCGGACTCCGCCACCTTCGACGACCGTCTGGGCCGCTACCGGATCAAGGGCGTGGTCGGCCCCGACGAGTACCACGACGCCTACCCGGACGCCACCGAACCGGGCCTCGACGACAACGCGTACACCAACGTCACGGCCGCCTGGGTGCTCGCCCGCACCCTGGACGTGCTGCGCGGTCTGCCCGAGCCGCGCCGCCGTGAACTCGCCGAGCGGACCGGTCTGGACGCGAGGGAGCTGGAGAAGTGGGAGGAGGTCTCCCGCACCCTCCACGTCCCCCTCCACCACGGCGTCATCAGCCAGTTCGAGGGCTACGGCGAACTCGCCGAACTCGACTGGCGGGGCTACCGGCACCGGTACGGCGACATCCGGCGCCTGGACCGGCTGCTGGAGGCCGAGGGCGACTCCGTCAACCGGTACCAGGCCTCCAAGCAGGCGGACGTCCTGATGCTGGGCTACCTCTTCTCGCCCGCCGAACTCCAGGGGATCTTCCGCAGGCTGGGGACGAACCTGGACGAACGGACCTGGCGGCGCACGGTCGACCACTACCTCCACCGCACCAGCCACGGTTCCACCCTCAGCGGCCTGGTCCACGGCTGGGTGCTGGCCCGGGCCCGGCGCGCGGACGCCTGGAAGTTCTGTCAGGAGGCCCTGCGGGCGGACATCGCCGACATCCAGGGCGGCACCACCGGGGAGGGCATCCACCTCGGCGCCATGGCCGGCACCCTCGACCTCGTCCAGCGCGGACTGACCGGTCTGGAGACCCGCGGCGGAGCCCTGTGGCTCGACCCGGTGCCCCTGCCCGAACTCTCCTCCTACGGCTTCACCCTGCGCTACCACGGCCACTGGGGTGTCCGGCTGCGGCTGGAACACGGTCTGCTGGAGATCGCCGTGCCCTCCTCCGGCCGCTCCCCGATCGAGGTCCACCTCCCGGACCGCACGGTCCGCCTCCAGCCCGGCGAGACGGACCGCCTGGCCCTCCCGGACTGACACACGCGCGCGCCCGTCCGGTCCGGGGAGCGGACCGGACGGGCGCGCGGTGGTGAGCCCTCGCGGGGCAGGGGATCAGGCGCCGCTCTCGCGGAGCATGTCCTCGCGCTCCACGATCTTCACGCGCTCACGGCCCTGCGGCTCGCCCAGTGCCTTCTCCGCGGCGTCCAGGCGGTACCAGCCGTCCCAGGTGGTGAAGCGGACGCCGCGCTCGGCGAGGAACGCGTCCACGGCCTCCGGGTCGGGCGAGCCGGGGGTCTGGAGCCGGCCGGCCGCGTAGTCCGCCAGCAGGTTCCCCACCGTCTCGTTGGCGTCGCCCTTGGTGTGGCCGATCAGGCCCACCGGACCGCGCCGGATCCAGCCGGTGACGTACGTGGACTCCAGGTGCTCGCCGGTCTCCTGGATGACGCGCCCGCCCTCGTCCGGGACCGTGCCGGAAGCGATGTCCCACGGCAGCTTGGGGAGCTTGTCGGAGAGGTAGCCCACGGCCCGGTAGACCGCGCTGACGTCCCAGTCCTTGAACTCGCCGGTCCCCTTGACGTTGCCGGTCCCGTCGAGTTCGGTGCGCTCGGTGCGCAGGCCGACGACCTTGCCGTCCTCGCCGAGGATCTCGGTGGGCGACTCGAAGAAGTGCAGGAACAGCTTGTGCGGACGGTCGCCGGCATCGCGGATCGCCCAGTTCTCCAGGGTCTTGGCGACCATGTCGGCCTGCTTGTTGCCGCGCCGGGTCGCGATCGAGCCCTCGTCGTAGTCGATGTCCTCGGGGTCGACGATCACCTCGATGTTGGGGGAGTGGTCCAGCTCCCGCAGCTCCATCGGGCTGAACTTCGCCTGCGCCGGGCCACGACGGCCGAAGACGTGGACCTCCAGCGCCTTGTTGGCCTTCAGGCCCTCGTACACGTTCGCCGGGATCTCGGTGGGCAGCAGCTCGTCGGCCGTCTTGGCCAGGACGCGGGCCACGTCGAGGGCGACGTTGCCGACGCCGAGCACGGCGACCTTCTCGGCCTCCAGCGGCCAGGTGCGCGGCACGTCAGGGTGGCCGTCGTACCAGGAGACGAAGTCCGCGGCGCCGTAGGAGCCGTCGAGGTCGATGCCCGGCACGTCCAGCGCGCGGTCGGCCGTGGCACCGGTGGCGAAGATCACACCGTCGTAGAACGCGCGCAGATCGTCGAGGTGGAGGTCGGTGCCGTAGTCGACGTTGCCGAACAGACGGATCTGCGGCTTGTCGAGCACCTGGTGCAGGGCCGTGATGATGCCCTTGATCCGCGGGTGGTCGGGGGCGACACCGTACCGGATCAGTCCGAACGGCGCAGGCATCCGCTCGAAGATGTCGATGGACACGCCCGGTTCGGCGGCCACGTCGGACTTGAGCAGGGCGTCGGCGGCGTAGATCCCGGCGGGGCCGGATCCGACGATGGCTACCCGCAGGGGGCGGGGCATGGTCAGGTTCCCTTCGAGCGATGACAGGCGACTCGGTTGGAAGCCTAGACTGAGGCATGCCTTACCTGGTACGCGGGTCCGGTCTATGGGCTCATAAGCCTCTCTTATGAGGTCTCCCCGACTGACCTTATGGCTCGCGCTCACGCCTCAGGGGACGGGCTGTTCCGTCCAGATGACCTTGCCGGCGGGCAGGTAGCGGGTGCCCCAGCGTTCGGCGAGCTGAGCCACCAGGAACAGGCCGCGCCCGCCCTCGTCCGTCATGGTCGCGTACCGCAGATGGGGTGAGGTGCTGCTGCTGTCGTACACCTCGCAGATCAGGTTGCGGTCGTACAGCATCCGCACCTGGATGGGGGTGCCGCCGTAGCGGAGCGCGTTGGTGACCAGCTCGCTCAGGATCAGCTCCGTGCCGAACGTCAGCTCCTCCAGCCCCCACTCGGCCAGCTGCCGGGTGACCGCCGCCCGCACCTCGCCGACGGCCGCCGGGTCCGGCGGCACCGGCCACTGGGTGATCCGGCCGGCGGGCAGCGCCCGCGTCCGCGCCACGAGCAGCGCGATGTCGTCACCGGCCCGCGCCGGGCGCCGGGACTCCAGTACGACCCTGCAGGTGTCCTCGGGGGAGCCGCCGGACCGGGACAGCGCCTCGCGCAGCCGCTCCAGGCCGACGTCGATGTCGTGCCCGCGGTCCTCGACCAGCCCGTCGGTGTAGAGGACGAGCCGGCTGCCCTCCGGCAGTTCCAGCTCGACCGACTCGAACGGCAGACCGCCGAGCCCCAGCGGGGGGCCGACGGGCACGTCCCAGAACTCCGCACCGCCGTCCGGGCGGACCACGGCCGGCGGCGGATGGCCCGCCCGGGCCACGGTGCAGCGCCGGGAGACCGGGTCGTAGACCGCGTACAGACAGGTCGCCCCCGTCACCGGTGCGCTCTGCTCGTCCTGCGCCTCGTCCTGGTCGATGCGTCCGACCAGCTCGTCGAGCAGGGTCAGGAGCTCGTCGGGCGGGAGGTCGAGGGCGGAGAAGTTGTGCACCGCCGTGCGCAACCGCCCCATCGTGGCCGCCGCGTGCAGGCCGTGGCCGACGACGTCGCCGACCACGAGCGCGACCCGGGCGCCGGACAGCGGCAGCACGTCGAACCAGTCCCCGCCCACCCCGGCCTGCGCGGGAAGGTAGCGGTAGGCGATCTCCAGGGCGCTCTGCTCGGGCAGGGTGCGCGGCAGCAGGCTCCGCTGGAGCGTCACCGCCATGCTGTGCTCGCGCGTGTAACGGCGGGCGTTGTCGATGGAGACCGCGGCCCGGGCGACCAGCTCCTCCGCGAGAGCCAGCTCCTCGGTGTCGAACGGTTCCGTCTTCCGCGAACGCCAGAAGCTGACCACTCCGAGCACCAGCGCCCCGGCCCGCAGCGGCACGGTGATCAGCGAATGGATGCCGTACTCCATGACCTGCCCGGAGCGCTCCACGTCCTGTGCGTGCCAGCCGGGCGCCTCGTCGAGCCGGGGCTCCAGGACCGGCCGGCCGGTGGCGAGGCTGACGCCCTGCGGGGACGACGCGACGAAGCGGATCTGCTCTCCCTCGGGGTAGAGCGGGGCGTCCGCGCCGATCCCCGCCGACGCCGCGCGGCGCAGTACGCCGGCCGCCTCGGGGTGACCGCCGGCCAGCACCGACTCGAACAGGTCCACCGTGACGAAGTCGGCGAACCGCGGCACGGCCAGCTCGGCGAGTTCCTCGGCCGTACGGGTGACGTCCAGGCTCGTCCCGATGCCCACCCCCGCGTCGTACAGCATGTTGAGCCGCTCACGTGACGCCTCCGCCCGGCCGGACAGGGCGCGCAGCTCGGTGGAGTCGCGGACCGTGGCCACGCTGCCGGGCGGGCCGCCGGCCCGGTCGATGGGCCGCTGGTTGACCGCCAGCAGCCGGTCGGCCACCAGATGCACCTCGTCCGTGACGACGCGGCCCGAGGACAGCAGCTCGGCGGTGCCGGGGTCCAGGCCGATGTCCGGCACGGGCCGGCCCTCGGCGTCCTCCGGCAGGCCGAGCAGCCGGCGCGCCTCGTCGTTGGCGAGCATCAGCGTCCCGTCCCCGTCGACGATGACCACTCCTTCGCGCACCGCGTGCAGCACCGCGTCGTGGTGTTCGTACATCCGGGTCATCTCGCGCGGGCCCAGCCCATGGGTCTGGCGCAGCAGCCGTCTGCTCACCAGGGCCGCGCCGCCGGTCGCCAGGGCGAGCGCGGCGAGCGCCGCGCTCAGGACGAGGGGCAGCTGGTCCTCCGCCGCCCCGCCGACGTGCTCGGTCGTGATGCCGGCCGAGACCAGGCCCACCACCTCGCCGCCGGCGTCCTTCACCGGCACCACCGCCTGCACCAGATGTCCGATGGTGCCCTCGATCTCCTCCACCACCGGCTCACCGGCCAGCGCGGGCCCGATGGTGCCGACGAACTCCTTGCCGATGCGGTCCGGTCTGGGATGCGTGTAGCGGATGCCGTCGGTGTTCATGACGACGATGAAGTCGACGTCCGCCTGCTCGCGGGCCGCCGTGGCATGCGGCTGGAGCACGGCCGTGGGGTCGGGGGACCCCAGCGCCTCGACGATGCCCGGTGCGTTCGCGAAGGTCTCCGCGACGGCGAGCGAGCGGTTGCGGGCCTCCCGCGTGCTGTCCCGCCGTACCTGGAGCACCAGCGCCACGACGGCGGCCACGACCAGCAGCAGCACGATCACCAGATACAGCACGAACACCTGTCCGGCGACGCTGCGTCCGCTCAGCACCGACCGCAGCTCCGCCGCCGGATGCCACCGGGAGCGGCCGTCCGCGTCCCGCCGGCTCCGGGCGGACGCCGCGGCACCGGGCCGCAGGGACGACCGGGGCCGGGATCGACCCATGAGTCGGACCATGTGCCATGTCTACACTGCCGTGCCACGCGAGGCGAGGGACGGCACCCGCCCGACCGGCGGGTCGTCGCGTCACAGGTTCCCCCGGGTCGCGCGCGGCCGTCCCCCGTTGACCGCGCGCGACCCTCCCCCCGGCGCGCGACTCGTCCCCCGAAGGTCGCGCGCGTTCTCTCGACCGGGCCACCCCGGGCTGTGTCCGTTTCAGGAAACCCGGCTCAGTCGGCCAGGGCGCGGGCCAGCTCCGTGGTGGCGCGGGCGATCTCGGTGTCCGGCTCGGCCAGCAGCCGGTTCAGGTCGCCGCGCCGGGCGCGCACCGCCTGCCGGGCGGCCCGCTCCCACACCACCGGGTTCTCCCGGCGGCTGAGCAGCTTGGGGTACGCGGCGGCGGTGCTCTCCCACTGCCGGGCGTCGGCGATGGCCTTGAGCAGCTGGATGATCCCGGCCCGGCAGGTGACGTACGGAAGCTGGGCCAGTTCCCAGAGGAAGGGGACCGTGGCGGCGGTCGCCTGTTCCGTGACGAAGCCGTACTGGCAGATCCGTTTCCGCAGATCCTCCAGTGCGGCGCGGGCGGTGCCGGTGTCCCCCCAGGCGATGCCGTTCAGCAGCAGGGGGATGGCCGCCGCCGAGCCGGTGGAGTCCTGCATGTCGGCCCACGGCACGCGGGACAGTGCCGTGAGGGGCGTGGTCCGTGCCACTCCGGTGGGGGACGTGTGGCGCACAGGGCGCTCGCTGCTCGGCTGTTCCGTAGAAGCGCTGCGCATGGCGTGGGTGCCTTTCCGCGGCAGTCGTGTCAGATGGGGGGTCGGTTCGACGACCGGGTCCGTACCGTCCTGCCCGCCGGAGGGGTGGGGCGGCACCGGGTGCGCGGACGGACGGGCGGTCGTCGGGCGTGGAGACGGTGAGCGGCGGGTGCGCGGGCTCCGGGCGGAACCCGCGCCGGATGTCCGGCGCACCCGCGCACCGCGGTGCCACGTGCGTCACGGCGATGGCGGCCGGGAGCGCTGTCCGGATCGGGGCGCGGGGAATCCGCGGCGCCTTGTGAGCGCCGGTGGGCGGGGTCCGGTGCGTGTGACCGTGAGGCGGAGGAGGGCGTCGACGCGACGGGGGTCCCTCCCGCGCGAGCGCGGTCGAGCGTGGGGGAGCCGGCGACGGAGGGCGACGCGGCCGGGGGAGTGCGTGCCGGGCCCCGTGTCCGCGGTGTGATCCGGGCGGCACCCCCTGACCCGGTGGTCAGAAGGGTGGTGTCGTCGCGGTGGTGGCCGGACGGCCGGGCGCGCGGGGTGTCACAGGTGGAGGACCGTGCCCGCGTGAGCCTCTTCCGGCCGCGCGTGAGGCGCGGCGTGACCGGGGCGGACGCGGGGCGGGCCGGCTCCGGTGCCGGGAGCGGCTGTCCGTACGGCGCCACCGGGAGCGGCCGGCGCGGACCTGCCGTCACCGTGCCGCGGCCACTCGTCCGTGTCATGGCGGCGGCCGGTGGCCGGAGTAACGGATGCGCAGGTGATGACACGGCATCTCCCTGATGCGACGTCAGGACGAGGCGTCAGCACAGGGGTTGACGCCGCAGCTATTATCCACGCTGACAGCGCTCGCGTGCAATTGCACGAGAAATTGCGCGAGATTTTTTCCCGGTGCGCGGCCCGGACCACCCGGGCCGCGCACCGGGAGACACGGGAACAGCAAGGAGACGGCGGTGCCAGGAGTGCGCAACGGAGTGCGGGCCAGCCAGTTGGACGTCCGCTGGATCAAAAGCCGGCACAGCAACGCCGAGGGCAACTGTGTCGAGGTGGCCCTGCTGACCGACGGGGGGATCGCGATGCGCAACTCCCGCGACCCCGACGGCCCCGCCCTCGTCTACACGGCCGCGGAGCTGGCCGCGTTCCTGGCCGGCGCGAAGGACGGCGAGTTCGACCACCTGGTCTGAAAGCCCGCACCGGACCGGCACCGGCCGCCCGGGCCGGTGCCGGTGAAGCGGAGCTCGACTCGCCACTTCCTCGGGGCTTTTCGCACGCGGATGCGGTGAGGGAAAGTCAGATGCGATAGTGTAAAGCGCCCTTGTGCCGGTCTGCTGGGAGTCAGGATGTCCGCCGCGTCGCATCGAATCTCCCGTCTGGAACCCTATCTGGACAGGCCCGAGCCCGCTCCGACCCTGCTGAAGATGCTGGTCGGCGTGCAGCTGGCGGGCTTCCGTGACGACGCCGGACTGTCCCAGGACCAGGCGGCGCGTTCCGTCGGCTTCAGCCCGGCGAAGCTGTCCCGCATCGAGTCCGGCAAGGGCCGCCGCCCGCCGACCGAGGGCGATGTCCGGGCACTGCTGACGCTGTACGGCACCGACGAGTACGAGGCCTCGGTGCTGCTCAAGCTGCTCCTGCGGGCCGGGGAGCCGGGCTGGTGGCAGCGGTACGACAAGCGGCTGATGCCCGAGTGGTTCGACCGTCTGGTCGGGCTCCAGGAGGCCGCCGCCACCATCCGTACCTTCGAGATCCAGTACGTCCCCGGACTGCTGCAGACCGCCGCCTACACCCGCGCGGTGGTCGAGCGGGGGCTGCCGAACGCCCCGGCCGGCGAGGTGCAGCGCCGGGTCGAACTGCGCATGCGCCGCGCCGAACTGCTGACCCGCGAGGCCGCGCCGCAGATCTGGGCCGTCATCGACGAGTCGGTCCTGCTGCGCGTCCTGGGCAGCCCCGCGGTGATGCGCGAGCAGCTCGAGCACCTGGTGGCGATGGCCGAGCGGCCCAACGTGACGGTGCAGATCGTGCCGCTGGACGTGACGAACGCGTCGGCGCCCGCCATCCCCGTGACCTATCTGCGCTTCGGCGGGCTCGACCTGCCCGACGTGGTCTACCTGGAGCACATCAGGAGCGCCAACTTCCTCGAGGACCTCGACGAGACGGAGGAGTACCGGATCGCGCTGGACCGCCTCGCCGACGAGGCGCTCAAACCGCGCGACTCGGTGGAACTGCTCCGCAGGACGGTCAAGGAGCGCTACGCCACGGCGTAGCGGCGGGCGCGGACACGCCGGCGCCCCCGCGGGACCCGAACGGTCCGGCGGGGGCGTCGCGGCGTCAGGGGCTACAGCGGGAGCCGGCCCACACCGCCGAACTCGATCCACTCCTGGGTGAGCTGACGGGGGGCCACCTCGGTGTCCGGACGCCAGGTGGACACCTCCACCAGACCCGGCTCCAGGACCTCCAGGCCCTCGAAGTACGACTCGACGTCCTTCGGCTCGCGCACCCGGCCCCAGCGTCCCCGGGTCGCCCGGTCCATGAAGTCGGTGACGAACTCACGGACTTCGGCGTCCTCGCTGACGAGCTGGCACATCACCATGAAGCTGCCCGGTGCCAGCCGCTCGCGCACCCGGCGGGCCAGGGCGAGCGGACCGTCGGCGTCGTCGTCCGGGATGCAGTGGAAGACCGAGTTGAACAGCACGCAGACCGGCTCCGAGAAGTCGATCAGCCGCCGGGTCTCCGGGTGGCCGAATATCCCGTCGGTGTCGCGCATGTCGGCCTGGATGACCACGGTGCGCTCGTCCTGCTCCAGCAGGGCACGGCCGTGCACCAGCACCATCGGGTCGTTGTCGGCGTACACCACGTGGGTGGTCGGGTCGATGCGCTGCGCGACCTGGTGGACGTTGTCCTGGGTGGGCAGGCCGGAACCGTGGTCGAGGTACTGCCGTATCCCGTACTCCTGTGTGAGGGTGCGGACCACCCGCTGGAGGAAGCGCCGGTTGTTCAGTGCCAGACGGCGGGTGCTGGGCACCACCTTGTCGAGTTCCTCGGTCGCGGCACGGTCCGCCGCGTAGTTGTCCTTGCCGCCCAGGTAGTAGTCGTACATGCGCGCCGCCGTCGGCACGGTCGCGTCGATCTCGGTGGACAGCTGCTTACCGGTGTGCATCGTTCCCCCTGCGGGCGGCGCCAACTGGACTGGCTGGACAGGGAGTACATCCTAGGGAGCCGCGAAGGCGGCGTGCCAGCCCGTCGGCGAACGTCGCCCGGAGGGAATGACGCGCCGGTCGCCCGAAATAACTCATGGTGTCCTATTGGATGCCTAGGGTGAGTGCTTGCGCTCCGGAGAGGGGGTACTCGCGGGGCGTCGCCGTTTCCCCGTGGGAGGTCGGACCTTGGACAGCTCGACGGACCGGATCGCCGATCCCTGGGGTCCGCGCACCCCTTACGCGCCCGGCACCCCCTGGCCGGTCCGCACCGACACGCACCTGGCGGAAGGGGTCGCGGAGGAGGACGTGGAGCGCTGGGTGCGGTCCGCCTCCATCCTGCACTCCAACGGCGACGCGCTGGACATCGCGGTGCGCGACGGGCGCATCGTGGGCGTACGGGGCCGCGCGGTCGACCGGGTGAACCGCGGCCGGCTCGGGCCCAAGGACCTCTACGGCTGGCAGGCCAACCACTCACCGGACCGGCTGACCAGGCCCCTCGTGCGGGAGAACGGGAGGCTGGTGGAGTCGGACTGGGACACCGCCATGGAGCGGATCACGGCCCGCACGAAGAACCTGCTGGACGAACGCGGTCCGGGCGCCGTCGGCTTCTACACCACCGGACAGCTCTTCCTGGAGGAGTACTACACCCTCGCCCTCATCGCCCACGTCGGCATCCGCACCAACCACCTCGACGGCAACACCCGCCTGTGCACGGCGACGGCCGCCGAGGCCCTCAAGGAGACCTTCGGCTCCGACGGCCAGCCCGGCTCGTACGAGGACGTCGACCACGCCGACACCATCGCCCTGTTCGGACACAACGTGGCGGAGACCCAGACCGTGCTGTGGATGCGGATCCTGGACCGGCTGGAGGGCTCCGACCCGCCCCGGCTGCTGTGCGTCGACCCCCGGTACACCCCCGTCGCCCAGCGTGCCGACGTCCACCTGGCGCCGCGCCCCGGCACCAACGTCGCGCTGCTCAACGCCCTGCTGCACGAGATCATCCGCACCGGCCGGACCGACCGCGCCTACATCGACGCGCACACCGTCGGTTTCGACGAACTCGCCGCCCGCGTCGAGGAGTGCACCCCGAAGTGGGCCGCGGAGATCTGCGACGTCCCCGCCGCGCAGATCGAACGGGCGGCGGAACTCCTCGGCGGCGCACAGCGGTTGCTGTCCACCGTCCTGCAGGGCGTCTACCAGTCCCACCAGGCCTCCGCCGCCGCCGTCCAGGTCAACAACCTGCATCTGATCCGGGGCATGCTGGGCCGCCCCGGCTGCGGACTGCTGCAGATGAACGGCCAGCCCACCGCCGAGAACACCCGCGAATGCGGCGCCAACGGCGACCTGCCGGGCTTCCGCAACTGGCAGAACGACGCGCACGTGGCGGAGCTCGCCGAGATCTGGAACGTCGAGCCGGACGCCATCCCGCACTACGGCCCGCCCACCCACGCGATGCAGATCTTCCGCTACGCCGAGCAGGGCTCGCTGGGCATGCTGTGGATCACCGGCACCAACCCGGCCGTCTCCCTGCCCGAACTCTCCAGGATCCGCTCGATCCTCGCCCAGGAGCGGCTGTTCGTGGTGGTGCAGGACCTGTTCCTCACCGAGACCGCCCAGCTCGCCGACGTCGTCCTGCCGGCCGCGACCTGGGGCGAGAAGACCGGCACCTTCACCAACACCGACCGCACCGTGCACCTGTCGGAGAAGGCCGTCGAACCGCCCGGCGAGGCCCGGCCCGACCTCGACATCTTCCTCGACTTCGCCGCCCGCATGGACTTCCGCGACAAGGACGGCGGGCCGCTGATCGGCTGGCGGGACCCGCAGGGCGCGTTCGCCGCCTGGCAGCGGTGCAGCGCCGGACGCCCCTGCGACTACACCGGACTCGGCTACGACAAACTGCGGCACGGCAGCGGCATCCAGTGGCCCTGCACCGAGGACGCCCCCGACGGCACCGCCCGCCTCTACGCCGACGGCATCGACCACGCCCACCCCGACCGGTGCGAGAGCTACGGCAAGGACATGGTCACCGGCGCGACCGTCACCCCGGTCGAGTACCGCTCCCTCAATCCGGACGGCAAGGCGGTGATCAAGGCCGCGGAATACCTCCCGCCGCACGAGGACGCCTCACCCGAGTACCCCCTCCAGCTCATCACCGGCCGCACCGTGTACCACTTCCACACCCGCACCAAGACCGGCCGCGCGCCCGAGCTGAACGCCGCCGCGCCGGACGTGTGGGCGGAGATCTCACCCGCGGAGGCCGCCGCGCAGGGCCTGGCCGACGGCGACCTGGTCCAGGTCACCACCGCGCGCGGGGCGATGCGGGCCCGGCTGCGGACCACCGCGATCCGCGACGGCGTGGTGTTCGTGCCCTTCCACTACGGCTACTGGGACACCCCACAGGGCCACCGGCCGCCCGACGACCGGCCCGGCCGGGCCGCCAACGAGACCACCGTCACCGACTGGGACCCCCTCTCCAAACAACCCCTGTTCAAGACGGCCGCGGCCCGCGTCACGCTGGTCGCCCGCCGGGACACACGGCAGGGCACGGGCACCGGGACGGCGGGGAGCGGCTCATGAGCGGCATCGGCATCACACTCCGCCTCCTGCACGACGACGAACGGGACCTGGAACAGGACCTGCTGGCCGCCGCCGGACGCCATCGCACCGAGCACGAGTTCCACCACGTCGCCACCGACGTCGCCCGCTGGTCCCGGGAGCACGCCACACGGCTCGCCGCCCTCGGCCCCGGCCACGGCGTCCATCTCTCCGGCCCCCGCGCCCATCCCTCCCCCGGGCCGCTCGCCACCTTGCGGGAGAAGGCCTCGGAGGCCCTCGGCCGCCGCCCGGAGACGGGCCTGCTGCTCCTGCGCGACCTGCGCGACCTGCACCTGGCCGCCTCGCGCAGCTCGCTCCACTGGGAGATGCTCGCCCAGGCGGCACAGGCCACCCGGGACCGGGAGCTGCTGGAGCTGGTCTCCTCCTGCCATCCGCAGACCCTCCGCCAGATGCGCTGGACCAACACGATGATCAAGGTGCTGTCGCCGCAGCTCCTCGTCAGCGCGTAACCGGCACGGGTGGCGGTCCCCGGGGAAGCCTGCGCCGACGTGTGTGCCCCGCTATCGTCGGTTTCGTCCCTGTCGGACGCCCGCTGCCCCGGGAGGCACGCATGGACGACTACTACGACCTCGGCGACCACCGCCGGCCCGTGACGACCTCCTCCGCCGACGCCCAGCTCTGGTTCGACCGCGGGCTGGTGTGGACGTACGCCTTCAACCACGAGGAGGCGGTCGCCTGTTTCGGGAAGGCGGCCGAGGCCGACCCGGACTGCGCCATGGCCCACTGGGGCATCGCCTACGCCCTCGGCCCCAACTACAACAAACCCTGGGAGGCCTTCGACGGCGACGAACTCGCCGGCACCGTCGCGCGCACCCACCGGGCGGTGGAGCGGGCGCACGAGAAGGCCGCGCACGCCACCCCCGTCGAGCGGGCCCTCATCGAGGCCCTGCGCGCCCGCTACCCGCAGGCGGAGGCCGCCGAGGACTGCTCGGTGTGGAACGAGCCCTACGCGGACCGGATGCTCACCGTGTACGAGAACGCCCCCGGCGACCCGGACGTGGCCACGCTCTGCGCCGACGCCCTGATGAACATCACCCCCTGGCGGCTGTGGGACCTCAGGACCGGCCGTCCGGCCGACGGGGCCCGCACCCTGGAGGCCAAGGCCGTCCTCGACGGCGCCCTCGCCACCGCCGCGGGCACCCGGCACCCCGGCGTCCTCCACCTGTACGTCCACCTGATGGAGATGTCCCCCACGCCGGAGGCGGCCCTCACCGTCGCCGACCGGCTGCGCGGCGCCGTGCCCGACGCCGGGCACCTGCTCCACATGCCCTCGCACCTGGAAGTGCTGTGCGGCGACTACCGCCGGGTCGTCTCGGACAACACCGCCGCCGTCGCCGCCGACGAGAAGTACCTCGAGCGGGCCGGCGCCATGAACTTCTACACGCTCTACCGCGCCCACAACCACCACTTCCGGATCTACGGCGCCATGTTCGCCGGCCAGTCGGAGGTGGCCCTGGACGCCGCCGCGCGGCTCGAGGCCGCCGTCCCCGAGGAACTCCTCCGGGTGCAGAGCCCGCCCATGGCCGACTGGCTGGAGGGGTTCCTGGCGATGCGCGTCCACGTCCTGATCCGCTTCGGCCGCTGGGACGACATCCTGACGCTGCCGCTCCCCGCCGACCCGGAGCTGTACCGTGTGACCACCGCCATGCTCCACTACGCACGGGGCGTCGCCCTCGCCGCGACCGGCGCCACCGACGGGGCCGAGGCGGAGCGGACCGCCTTCCGCGCGGCCGTGCGCCGCGTCCCCGGGACCCGGATGCTGTTCAACAACACCTGCCACGACATCCTCGCCGTCGCGTCGGCGATGCTGGACGGCGAACTCGCCTACCGCAAGGGCGAGTACGACACCGCCTTCGCCGCGCTGGAACGCTCGGTCGAGCTGGACGACAACCTGCCCTACGACGAGCCCTGGGGCTGGATGCAGCCCACCCGGCACGCCTACGGGGCGCTGCTGCTGGAGCGGGGCCGCATCGAGGAGGCCGAAGCCGTGTACCGGGCCGACCTCGGCCTCGACGACACCCTGCCCCGGCCCCTGCAGCACCCGGGCAACGTCTGGGCGCTGCACGGGTTCCACGAGTGCCTGCTGCGCACCGGCAGGACCGGGGAGGCGGCGATCGTCGCCCAGCAGCTCAAGCGGGCGACCGCGCTGGCGGACGTACCCGTCGAGTCGTCCTGCTTCTGCCGGCTGGAGACCCACCACCCCTGCCACTGAACCGGCCCGGGCGCATGCCCGGGCCGGTTCAGTGAGCCGGACGCCGTCCGGCCTCAGCTCGCCTCGACGACGTCCTGGAACGTCTTCATGCAGGAGAAGCAGTGCCGGTCCGTCATGTGCCGACGAGTCGACTCGTCCTGCTTCTCCACTCCGCAGAGCGTGGATGACTTGTCCGACGTGAGGACATGCCACACCAGCTCTCCCGAAGTGTCTGCACCGCACCACATCTCGTGCATTCCCAGCTCCCTCCGGGTAGGCATGGAGGCCGCTTCCATACGAGCACGCCCCGGGTCCGGACGGCTCGTCCGGTGAGCCAGTCGGGTGATGTGCGGGGCCGGAACGCATACCGGCGGTGCCGGCCGGGTCCCGGAAGGACGACGAAGGCGCCGGTCGTGGCGCATCCGTCGCGCGGGTCGGGCGGACGGCGGGTGACCGTGCGCGGTGAGATCGCCGGCCCCGCGAACCCCGACCGGAACGCGGTGGAGTTCCCGCGGCGCGCGGGACCGCCGGAGGACGAACGGCTGCCGGCCGATCCCGCCCGGTTCGAGCGGGCCGGCGGCCGGGCCCACGTCCACGACGCGGCGCGAGGGACTCCGCGCGACCGCCGCGGGGATGCTCTCCACGCACCGCGGTCACCGTCGGCGCCGACTCCGACGGTGACCGCGCCTGTCCGTGTACCCCCGCTTCACGCCGTCACGCCGTGCGCGCGGACACGGCTGCCCCCGGATGCCCGAGGGGTGCCCGAGCCCGTCGCGAAGCCCCGCGACCCGGCACCCGGGACGCCCGGCGCGGCGCACGAGACCGGTGAGATTGCCGATCCGCGCCGGCCCCCTCCTCTCCGACAGTGGCACCGCCAGTCAATCGGCGACGCCCCGGCCGGGGCACGGCCCCCACCACGCCGTGATCCCCGTGCACCGGCCGGGCGGCCCGCCGCGACAGAGAGGACCACTCGTCGTGCAGCAGCACCCCCACAGCAGCAGGCGCGGGACCGGCAGGTTCGCCGCACTGACCGCGGCCGTCGCCGCCGTCGTCGGCCTCACCACCCTCAACGGCCCCGGCGCCCAGGCCGCCGACAACCCCTACGAGCGCGGCCCGGCACCGACCGAATCGAGCATCGAGGCACTGCGCGGCCCCTACGCCGTGTCGGAGACCTCCGTCTCCTCGCTCTCCGTCACCGGCTTCGGCGGAGGCACCATCTACTACCCGACCAGCACCGCCGACGGCACCTTCGGGGCGATCGCCATCTCGCCCGGCTTCACCGCCTACCAGTCCTCCATCGCCTGGCTGGGCCCGCGCCTGGCCTCCCAGGGCTTCGTGGTGTTCACCATCGACACCAACACCACCCTGGACCAGCCCGCCTCCCGCGGTGACCAGCTGCTCGCCGCGCTGGACTACCTCACCCAACGCAGCGCGGTCCGCGGCCGCATCGACAGCGGCCGGCTCGGCGTCATGGGCCACTCGATGGGCGGCGGCGGAACCCTCGAAGCCGCCAAGGACCGGCCCTCACTCCAGGCGGCGATCCCGCTGACGCCCTGGAACCTCGACAAGACCTGGCCCGAGGTCAGGACCCCCACCCTCCTCTTCGGGGCCGACGGCGACACCGTCGCCCCGGTCTCCAGCCACGCCGAGCCCCTCTACACCGGCCTGCCGTCCTCCCTGGACCGGGCCTACATCGAGCTGAACGGCGCCACCCACTTCACGCCCAACTCGTCGAACACGACGATCGCGAAGTACAGCGTCTCCTGGCTGAAGCGGTTCATCGACAACGACACCCGCTACGAGCAGTTCCTGTGCCCGCTGCCCCGGCCGAGCCTGACGGTCGAGGAGTCCCGGGGCAACTGCCCGCACACCTCCTGAGGTCCTCGGCTCCCGCCGAACGACCACCCGGTGGCGGTCCGCGTACGACGCGGACCGCCACCGGCGTTGTGCGCGCGCACCGCCGGACGCCGGGGGCCCTGGGCTCCGGCACACTCGTGGACGCGCCCCCTCCACTCGACCTTACGCGTGAGTAACGTCGAGTGAATGACCGGACAGACGACCCCGCGGCGCCAGGCGATCCACCGGCTGCCGGACGGGCTGCGCACCGACGGCGGCGTCCACGTCGTGACCGGTGAACCCGGTTGCGGCCGTACGGCGTTCCTGGAGCACGCCGCCGGCTCCTTCCGCGCCGGACCGGTGTGGCACGTACGCGCCGAACCCGGCCGCGGCGCACCGCCGCTCAGCGGCCTGCACACCTTGCTGCGTGCTGCCGGCCGTACCGTGCGGGCCGCGGGGGACGGTACGGCGGGGGAGGTACTGTTCGACGTCCTGCGCGCGGCGTCCGGCGCGTCGCCGCTCCTGGTGTGCGTGGACGACGCGCACCTGTGGGACACCGCGTCGCGCGCCGCGCTGGGGCACGCCGCCGCGCGGGTGCGTGCGGCGGGGGTCCGGGCGGGACTGCTCCTCACGGTTCCCGGACACCGGCCCGTCGACCGGGAGCTGGCGGCACTGCCCGTGCTGCGGCTGGACCCGCTGACACCCGGGGACGCGGCCCGTGTGGTCGACGACGTGACCGGCGGTGCCGCCGACCCCGGTGTGCGCGAGGAGCTGGTGACGGCGGCGGAGGGCAACCCCGCGCTGCTGCTGGCGCTGATCCGCCGGCTGTCGCCCGCCCAGCTCGGCGGAGGCCGGGCGCTGCCCCGGCCGCTGGCCGACGGGGAGGTCCTCGGCGCGGTGGCCGGCGGGTGCCTGACCGGCCTGCCGCCGGACCGGGCCGGCCTGCTGCTGACCACGGCGGCCGCCGTACGCGCGACGGGGGAACCGGAGGCCGACGCGGACCTCGTACGGCGGGCGGCCGGGGCCGGCGCGGTGCGGCCGTTGCCCGAGGCGCTGGTCCTGGCCGAGGGCCGCCTGCGGTTCCGCAGCGCGCTGCTGGGGAGGGCGGTGTACGCCGGCGCGCCGCCCGAACGGCGCCGTGCCGCGCACCGCGCACTGGCCGCGTGCCTGGCGGGCACCGGTGCGGACGGCGTCCTCGCGCTGCTGCACCGCTCCTGGAGCGTCACGGGCCCCGCCCCCGCCCCCGGCCTCGCGGCCGAACTCGCTGCGGCGGCGGCCTCCGTACCGTCACCTGCCCTGCGCCGCAGGGCGCTCACCCGCGCCGCCGAACTGACGGCGGACGGGGCGGAGCGGGCACACCGCTACACCGCCGCCGCGAGTTCGGCCCTGCTCACCGGGCACTCGCCCGAGGCGCTGCGCCTGCTCGACGCCGCCCGGAGCCACCCGGCCCCCGCCTCCGTACGCGGCGGCGCGGAACTCCTGCGGGGCGCGGTGCTCCTCGCCGACGGGCCGGTGGACGACGCCCGCGAGTCCTTCCTGCTGGCCGCGGGTCTGCTCGCCGGGGCCGACCACGAGGCGGCCGGTACGGCGACCCTGGCGGCGGCGGACGCGGCCTGGGCCGCCGGTGACCCCGTTTCCTGCCTCCACGCCCTCACCGGCCCCGCACCGGCCTCGAAGTCCCCGGCCGCCGTTCCTGCGGAGACACCGTCCGCCGGGCCCCCGGCCCACGCCGTTGCCGTCGGCGCCGCACCCGCGACCGAGCCCTCCGCGCATGTCGGCCCCGGGGCCGGAGGCCGGGTGGACGTCGGGGACGTCCTCGGTGGGGTGGCGGTGTCCGGTTCGGGTGGTTCCGGGGTGGGGGCGTCGGGGCGGGCCGTCGGTGGGGCGGAGGTGTCCGGGCCGGGTGGTGGCCGGGGCGGCTCCGGGGCAGGGGTGCCGGTTGACGGGTGGACTGTCGGTGGTGACGCGCGTGGTGCCGTCCCCGGGGGTTCCGGGCCGCTCCGGGACCACCGGGACGGGATGCGGGCCGTGCTGCTGGGACGGTTCGACCGTGCCGCCGGCCCGCTGCGGCGGGTGGTCGAGCACGGGCTGTCCGGCGACGACCCCGAGCCGCTCCTGCGGTCCGCCTCCGCCGCGCTCATGCTCGGTGACGTGACCGCAGCCCGCCGCGCCGGCGCACGGGCACTCGCCGCGGCCCGCACCCTCGGCTGCGCCGCCCTCGAACCGAGGGCGCTGGAGTACCTGGCCTACGCCGAACTGCGCGCCGGACACCACCAGCTCGCCCGGACCCACGCCGAGGAGGGACTGCGCACCGCGTCGCGGACCGGACAGCGCAACACGGCCGCCCACCACCACGCGGTACTGGCGCTCGCCGCGTCCATCGAGGGGGAGCGGGAGATCGTCGCCGAGCACGTCGCCGCGGCCCTGCGCACCGCCCGCCGGCACGGGCTCGCGCAGGCCGCGACGCTCGCACAGTGGGCCGCGGCCCGCGCCGACCTCGGCGCCGGACGTCCCCGCGAGGCCGCGGACCGGCTGGGCCCCCTGGTCCGCCCCGGCGCCCGCCGCGGCCACTTCGCGGTGTGGATGCTCGCCGTCCCCTGCTTCGTGGAGGCCACCGCACTCGCCGGACGCCCCGAGCACGCGGCCGCGGCCGTCGAGGACTTCGCCCTGTGGGCCGCCTGCGGAGCCGACCCGCAGGCCCCCGCCCAACTCCTGCGCTGCCGCGCCCTCCTGGCCGCCCCGGACGCGGCCGACACCCTGTACCTGCGCGCCCTGGACCGTCATGAGGAGACGGCCGGGGACTTCGAACGGGCCCGCACGGAACTGCTCTACGGCAAGTGGCTGCGGCGCAGACGCCGGCTGCGCGAGGCGCGCAACCGCCTCGGGGAGGCACTGATGGGCTTCGAGCGCTGCGGCGCGCACCCGTGGGCGCAGCAGGCCGCCGCCGAGTCGCGGGCGGGCGGCGCGGCTCCCGGCCGGCCGGGGACCGGGGAGCTGTCCCGGCTGACCCCGCAGCAGCTGCGTATCGCACGGCGCGTCGCCGAGGGCGCCACCAACCGGGAGGTGGCCCTGGGCCTGTCCGTCAGCACCCGCACCGTCGACTACCACCTGCGGAACATCTTCGCCACCCTGGGGGTCCGTTCCCGCGTCGAGCTGGTCCGCCTCGTCGGGCAGGCGGAAAAGACCGGTGCACAACCCTAGGGACCGACCGGACGGTATGTCATCCTTCGGGGCAGGACGAGTCCGATGGCGGCCGGCCCACGGGCTCCCCCGTACCGGCCGGGCGCCGGTACGGGGACCGCCGCCGCACGGGCGCCGCCGGGAAGCCGACCCTGGGGGAGACACGCGATGCAACACGCCGTACGGCCACGTACCCTGCCGCGTCCTGGACCCGCGCCCGCTCCGCGGCCCCGGACGCCGCGCGTGCGGTCGCTGATCGACGCCGACGCGCTGCGCGTGCTGCACCGGGCCGCCCGCGTCCTGCTGGACGACCTGCCCCAGCTCACCGACGGGCTGGTCGCCGTCCTGCAGGAGCAGGAGCCCGCCTACCGGGCCGCGGTGGAGGGGGACGCCACCACGACCTGGCAGGAGGTGCACCGCTCGCTGCGGCACAGCATCTCCTCCCTGCTCGACCCGCGGGGCGCCCGGGACGCGGCGCGGCGCTGCACCTGGAAGATCGGCGCCACGCGCGCCGAGCAGGGGCTGCCGCTGGACGCCCTGCTGCACGCCTTCCGGCTGGGCGGCTCGCTGGTGTGGCAGGGCCTGGTCGACGAGACGTCCCGGACGGCGCCCGAGGACGTACGGCTGCTGGTGCACGTGGCGTCCGACGTGTGGAACTTCGTCGACGAGCACTGCACCCTCGTCGCGGACGCCTACCGGCAGACCGAGCGGCAGCTGGCGTGGCGGAGGGAGAACAGGGTGCGTCTGCTGGCCGCGGCCCTGCTGGACGGCACGAGCAGGATCGCCGACCTGCCCGAGGCCGCGCAGGCGCTGGAGCTGCCCGAGCACGGGCGGTACGTGGTCGTCGCGGTCGCCGGCGGCGGGTCCACCGGTTGTCCCGGTGCCCAAGCGGCCCTCGCTCCGGGTGTGCGCGTGCACTGGCACACGGGAGTGGACGCCGATCACGGCATCGTCCTGGTCGAGGACGGTACGGAGCCCGTGGTGCCAAAGGAGCAGGCGGCGGGGGTACGGGTGGGCGTCAGCAGCGCGGTCGAGGGGCTGTCCGCGGTGGGGGAGGCGCGGCGGCTGGCGGACACCGCGCTGAGCCTGTGCCCCGAGCAGGGCGGCACGGTCCACCTGACCGAGCACCTGCCGGCGGCGCTGGTGGTGTCGAGTCCCGGGCTCGGCTCCGCGCTGGCCGAGCGGCTGCTCGGCCCGCTGGCCCACCTCGAACCCGCCGACGCGGAGGTCCTGCTGGACACCCTGGCCACCTGGCTGGCCTGCGACGGCTCGGCCCAGCGGGCGAGCCGCCGCCTCTACTGCCACCGCAACACGGTCCTCAACCGCATCCGCCGCTACGAACAACTCACCGGCCGCTCCCTCTCCCGCCCCACCGACCTGGTCGAAATCACCCTGGCCCTGACAGCCCGCGCCTTCCTCACCTGACAACAACCAGCCCCCCAGCCGTGGGCAGCCGCACCGCCCGTCTCCCCAGCCGTGGGCAGCCGCACCGCCCGTCTCCCCAGCCGTGGGCAGCCGCACCGCCCGTCTCCCCAGCCGTGGGCAGTCGTGCCGCCCGTCTCCCCAGCCGTGGGCAGTCGTGCCGCCCGTCTGCCCAGCCGTGGGCAGTCGTGCCGCCCGTCTCCCCAGCCGTGGGCAGTCGTGCCGCCGGGGCGGCACGGGTGGGCGCGGCGGCACCCGTGCCAGAGGCGGCGAGTGACACCCCGCCCCTGCGCCCCAGCCCCGGTGCCGCCGCGACGGGCCCGCATGGGCACCCGCACAACCCCCGCCCGCCCCCATTGGTACGCCGCAGCGTACGGGCGCCGAAACCTGTACCGCCCGCCCGCCCCCGTGCTGTCGTGAGCACCCCTTCCCCCGAAGCCGCCGCCGCCCCGCGCGGCCCGGCCCCGAGGAGCCGTGATGCCCGAAGCACCACCGGACAGCCCGCCCGCGCTGCACGTCGAGAACGTCGACGTGACCTACGGCCGCGCACTGTCCGCCCTCCGCTCCGTGTCCCTGACCGTGCCGCCCAGCACCGTCGTCGCCCTGCTCGGCGCCAACGGCGCCGGCAAGACGACCCTGCTGCGCGCCGTCTCCGGCACGCTGCGCCTGCACCGCGGCGCGATCACGGCCGGCCGCGTCCGCTACGGCGACACGGTGCTCGACGGCAAGGACCCCGTCGCGGCGGTACGCGCCGGAGTCGTCCAGGTCCCCGAGGGACGACGGGTGTTCGCCGGACTCTCGGTCGACGAGAACCTGCGCTCCGGCGGCCTCGGCCTCGGCCGGCGCGGCCGTGCCCAGGTCCAGGAGGCCCGCGACCGGGTCTTCACGCTCTTCCCCCGCCTCGCCGAACGCACCCACCAGGCCGCAGGCCTGCTCTCCGGCGGCGAACAGCAGATGCTCGCCATCGGCCGCGCCCTGATGGCCGCCCCGCGCCTGCTGCTCCTCGACGAGCCCTCCCTCGGCCTCGCCCCGCAGATGGTGTACCGCATCGCCGAGGTGATCCGCGAGATCAACGCCCAGGGCACCGCCGTACTCCTCGTCGAGCAGAACGCCGGCATGGCGCTCTCCCTCGCCGACCACGCGCACGTCCTGGAGGTCGGCGAGACCCGCCTGTCCGGCCCCGCCGACGAACTCGCCCGCACCGACGCCGTACGCCGCCTCTACCTGGGCGAGTCGGCCGAGGACCAGGGGGCGGCGTGACCGGCCGCACCACCGCCGCACCGCCCGTGCTCGACGTACGGGACGTCACCGTGCGCTTCGCCGGACTCACCGCCCTCGACGGCGTCTCCTTCACCGTCGCCCCCGGCTCGGTGCACGCGCTCATCGGACCCAACGGCGCCGGCAAGTCGACCTGCTTCAACGTGCTGTCGGGCCTGTGCCGCCCGGCCGCCGGCACGGTGACGCTCGGCGACACCGAGCTGACCCGTCTCGCCCCGCACCGCATCGCCGCGCTCGGCGTGGCCCGCACCTTCCAGAACATCGTCACCACCCACGGCACCGTCGCCGACAACCTGATGCTCGGCCGCCACGCCCTGTCCCACGCCGGGTTCGCCGCGAGCGCGCTGCGCCTGCCGAGCGCCGTACGGGAACAGCGCGAACACCTCGCCAGAGCCCGCGAGATCGCCGAACTCACCGGCCTGGGTGACCACTTCGACAGTCCCGTCGCCCTGCTGTCGTACGGCGACCGCAAGCGCGTCGAACTCGCCCGCGCCCTCTGCCTGGAACCCCGTGTGCTGCTCCTCGACGAACCCGTGGCCGGCATGAACGCCGCCGAACGCGCCCGCACCGCCGAGGTGGTGGGCGAACTCCGCGCCGAACTCGGCCTGTCCATCGTCCTCGTCGAGCACGACATGGGCCTCGTCATGCGCCTCGCCGACGACGTCACCGTGCTCGACTTCGGCAAGCCCATCGCCCACGGCACCCCCGACGAGGTCCGCCAGGACCCCGAGGTGCTGCGCGCCTACCTCGGCACCGACGCGACCGGGGAGGACGCGGCATGACGGCATTCCTCGACAACATCCTCGGCGGACTGGCACTCGGCGCGGTCTACGCGCTGGTCGCCCTCGGCTTCGTCGTCATCTTCAAGGCCTCCGGCGTCCTCAACTTCGCCCACGGCTCGCTGCTCCTGCTCGGCGGCTACCTCACCGCCGTACTCCACGACGACCTCGGCTTCGCCGGAGCGCTCGCCCTGGCGATCCTCACCACGGCCGCCCTCGCCGGCGCGCTCGACCGGTTCCTGCTGCAACGCGGCGGCCAGGACGCCCACTCGGCGCACGTGCAGACCATCGTCACCATCGGCATCGACATCGTCCTGCTCACCGATCTCTCCCGGCGCATCGGCGGCGACCTGCTGTCCCTGGGCGACCCGTGGGGCGACGCGGTGACCGAGCTGGGCCCGGTGACCGTCGCCGACAGCCGGCTCGCCGCGATCGTGGTGTCGGCCGTGGTCATCGGCGGAGTGTTCGCGCTCTTCCGGTTCACCTCCTGGGGGCTGTCCCTGCGGGCGGCGGCCGAGGACCTGGAGGCCGCCGCGCTCATGGGCGTACGGCTCGGCCGGGTCCGCGCGGGCGCCTGGTGCCTGGCGGGCGCGCTCGCCGCGCTGGCCGCCGTGTTCCTCGCCGCGTTCCCCGCGCCCGGACTGGAACGCACCACCGGGCAGATCGCCCTCAACGCCTTCCCCGCCGCGATCCTCGGCGGCCTCGCCTCCCCGGCCGGCGCCCTCGCCGGCAGCCTGATCATCGGCCTGACCGAGGCGCTCGCCGTCGGCTACCAGTCCGAACTGCACGTCCTCGGCGAGGGATTCGGCGACGTCGCCCCGTACGCGGTGATGCTGCTCGTCCTTCTCGTACGGCCCACCGGGCTGTTCGGCGCGAAGGGAGCGGCCCGTGTCTGACCGACTCCGCGCCGCCCTCACCCGCCGCCGGGCCCCGCTCCTGCTGCTCGCCGTCCTCCTGTGCCTGCCGCCGTTCTACCTGGACGCCTTCTGGCTGCGCATCGGCCTGTTCGCCATGGCCGCCGCCATCGGCGCCACCGGCCTCGCCCTGCTCAGCGGCACCGCGGGACAACTCTCCCTCGGCCACGCCTTCTTCCTCGCCGTCGGCGCCTACGGCTACACCTGGCTGGCCGGCGAACCCGGGCCCGGACTGCCCCCGGCCCTCGCCGGGCTCCTCGCGGTCCTGCTCGCGGGAGCGGCCGGCGGGCTGTTCAGCCCCGTCGCCGCCCGGGTCAAGGGCATCTACCTGGGCATCGCCACCCTCGCGCTGGTCTTCCTCGGCCACCACGTCCTGCTGACCGCCGACTCCGTCACCGGCGGCTTCAACGGCCGCTCCGTGCCCCCGCTCACCCTCGGCGGGTTCACCTTCGCTCAGAGCGACCCCGAACTGACCGTCCTCGGCGTGCCGTTCGGCGCGGAGGAACGGCTGTGGTTCCTGGGCCTGGCCCTGTTCGCGTTCACCTGGTTCACCGCCCGCGGCCTGCTGCGCTCACGCCCCGGCCGGGCGCTGGCCGCCCTGCGCGACAGCGAGACCGCGGCCGCCGTGATGGGCGTCGACGTCGCCCGGCACCGGTCGGCGGCCTTCGTGGTGTCGTCGATGTACGCGGGCCTCGCGGGAGTGCTCCTGGCGCTCGCCTTCCGCCGCGTCGTCCCGGACTACTTCTCCCTCGCGCTCTCCGTCGACTACCTCGCCATGATCGTCATCGGCGGCCTCGGCTCCGTCGCCGGAGCCACCGCCGGCGCCGTCTTCGTCACCGCCCTGCCGCTGCTGATGACCCGGTACGCCGACCAGCTCCCGCTGGTGACCGCCCCGGGCTCCGCCGAGGGCGCCGTGGGCCCCACCGAGGCGGCCCGCTACCTCTACGGCGCGGCGATCGTCCTGGTCCTGCTGTACGCCCCCGACGGTCTGCACGGCCTGGCACGCCGGGTACGGGACCGCGTACGGCGCCGCCGATCCCGTACCCCCGCCCCGCACACCGTCGTCCCCTCGCCTCCGCAACCGGCCGCACGACCCAAGGAGCACACTCCGTGAACACCACGCACCGCACCCGCCGCGACCGGCACCGCACCGCCGGGACCGTCCTCGCCGGCGCCCTCGCCCTGCTGCTCGCGGCCACCGGATGCAGCTCCAAGGCGGACGACGGCGACAAGGGCGGCGAGGCCGCCGACGGCGTCCGCACCGGACCCGGTGTCGGCGCCGACACCATCAGGCTGGGCGCCCTCACCGACCTGACCGGTCCCTACGCCACCCTCGGCAAGAGCATCGTGCAGGCCCAGCAGATGTGGGCCGAGGAGACCAACGCCAAGGGCGGCATCTGCGACCGCAAGGTGGAGATCGTCGTCAAGGACCACGGCTACGACGTGCAGAAGGCGGTCACCGCCTACGCCGACATCGCCCCGGACGTCGTGGCGCTGCCCCAGGTCATCGGCTCCCCGGTGGTCGCCGCGCTGCTCGACGACATCGAGCGGGACAAGGTGCTCACCTTCCCGCAGGCCTGGGCGGCCTCCCTGCTCGGCAAGGACGCCATCCAGGTCCTCGGCACCACCTACGACGTCGACATGATCGCCGCCGTCGAGTTCCTCACCCGCGCCAAGGGCCTGAAGAAGGGCGACACCATCGGTCACGTCTACTTCGAGGGCGACTACGGCGCCAACGCGCTGGAAGGGTCCACCTGGGCGGCCGGGAAGGCCGGGCTGAAGGTGGCCGGGCAGAAGATCAAGGCCACGGACACCGACCTGTCCGCCCAGGTCTCGGCCCTGCGCAAGGAGGGCGTGAAGGCCGTCCTGATCAGCGCCGGACCCGCGCAGACGGCCTCCCTCGTCGGCGTCGCCGCCTCCCGCGGTCTGAAGGTCCCCGTCGTCAGCAGCGCCCCCGGCTTCGCGCCCCAGCTCATGAAGACCCCCGCCGCGCCCGCCCTGGCGGCGATGCTCAACATCGTGAGCGCCGCGCCCGCGGTCAGCTCCGACCTGCCCGGCGTGAAGAACATGGTGGCGTCGTATCAGAAGAAGTACCCGGACTCGCCGGTCGACTCCGGTGTGCTGTCCGGGTACAACGCCGCCCAGCTCATGGGCGCCGACCTGAAGAAGGCCTGCGAGGCGGGCGGTCTCACCCGTGAGGACGTCGTCAAGGCGCACCGCTCGCAGACGAACGCCGACACCGGCCTCGGCACCCCGCAGAACTTCTCCGACGTCGACCGTCCCGCGAGCGTCGAGACGTATGTGCTCAAGCCCGACGCCGAGGCGGTCGGCGGCGTGGTGAACGCGGAGGACGCGCACGCGGCACCGGGAGTCGAGGAGTACCTGTCCTCGCACTGACGGCCCGCACCGTCCGGATGCCCCGGCGGACCCCGGAAGGGGGCGTCGGGGCGTCGTGCGCCCGGGCCCACGGTTCGTACGGGCGGCCCGTGCGCTGCCCGGACTCTCCGCGTACGCGGTGCGGTCGCGCCCGCCCGGAAGGCGACGCGGTGCGGTCGCGCCCGCCCGGAAGGCGACGGGGAGGCGAGGCCCCCTGCCCGACGCGGGCGGGTCAGCCGGCGGCCGTCTCCGGATCGCGGTCGGACGACGGCCAGACGTACGGCAGGTCGTCCGGTTCCCCGGGGAAGAGGTCCGCGTAGACGGCCGGGTCCTTGCGGACCAGCGCCGAGCGGTGGCTGCGGTGCACGGCGTCGTCCCCCAGCCAGGGCGGCAGCTCACCGGCCCCGGCCAGCTCCCGCTGACCGCGTACCGGCGCTCCGGGCCGCACCCCGGCGAGGTCGGCGACGAGGGTGGCGGCGCAGCTGTCCTGGTGGCCCCGGTCGCGCCAGACCCGGCAGATCTCCAGGCCGTACCGCACCAGGGCCTCCTCGTAGCCGGTCCACATGCGGACCGCGGGATGGCGGCGCCACCCGTAGCCGGGCACGATCAGGCCGCGCAGCACCTGGATCGCCTCCACCCGCTGTTTGCCCAGCCGGCGCCGGTCCAGCACCAGCGCCGACTCGCAGAAGTCGGGGTACGGCAGGAAGGTCTGCATACGGCCGTCCGAACGGTGAGGGGGCCAAGCGGCTCACCGCACCGCAGTTCCCCTTTCACGGCGGCGCACACCTGACGGCGCCACCCCCGGCTCAGCCCAGCGTGCCCAGCCGGGCCTCGCGCCACAGGTCGACGCCGCCCTCGGTGGCGTACTCGTCGATCTCGGCCAGCTCCTCGGCGCCGAAGTCGAGGTTCTCCAGCGCGGCGACGTTCTGCTCCAGCTGCTCGGCGCGGGACGCGCCGATGACCAGCGAGGTGACCCGCGGGTCCCGCAGCGCCCAGGCCAGCGCCATCTGCGCGAGGGTCTGTCCGCGCCGGGCCGCGATGTCGTTCAGGGCGCGCAGCCGGTGCAGCATGCCGTCGGTCAGCCACTCGGCGTCGAACGACTTGCCGGCCGCCGCCCGCGAGTCCCGCGGGACGCCGTCCAGGTAGCGCCCGGTCAGCATCCCCTGCGCGAGCGCCGTGAAGCCGATGACCCCGAAGCCCTCCTCCTGGGCCACGTCCAGCAGGCCGTCCGTCTCGATCCAGCGGTTCAGCATGTTGTACGACGGCTGGTGGATCAGCAGCGGGGTCCCGAGGTCCCGGAGGATCGCCACGGCCTCGCGGGTGCGCTCGGCGTCGTACGAGGAGATGCCGACGTAGAGCGCCTTGCCCTGGCGGACCGCCGTGTCGAGGGCGCCCATCGTCTCCTCGAGCGGAGTGGTGGTGTCCAGCCGGTGCGAGTAGAAGATGTCCACGTACTCCAGGCCCATGCGCTTCAGCGACTGGTCCAGCGAGGCCAGCAGGTACTTGCGGGAGCCGCCGCCCTGGCCGTACGGGCCGGGCCACATGTCCCAGCCGGCCTTGGTGGAGACCACCAGCTCGTCCCGGTACGGCGCGAGGTCCCGCTTCATCAGCCGGCCGAAGTTGATCTCGGCGGAGCCGTAGGGCGGGCCGTAGTTGTTCGCCAGGTCGTGGTGGGTGATGCCCAGGTCGAAGGCGCGCAGGGCGATCTCGCGCTGCGTCTCGAAGGGCCTGTCGTCGCCGAAGTTGTGCCAGTAGCCCAGGGACAGCAGGGGGAGGTCGAGTCCCGAGCGGCCGGTGCGCCGGTAGCGCATGGTGCCGTCGTAACGCTCGGGGCGGGCGATGTGGTTCATCGGCGGTTCTCCGGTGACGCGAGTGGGGGTGTCCCGTGGGACGGTGTCGATCCTTGCCACAGTGCCCCCGCCCGATCGGGAAGTCCAACCGATCCCTTCCATGGAATTCAGCAGCGCGGCTTCTGAATCGGCGGGTGGCCGCGACGACGGATTGGAGTCCGTGCCGGCGGGCAGGCGAAAGCGGAAGCGGCATGAGCGCAACCGCCCGCCCCCACAAGGAGACCGACCATGAGAGTCCGTACGCTGACCGGCGGCCTGGCCGCGGTACTCGTGTTGTCCGGCCCGCTGCTCAACGGCCCGGCCGTGGCCGTCGCGCCCGTCTCGTCCGTCGGAACGGCCCAGCGCCAGGTGGCCGACGACGTGGTCACCTACGACGCGAGCGGCGCCGCGGAGTTCAAGGCCGCGGTCGAGAGGGGAGCGGCGATCTGGAACGAGAGCGTCGAGACCGTCGAGCTGCGTCCGGCCGCGTCCGGGCAGCGCGCCGACGTGCGGATCGTGGCGGACGACGGCTGGCCCCGCTCCGTCCCCACCTCGATGGGCAACGGCACCGTCCACATCGGACGCCAGGCCGTGGACCAGGGCCACTCCACGATCCGTATCGCGGCCCACGAACTCGGCCACATGCTGGGCCTGCCGGACCGCAAGCCCGGCCCCTGCTCCAGCCTGATGTCGGGCGCCAGCGCCGGAACCTCGTGCACCAACCCCTATCCGAGCGCGGCGGAGAAGGCGCAGGTCGAGCGGAACTTCGAGGGAGCTCCCGCCGGGGCACTCCTGGGACGGATGTGAACCGATGTGACTACTGAGGCGATCACCGCTATGGTTGTCCCAGGTCACGGCGACGGAAATCTCCCAAGCCCGACTCTGCGTTGGTGGTCCAAGGAAAGACGCCCCGCTTCCTGCGGGGAGATGCAGGTGCAAGGCCTGCCCGGCGCTCCGTTCGAGCCCCGTCCCGGAACTTCGGGACGGGGCTCGCCGCGTTGCCGGCGGTTCAGGGCTGGACCGGCATGGTCCAGCAGTTGGAGCGCGCCGGCTCGCCCTCGAGCCGGTCGGTCAGCCACTCCACCGCGTCACCCTGGTCGGTGAGCAGCGGTACGAGGTGGTTGGTGAGGATCTTGTCGCCGAGGTTGGGCAGCGCGACGGCCCTGTAGGTGACGTCGGCGCCCTTGCGGCACCAGTCCAGGGCCAGTTGACGGGCCTGTGCGTGCGGCACGATGTCGTCCTGGACGCCGGTGACCAGGCGGACCGGTCCGGTGGGCTCGAGCCTGCCGATGCGCTGCTCGTCGAGGACGGCCCGGGCGTCCGGCTCGTCGGCGATGACGTCGGCGAGCGAGCTGCCGTCCTTCGTCCACTTGGTGCTCTTGGTGAAGCCGTGGCTGAGGATCGCGTCCCCGACACAGCTGGTGCCGATGTCGTCGAGGGCGCTTCGGCCGGTGGCGTTGACGTGCTGGTCGACGACCTCCTTCAACGCGGGCTCCGCCTGGGCGAAACCGTTGATCGACCAGCCCAGCGCGGCCGCCAGGGCGCTGCCGTCGATGCCCTTCATGACCGCCGTCAGGTCGGCGGGCGGCGCGCCGGCGTAGGTGCCGACGAGGTTCACCTCGGGCGCGTAGGCGGAGTGCAGTTCGGCGGCGGACGCGCTGGCCCCGCCGCCCTGGCTGTAGCCGTACAGGCCCACGCGCGAGTCGGCGGTGACCGACGCGCCCGGCACGGAGCGGGCCGCGCGGGCCGCGTCCAGCATGGCGTGCCCTTGGTCGAGCCGGTTGACGTAGGTGTGCAGCCGGTCGGTCGCCCCGAGCCCGACGTAGTCGGTCACCACGACGGCGGCGCCGGTGGCCAGGATCCGGTAGACGGCCAGGTTGTCGTATCCGACGGACAGCGTCTCCCCGGTCAGGGTCAGCGGGTTCTGCAGGGCCAGCGAGGGCGCGCACTGGTCGCCCTGGCCCATGGTTCCGGAGCCGACGACCACCAGGGGACGCGGACCGTCGCCCTTCCAGCCGGCGGACGGCTCGATGTAGGCCCCGGTGACGGCCACCGGCTGCCCGCTGGAGTCGGTGGAGGTGTACATCAGGCGGGTCGCGGTGCCGGGCAGGGTGCGGCCGTCCAGGCCGGGCAGGCTCAGTCCGAGACGCAGTGGCTCGTGGCGGACCAGTACGCCGTCGCCCGCGGGCAGTTCGGCGGGCGGGGTGTAGAAGGCGGGGATGGTGACGCCCCGCGACACCACGGGGTCGCTCGCGGCGGCGGGCGGCGCGGACACGCAGACACAGGCGGTCGTGGCGACCACGGTGGTCAGCACGCTGCTGATGCGGCTCACGGCTCACTCCTCGCTCTGCTCCAGGAAGGTGAACCGGAAACTAGCAGCGCTTACTTACCGTCGGTAACCCATGAGTAAGTTACGGCACGGTAACTTTCGCGGGAGGTGCCGGGCGCACACGGGAGCGGGCCCCGCCGGTCGCCCGGCGGGGCCCGCTCCCGCGTGGTGACCGGTCAGGCCGTGTGCAGGGTCAGCCCGTAGCGGTTGAGGATCTCGTTGACCGGCTGGAACCAGGTCTCGCCCCCACCGGAGCAGTTGCCCCAGCCGCCGGAGGTGACGCCCTGCGCCTGGTCGCCGCTGATGAAGGAGCCGCCCGAGTCACCCGGTTCGGCGCAGACGCTCGTCTTCGTCATCTGGTACACCGCGCCCTGGCTGTAGTTGACCGTCTCGTTCTTGGCCAGCACGTTGCCGCAGTGCCAGTGGGTCGTGGAGCCGGAGCGGCAGATCGAGGCGCCGACCGGCGCCTCCGCCGAGCCGCGCACCAGCTGGTCCGACACCGTGCCCCAGCCGAGCACCACCGGCACCGTCCACCAGCCGCTGCCCACGTTCACCCAGGCGTAGTCGTTGCCCGGGAACGAGGAGCCCTGGAAGTTGCCGATGTACGAGCCGTCCCAGCCCCTGACCTGGCCGCCGACGCCGCCGCAGTGCCCGGCGGTGACGAAGCCGCCGTGCACCGAGAAGCCTATGGAACAGCGGACGTTGCCGGTGTAGTACGGGTCGCCGCCCACCGTCCCGGCGGCGAAGGTCTCCGCCGCGGCCCCCACGGTCCGCACGGTGACCGGGCCGGCCTCGCGGGCCTCGTCCACGAAGGAGCGGACATCGTTGTCAGCGCGCTTGTCGGCGACGACGTTCACGACGACCGTGTTGGCGGCCGGGTCGACGGCCCAGCTGCTGACGCCCGAGGGCGCGTCGAGGCGGTCGATACGGGACTTGGCCGCGTCGAGCTGCCGGGCGCTGTGCTCGACGGTGCGGACGGCCGCGCCGGACGCGCGCAGGGACCGTACCGTCGAGGCGTCGGCGTCCGGGGTGACGGCCACGGTCAGTTTCTCGCTCTTCGCGTCGAACCAGGCGCCGCCGTACGCCGGTCCGGCGGTCCTACGGGCCTCGGGCGCGAGCGCGGTGGCCTCGCGTTCGGCGGCCAGCCGCTCCTCCGCTTCGGCGCGGGTCAGTCCGAAGTCCCGCTGCATCGCCTGGAGCAGACCGTCGGAGGCGGGCGCGGAGTCGGCGGCGCGGGCGGCGGGGGAGCCGGGGGCGTCCTGCGCCGAGGCCGGCAGGGTACCGGCGGCGGTCCAGCTGCCGATCATGAGCAGAGCGGCCACGCCGGTATGCGTGAGTCGGGTGCGTCTCATGGAAGGTGCCCTTCGTCGTTCCAGCAAGGTGGGGGTGGAACAACCGCAGTGTGAGAGCGCTCTCAGCCTGAGTTGAGCAGAGCTTAACCAGCCGAGTGGTGTCAGGTCTATGCCAATGCAGGGCCCAATTCCCTTGCCCTCGGCGGGAGTCACCCTCCCTCAGGGAGGAGGAGCGGTCAGAGGCGTTCGCCCGCCACATCGTCCTCGTCCGGCTCCGGTTTCGTACCGCCCGCCCGGGCCCGGTGGGCCCGCAGCCGGTCGAGGCGTGAGATGACGGGGGTGGCACTCACCCCGTGCAGTACGACGGACGCCAGCACCGTGAAGGTCACCACCGCCCACAACTGCTCGGCCGGGACGCCGAAACCGGGGGTGCCGAGCGCGTGGGCCAGGTAGAACAGCGAGCCGATGCCGCGGATCCCGAAGAAGGCGATCACCACCCGCTCCCGCGGTCCGGCGGACGTGCCGAACTGGGCGGCCCACGCCGTCAGCGGCCGGACCGCCGACAGCAGCAGCAGACCCACGGCCGCCCCCTGCCAGGTCAGCGACGCCAGACCGCCCTGCGCGACGAACACGCCGAGCAGGAACAGCAGTGCGGCGGTCAGCAGCCGCTCCACCTGCTCCACGAAATCGTGCAGCACCACGTGGTAGCCGTGGGCGCGCTCCGCCCCGCGGATCCGGCAGGCGGTGACGAACACGGCCACGAAGCCGTAGCCGTGCAGCAGCTCCGTCACCCCGTAGGCGAGGAACGTGGCGCCGATGGCGACGAACCCCTCCCGGTGCTCGGACAGCCGCATCACCCGCCGGCCCGCCCGGAAGAACAGCCACCCGAGCAGCGCGCCGACGGCGAGCCCCGCGGACACGCCCACCGCGCACTTGTACAGCACGTCGACCAGCGCCCAGTGGGCGATCCCGTCGCCGGTGGGACGTCCGCCCGCGGCGGCGAGCGCGACGGCCGCCATGACGAAGGGGAAGGCGAGACCGTCGTTCAGCCCGGCCTCGCTGGTCAGCGTGAAGCGCACCTCGTCCTCGTCGTGCTCGGAGTCGGTGGGCGCGCCCACCCGCACCTCCGAGGCGAGCACCGGATCGGTCGGCGCCAGCACGGCCGCCAGCAGCAGCGCGGCGACCGGCGGCCAGTCGAGCAGGCCCCAGGCCAGGAGGCCCACGGCCGCGATGGTCAACGGCATGGTGACGCCCAGCTGCCGCCAGGTGCCCCGCCAGCGCCGGCGGCCGAACGGCCGGTTCAGGGCGAGACCGGCGCCCATGAGGGAGACGATCACACAGATCTCGGTGACGTGCTCCACCCACGTCCGGTCCGCCACCGGGTCGATCTCGGGCATGGGCAGGGGCAGCAGCTGGAGGGCGACTCCGCAGAGGAGGAACACCAGCGGGAGGGACAGTGGTCTGCGGGCCACCAGCCGGGGCAGCAGGGCCGCGCCGAGGGCACCGGCCCCGAGCAGGGTGAAGAGGTAGTCGGGGGAAGTCACCGATCACAGGTGCCCGGAGCAGGCGGGGGGCACGCCGCGGCTTCGGCCGAAACATCATCCTGGCGGCAGGAGCCCGCCCGAACGGACGGACAGATGGACGGAGGGGGGCGGTCCTCGCCACCCGCCGGGACGCGCACCCCGGCGCGAAGTGCGGGGCCCGCGGGAGACACCGCGGCCGGTGCGCACCGAGTGCGCCGCCTCGCGACGCGGGGGGCTTGACGGAGCGGGACGCGCTCGGCGCTACTGGAAGACGTGCCGGGCGCACATGCGTGGGGGCCCGCCCGGCGCCGACCCGGTGTACCCACCCCCGCCGGACGCATGCCGAAGGGGTGACCGGTGCGGTCTCGACGGGCGGCGGCAGCGGTCGTACTGCTGGCCTCGATGCTGCTCTGGACCCTGTGCTCCCCGGCACCGGCGGCGGACCGGCCCGCCCCGGCGCACCCCGCCGCACAGCAGCACGGTCCGGCCGGGGCTGTTCCCGGGCCCGCCGACATGCCCGAGGCCGTCGGCGAACCCCTGCCCGGCGAGGACGGCACCTCGCTCCACCGGCCCCTCGCCCGCCCGCCGAGGGCCTCGGGGGCGGCCGGAGCGGCCGGCCCCGCCCACCCGACGGCCGGCGTGCGGCGACGATCCGCTCCCCGGCCGTACCCGGTGGGACCGCCACCGGACCGGGGCCCGGCCGGTCCGGCCCCCAGCGCCGCCGGCCTGCAGACATTCCGCTGCTGAGCGACCGCGGTACCGCCCGAGGCCTGCGCCGTGCGGCCGGGTCCCGCCCGCCGCGTGCTCCCCGAGCCGGTCCACGGTGACGAGCAGGCCTTCTCGTGTCCCGGAAACCGTGACGACACAGGAGGCACACACATGTACGGAAAGCGCGTTCTCGTGGTGCGGCCCGACGAGCTCGGGCCGAGCGAGCACAAGACGTGGAGAGACCTGCGCGCCGAGTCCGGCGCACCGGAGAACCCGTTTCTCGACCCGGTGTTCACGACGGCCGTCGGACAGGTCAGGTCCGGCGCCAGGGTGGCCGTACTGCAGGACGACGGGACACCCGTCGGCTTCCTCCCGTACGAGAAGGGGCCGCTGGGCCGGGGCCGGGCCATCGGGCTCGGGGTGTCGGACAGCCAGGGCGCCGTCCTGCGCCCCGGCCTCCGGCTCGACCCGCGCACCCTGCTCGCGGCCTGCGCGCTCTCCTCGTGGGAGTTCGACAACCTGGAGGCCGGTCAGCACCTCTTCGTACCGCACGCCGTCGAGGAACTCGCGAGCCCGGTCGTCGACCTCGACCGGGGATACGAGCACTACACCGACGGGCTGCGCGTCCGTTCCCCCGGTTTCCTCAAGCAGACCCTGGCCAAGGAACGCAGGCTCGCCCGGCAGGTCGGCGAGGTGCGGTTCGTGTACGACGCACGGGACCCCGAGGCGTTACGGGCGCTGATGCGCTGGAAATCCGCCCAGTACCGGCGGACGGGCCGCCGGGACCGGTTCGCCCAGCAGTGGATCACCCGGCTGGTGGACCTGCTGGCGCACGGCGACGATCCCGAGTGCCGCGGACTGCTCTCCGTGCTGTACGCGGGCGGCCGCCCCGTGGCCGCCCACTTCGGCCTGCGCTCGGCCACCGTGCTGTCCTGGTGGTTCCCCGCGTACGACCGTGACCACGGCCGGTACTCGCCCGGACTGGTGCTGCACCTGCGGATGCTCCAGGCGGCTGCCGCCGACGGCATCCGCACCGTCGACCTGGGCAGCGGCCCCGCCCGCTACAAGGACTCCCTCAAGACCCGCGAACTCCCGGTCTACGAAGGTACCGTGGTACGTCCGGGACCGGGCGGGGCCGCGTACCGGCTGGGCCGGGAGCCGGCGCGGACCGCCCGCCGCTTCGTGCGCGGCCACCCCCGGCTGGCCGAGGCGGCCCGGCGCGCCCTGACGGGGGTGGGCCGGCTGCGCGGGCGCTGACCGCGTCCGGCGTACGCCGACGTCCGTACGCGCGGTTGCTCCCGCCGTCGGATGTCCGCGCCGCCCGGGCCCGGCACCGTGGGCCGTGTGAAACCCAGCCGCCCCGTACGCCGGGCCCACCTCGTCGTCCACGTCCTCGCCTCCGCGGGCCGGCTCGGACTCACCGCCGGACTGCTCGAGCTCGGCGTCACCGCGAACACCAGCGGGTCCGCGGCCGTGGTGGAGGCGTCCGTCCGGGCCATGAAGCTCTTCGCGGACCGGCTCCTGCTGTCCCTCGCCCTCCTGACGCTCCTCAGCGGTCTCGTCCTGTCCCCGGGCACGTCCTGGGGGCCGGCGAGGCACCGCCGGGTCTGGACCACTTTCTGGCTCACCCCGGCCACGACCACCGCCACGGCCTTCGCACTGCGGCCGGGCGTGAAGGCGGCGGCCGTGGCCGCCGGGCATCCGCTGCCCGACGGCGGCGACGTTCTGATGGGGCCGGTCGTCTCCCTGACCGCCTCCGTCTTCATGACGGTGATCTCGGTCCTCAAGCCGTGGGGAGCGACCCGCCGCGGCCGGCGTCTCCGGGCGGCCGCCCGGAGACCGGGGCCGGCCGAACCGGCACACCTGTGATCACGGGCACGTCACAGGGTGCGCTCCAGCCGGTCCGCCATCAGCCGCACGAAGCGCGCCGGGTCCTTCGGTCGGCCTCCCTCCGCCAACACGGCCAAGGAGTACAGGAGTTCGGCGGTGTCAGTGAGCTCCGAGCGGTCCTCGTGCTCCCCGTACGCCTCGTTCAGACCCTTCACCAGCGCGTGATCCGGGTTGAGCTCGAGGACGCGCTTGGCGCGCGGCACCTCCTGGCCCATGGCCCGGTACATGTTCTCCAGCGCCGGCGTGAGATCGTCCGCGTCGGCGACGAGGCAGGCCGGGGACACCGTCAGACGCGTCGACAGCCGCACCTCCTTGACGTCCTCGTCCAGCCGCTCCCGCATCCAGCCGAGCAGACCCGCGTACTCCTCGGCCTGCTGCTCCCGCTCGCCCTCACTCTGGTCGTCCTCCCGTGCGCCGAGGTCGACCTCGCCCTTGGCGATCGACCGAAGCCGCTTGCCCTCGTACTCGCCCACGGCGTCGACCCACACCTCGTCGACGGGATCGGTGAGCAGCAACACCTCGATGCCGCGCTCCCGGAACGCCTCCATGTGCGGGGAGTTGTCGATGCTCTCCCGGGACTCGCCGGTGATGAACCAGATGCCGTCCTGTCCGTCCGGCATCCGCTCCACGTACTGCTTCAGCGTGGTCGTGCCGTCGTCCCCGCGCGTGGTCGCGAACGAGGTCACCGCGAGGAGGGCGTCACGGTTGTCGGGGTCGGTGACCAGGCCCTCCTTCAACACCGCGCCGAACTCCCGCCAGAACGTGGCGTACCGCTCGGCGTCACCGGTCATCATGCTCTTGACCGACGCCAGCACCTTCTTCGTGAGCCGGCGCTGCATCATCCGGATGTGCCGGTCCTGCTGGAGGATCTCGCGGGACACGTTCAGCGAGAGGTCCTGGGCGTCGACCACGCCCTTGACGAACCGCAGGTACGGCGGCAGCAGCGCCTCGCAGTCGTCCATGATGAAGACGCGCTTCACGTACAGCTGCAGACCGTGCCTGAAGTTCTGGGTGAACAGGTCGTGCGGGGCGTGCGACGGGACGAACAGCAGGGCCTGGTACTCGAAGGTGCCCTCGGCCTGCAGCTGGATGGTCTCCAGCGGTTCGCGCCAGTCGTGGCCGATGTGCTTGTACAGCTCGTGGTACTCCTCCTCGGACACCTCCTCGCGCGAGCGCGCCCACAGCGCCTTCATCGAGTTCAGCGTCTCGGGCCCGGCCGCCGCGCCGTCCTCGCCCGTCTCCCCGACGAGCCGGACCGGCCAGGTGATGAAGTCCGAGTAGCGCTTGACGATCTCCTTGATCTTCCACACCGAGGTGTAGTCGTGCAGCTGGTTGTCGGGGTCGGCCGGCTTGAGGTGCAGGGTGACCGAGGTGCCCTGCGGCGCGTCGTCGACCCGCTCCAGGGTGTACGTGCCCTCGCCGCGCGACGTCCACCGGGTGCCCTGCCCCTCACCCGCGCGCCGGGTGAGCAGGGTGACCTCGTCCGCGACCATGAAGCCCGAGTAGAAGCCGACGCCGAACTGGCCGATCAGCCCTTCCGTCCCGGCCCCCTCCTGCGCCTCCCGCAGGAACTGGGCGGTGCCCGAGTTGGCGATCGTGCCGATGAGCTGCCCGACCTCGTCGTACGACATGCCGACGCCGTTGTCCCGCACGGTGAGGGTGCGGGCGTCCTTGTCGGTCTCGAGCTCGATGTGCAGGTCGGAGACGTCGGCGTCGAGCGAGTCGTCCCGCAGCTTGGCCAGACGCAGCTTGTCGAGCGCGTCGGAGGCGTTGGAGACGAGTTCACGGAGGAAGACGTCCTTGTTCGAGTAGACCGAGTGGATCATCAGCTGGAGCAGCTGACGGGCCTCTACCTGGAACTCAAACGTTTCGGTCGACATGATGCGCGATTACCTCACTGATCCACGGATCACCGGATACTGGCGCGCTCACTCTAGTAAAAGACGGCGTCAGCCGGTCGCGTCCACCGCCGAGTCCAGGAACGGGCCGAGTTCGCGGGAGACCGCCGTCAGGGGGCGGACGTCCCGCTCGGCGCGGGCCATGAGGATCGCCCCCTCCAGCGAGCTGATCATCAGGGTGGCGAGGGGCCGGGCGCGTTCGGCGGGGACGCCCATGTCCGACAGGGCCAGGGCCACCGCGCCGGTCCATCCGGCGAAGGCGGCCGACACGGCCTCGCGGGTCGACGCGGTGGACCCGGCGCAGTCCACCGTGGCGGCGGCGACCGGGCAGCCGCCCCCGAAGCCGGTGCTCGCGTACTCGTCGGTCCACTGCCGGACCATCTGCGCGAACAGCCCGCCGGGCGTCGGCTCGGGCAGCGCGGCGAGGAACCGGGCGACGCGCCCGGCCGCGTACCGGCCCGCCCATCCCACCGCCTCGTTGACGAGCTGCTCCTTGCCGCCCGGGAAGTAGTGCTGGAGCGATCCGCGCGGCGCCCGCGCGTGCGCGGCCACCTCGCGCATCCCCGTCGAGGCGACCCCGTCGCGCCGGATGAGCTGGGCCGCGCTGAAGACCATCCGCTCCCGCGGTCCCCGTCCGGACACCGCCATCGCGCCCTCCCGCCACGCCGCGATTCTCCCGCCCCCACCCTATGACCGCCGTCATGGCGGCCGCTACTATGACAGCGGTCATAGGGCGAGACGCCGCCTCGGCGCGGCCCGGGAACGGCGGTGCGTCGTGCGCGTGGGTTTCATCGGACTCGGAGTCATGGGCCGGCCCATGGCGCTCAACCTCGTCCGCGCCGGAACGCCCCTCGTCGTCTGGAACCGCACCCGCGGCCGGTGCGCCCCCCTGCGCGAGGCCGGGGCCGAGGTGGCCGGGAGCGCCGGCGAGGTCTTCCGGAAGGCCGGCACCGTGATCCTGATGCTGGCCGACGAGACGGCCGTCGACGCGGTGCTGGGGCGCGGCACCCCGGACTTCGCCGCCCGCGTCGCCGGACGCACCGTCGTCCACATGGGCACGACCTCGCCGGAGTACTCGGCAGCCCTGGAGGACGCCGTCCGTGCGGCGGGCGGCGCCTACGCCGAGGCCCCGGTCTCCGGCTCCCGGGTCCCGGCGGAACAGGGGCGGCTGGTCGCGATGCTGGCGGGCGACGCCCGCGCCGCGACGGCCGTGCGGCCCCTGCTCGCCCCGATGTGCCGCGAGACGTTCGACTGCGGTGCGGTGCCGGGCGCACTGCTGATGAAGCTCTCGGTGAACCTGTTCCTGATCACCCAGGTCACCGGCCTGACCGAGGCGTTCCACTTCGCCGACCGGCACGGGCTCGACCGCCGCCGCTTCCTCGACGTCCTGGACGCGGGCCCGATGGCCAGCGCCGTCTCCCGGATGAAGGCGCCCAAGCTGCTCGCCCGTGACTTCGCGGTCCAGGCGGCCGCCGCGGACGTGCTGAAGAACAACCGCCTGATCGCCCAGGCCGCCCGCAGGGCCGGCCTGGCCTCCCCGCTCCTCGACGTCTGCCACACCCTCTTCGACGAGACCGTGGCCGCCGGCCACGGGGGCGAGGACATGGTGGCCGTGCTGCGCGCGCTGGAGGCGAGGACCGGCGCCGCGCCCCCGGGCGCCCCGGCGGACGACGACCGCCCCTGAGGCTCGCCGACGGTTTCCCCGCCCGGCGTGCGAGCATGGGCGGATGAGCATCCACCGCAGGAACAACATCCGTGTGACCGGGCGCGCCTCCGGCCGCACGGTGGTCTTGGCGCACGGATTCGGCTGCGACCAGAACATGTGGCGCCTCGTCGAACCCGCACTGGCCCAGGACTTCCGGGTGGTGCTCTTCGACTACGTGGGCGCGGGCCGCTCCGACCTGTCGGCCTGGAGGGAGGAGCGCTACTCCTCCCTCGAGGGCTACGCCCGTGACGTGGTGGAGGTCTGCGAGGAGCTCGACCTCCGGGACGCGGTCGTGGTCGGCCACTCCGTGAGCGCGATGGCCGGCGTGCTGGCCCGGGCCGCGGCCCCGGACCGGATCGGCTCCCTGGTCATGGTGTGCCCGTCGCCGTGCTACATCGACGAGGACGGCTACCGCGGCGGCTTCAGCGCGGAGGACATCGACGAGCTCCTGGAGTCCCTGGAGTCCAACTACCTGGGCTGGTCGGCGACCATGGCTCCGGTGATCATGGGCAACCCGGACCGGCCCGAGCTGGGCGAGGAGCTCACCAACAGTTTCTGCGCCACCGACCCGGACATCGCCCGGGTCTTCGCGCGCACGACGTTCCTGTCCGACAGCCGCGAGGATCTCGCGGGCGTGACCGTGCCCACGCTGATCCTGGAGTGCGAACAGGACGTCATCGCACCTCCGGAGGTCGGGGCGTACGTCCACGCCGCGATTCCCGGCAGCGAACTGGTCACTCTGGACGCCACCGGTCACTGCCCCCAGCTGAGCGCCCCGGAGGCCACCGCCGCGGCGATCCGCGCGTTCGTGTCGGCCCTCGGCCGATGAACCGGGGGGCAGGTGGTTCGGAGGAGCCGGGCACGGGCGTGCCCGGCACGCGCGCGGCCTTCAGCGCGCTGCTGGAGGACTCGGCCGAGGAGCTGTACGAGTCGGCGCCGTGCGGCTACCTGTCCACCCTGATGGACGGCACCATCGCCAAGATCAACGCGACCCTGCTGGGCTGGCTCGGTCTGTCCCGCGACGAGGTGGTGGGCCGGATGCGCTTCAGCGACCTGCTCACCGTCGGCGGCAGGCTCTACCACGAGACGCACTTTGCCCCCCTGCTGCGCATGCAGGGGCGCCTCGGCGGCATCGCCCTGGAGATGAAGGGCGCATCCGGTTCCCGGCTGCCGGTGCTGATCACCTCGACCGTCAAGAAGAGCGACGACGGTGAGCCGCTGCTGATCCGGACCACCGTCTTCGACGCCACGGACCGGCGCGCCTACGAGGAGGAGCTGCTGCGCGCCCGCCGCGCGGCCGAGGAGGCCCGCCGGCAGGCCGAGGCCGACCGCGAGGCGCTGCGCGAGGCGCTGGCCGTGCTCCAGCGCAGTCTGCTGCCCGCGGACCTGCCCGACATACCCGGTGTGGAGGCGGCCTGCCACTACCACACGGCCTCCCCGATGGAGGTGGGCGGCGACTTCTACGACCTGTTCGCGCTCGACGGCGACCGGTCGGCGTTCTTCCTCGGCGACGTGTGCGGCAAGGGGCCGCAGGCCGCCGCGCTGACCTCGCTGATCCGCCACACCCTGCGCGCCACCGTGCTCCACGACTCCGATCCCGTCGCCAACCTGCATGTGCTCGACACGGTCCTGCGGGACCGGTACACCGGTGACGATCCGCGGTACTGCACCGTGGTGTCCGGTGTCCTGGAACGCGCGGGGGACACGGTGGAGGTCCGCCTGGCCTCCGGCGGCCACCCTCCCGCGCTGGTCCTGCGCGCGGACGGCCGGGTGGAGTATCTGTCGACCCGGGGCGGCATGCTCGTCGGAGCTCTTCCCGGGGCGGAGTTCGTCCCGGTCGGCACCACCCTGCACCCGGGCGACACGTTGCTGCTGTACACCGACGGCCTCACCGAGGCGCGTATCGGCCCCGACCGGGAGCTGTACGGCTACGAGGCCCTGGAGTCCTTCGCCGCCGGCCTCGCCCCCTCGGGTCCCCACCGCGTGGTTCACGCCCTGACGGACCTGCTGAAAGGTTTCGGCGATGGTCTGGACGACGACACCGCCCTGCTCGCCATCGGCCCGCCCGCCCGCACCGACACCGGATTCCGAACCTCGTGACGACATCTCTGACGATCACCGCGTCCCCCACGCCCGCCGCTCTCGTCCTCGAGGTCGCCGGCGACCTCGACCACACCAACGCGCAGCGACTGCGCCACGCCGCGCGGGAGGCCGCTCTGCCGGCCGGGCGGCTCCTGGCGGTGGACCTGGGCAAACTGTCGTTCTGCGACTCGAGCGGCATCACCGCGTTGATCGCCGTCCGCAACCACGTCGTCTCGGTCGACGCCCGGCTCGTTCTCGTGGCCGTGTCGGTCAACATGCGGCGCCTGCTGAACATGACCGGCCTCGATCAAGTATTCGACATTCGCGACGCCTAGCCGGGCAGGGGACTTACCTCTCCTCCGGAAGTCCGGCCGCTCGTTCGAGCGCGGGGGGCCGCGAGCCGATTGCGTCCGTCGCATCCGGGGCACCCGGGACGTGCCGAATCCACCGCAGGTGATCCCAGGAGCCGTGCGGAGACGGCACGGAACGAGGGCAAGGGGACCAGCGGTGACGGTGCGCATCGGAGCAGAGGAAGAGTTTCACGTCCTGGACGTGGAGAGCGGCCGGCTCGTGCCACGTGCCGACGAGCTGCTCGGCCGGCTCGGCGGATCCGGGTTCGGCAGCGAGCTGCAGCGGTCGGCCGTGGAGAGCAACAGCCGGGTCCACGACACGCTGGACGCCCTCTTCGCGGACCTGTCCGGCAGCCGGCGCCGGCTGGACGCGGCGGCCTCCTCCCTGGGCCTGGCCGTCGTGGCCGCGGGCACCGTTCCGCTGGCCGACGCCGCCTTCCACGACGTCACCGCGGATCCCCGCTACCGGCGCATGGCCGACGACTACCGCCGGGTCGCCGACGAACAGCTCATCTGCAGCGCCCAGGTGCACGTCGACGTGCCGGACCGGGACACCGCGGTACGCGCCATGTGCCTGGTGTCGCCCTGGCTGCCGCCGCTGCTGGCCCTGTCGGCCAGTTCACCGTTCTGGTTCGGTTCCGACACCGGATACGCCAGCTGGCGCACCATGCTGTGGCAGCGGTGGCCGACCGCGGGCCCCGCCGGGTGCTACGGGAGCGCCGCCGACTACGACGCCGCGATGACGGAGCTGATCGGCTCGGGCGTCATCAGCGACCCCGGGATGCTCTACCACGACGTACGGCCGTCGGCCCACCAGCGCACGCTGGAGCTGCGGGTCTGCGACGCCTGCCCGCGCGCCGAGACCGTGGTGCTGGTCGCCGGGCTGTTCCGTGCGCTGGTGCGCGACGCCTGCGACCGTCTGGAGCGCGGATCGGGCCGCGGGTGCGACGGACACCACGAGTGGCTGCGCGCCGCCACCTGGCGTGCCGCGCGCTCGGGACTGGAAGGCCGGCTCGTCGATCCGGAGACCCGCCGCGCGACTCCGGCCCCCATGGTGGTGCGCGGGATGCTGCACCGGCTGCGCCCGGCGCTGGAGGCGTCCGGCGACTTCGCCACCGTGCGCACGCTGCTCGAAGAGGTCCTCGCGACGGGCGGCGCGGCGCACCGGCTGCGGCGGGAGGCCCGGGACCTGCTCGCCGGCGTCGACATGCTGGTCGCCGAGACCCGCGGCGACCGCCTCGCGCCCAGCGCCCCCGTCCGCCGTCACCGGCCCCCGGACGCCCCGCGCGGCCCCGGCCGGACCCCGGCCCGCGTCCACTCGGCGACGACACCGGGCACACCCGGCTGATCCGGACGGGCCGCCGGCCCCTCGGCCGCCCCCTGCGCATCCGCCATCCCCTGACCAAGGAGAGGGTCACACCGTCATGTCCAGCAGTACGCACGTCCCTTCGCCCCCGTCCCAGGACCGGAACCCGAGGGAAAGGAGGGACCACTGATGTGCGGCCTCTGCGGGGAGATCCGGTTCGACGGCGGGCAGCCGGACATCGCGGCGCTGGAGCGCATGACCGACCGCCTGGCGCCGCGCGGCCCCGACGGACGCGGCCTGTGGTCCCAGGGGCCCGTGGCCCTCGGACACCGCCGGCTGAAGATCATCGACCTGTCGGACAGCGGCGCCCAGCCCATGACCGACCCGCGTGCCCGTCTCGCCGGGGTCTTCAACGGCTGCGTGTACAACTACCGCGAGCTGCGGGACGAACTGCACGCGCTCGGCCACCGCTTCTTCTCGCAGTCCGACACCGAGGTGGTGCTCAAGGCCTACCTGCAGTGGGGCACCGACTGCGTCGAGCGCTTCCACGGCATGTTCGCCTTCGTGGTCGTCGAGCAGGACACCGGGCGTGTCGTCCTGGCCCGCGACCGGCTGGGCGTCAAGCCGCTCTACCTGTCCGGCACGACCGAACGCCTGCGGTTCGCCTCCTCCCTGCCCGCGCTGCTCGCGGCCGGTGGCGTCGACACCTCGCTGGATCCCGTCGCACTGCACCAGTACCTCAGCTGGCACGCCACCGTCGCCGCGCCCCACACCGTCCTCAAGGGCGTGCGCAAGCTGCCCCCGGCCACGGTGCGGGTCGTCGAGCCCGACGGCACCCACCGTGATCACCGCTACTGGCATCCCGTCCACACCCGCCGCCCCGAGCACGCCGGCCTCGACGCCGACGACTGGACCGACACCGTGCTGGACGCCCTGCGCACCGCCGTACGCCGCCGCATGGTCGCCGACGTGCCGGTCGGAGTGCTGCTCTCGGGCGGTCTGGACTCCAGCCTGATCGTGGCCCTGCTGGCCGGCGAGGGCCAGCAGGACCTCGCGACCTTCAGCGTCGGCTTCGAGTCCGAGGGCGACGAGGAGGGCGACGAGTTCCCCTACTCCGACCTCGTGGCCCGGCACTTCGACACCCGCCACCACCAGCTGATGGTCCCCTCCGACCGGGTCGCCGGCGCCCTGGACGGGGCCGTCCGGGCCATGAGCGAGCCCATGATGAGCCATGACGTGGTGGCCTTCCACCTGCTGTCCGAGCAGGTGGCCAAGGAGGTCAAGGTCGTGCAGAGCGGCCAGGGCGCCGACGAGGTGTTCGCCGGGTACGACTGGTACGCGCGGATGGCGGACGTGCCGCGCCCGCGCGCCGCCGAGGCGTACATCGACACCTACTTCGACCGCTCGCACGCCGACCTCGCGGCCATGGTCCACCCCGACCTGCTGCCCGGCCGTGACGTCTCCGCCGAATTCGTGCGCGCGCACATGGCGGCCCAGGGCGCCGAGACGGCGCTCGACGCCGATCTCCGCCTCGACACGCTCGTGATGATGGTCGACGACCCGGTCAAGCGGGTCGACAACATGACGATGGACTGGGGCCTGGAGGCCAGGGTGCCGTTCCTCGACCACGAACTGGTCGAGCTGGCCGCGGCCTGCCCGCCCGGGCTGAAGCTCGCGGACGGCGGCAAGGGCGTCCTGAAGGCCGCCGGCCGCAAGGTCCTGCCGCGCCGGGTCGTCGACCGGCCCAAGGGCTATTTCCCCGTCCCGGCGATCAGGCACATGGCCGGGCCCGTCCTCCAGCGGGTCCGCGAGACCCTCACCGCTCCCGAGGCCAGGGCCCGCGGCGTCTTCCGCGAGGAGTACGTCGCCGAACTGCTCGCCGCACCCAACGCGCACCGGACCAGGCGAGGGGCGAACACGCTGTGGCAGATCGCGCTGCTGGAGACATGGCTGCAGACGCACGGGATCCGCTGACGCCCATGGAGACGCGCACCGACGCCACCACGCGGGCGCTTCCCGCACCCGCGCCCGGCCCGCTCGCCGACACCTCGACGCCGTACGACGTACCGCCCCCGGCCGTCCACGGCTGCTGGTACCCCTCGGCCGACCCCGGCGGCGGGCACGTCGCCTTCATCTGCGACCGGGCCGGGGTGCCACAGCTGTGGACCGCCCCCGTGGCCGGCGAGGAGGTGCGCCGGCTCGACGCCGACCCGAACCCGGTCGCGGAGGTGTCCTGGTCCCCGGACGGGCGCTGGATCGCCTACACCGTGGCGCCGGACGGAGGCGAGCTCACCAGCGTCCTGTGCGTACGCCCCGACGGCACCGGACGGCGCCTGCTGGCCGGCGGCGAACCGGGCACCTCCGCACGCCTGGGCTGCTGGCAGCACGACGGCTCGGCGGTCGCGGTGACCGTCACCGATTCCGCCCCGCCCGGGCGGCCCTTCGCCGCCCGCCCCGGGGCGGACGGCGTCTCCCGCCCCGCCCGGGCGGGCCGCGACGGGCGTGCCGTGCTGCTGGAACCCGGCGCACCGCGGCCCGGGCCCACCACGGGGGCCGTCGACGGTGACCGGACGACGTCCGCCGGGGAACCGGAACCGAGGGCCCTCTCCGCCTATCTCGTCGATCCCGAGGGCATGAGCGCCCCCGTGTTGCTGGCGAGCGAACGCGGCGCGGCCAACCAGCGCGTGTGCGACCTCAGCCGGGACGGCAGGCTCGCCCTGGTGTACCGGGGCCCCCGCGGACGCCGCGAGGCCCTCGTCGTCCGCACCGGCGACCGCGTGGTGACCTGCGCGCTGCCGGTCGCCGACGGCGACCCGTGGATCGGCGGCTTCTCACCGGACGCCGGCACCGTGTGGCTGCGCAGCGACGGCGACCGCGAACACGCCGCCCTCGTCGCCGCGCACCTCGATCCGCGGGGACACCTGCTCGGCACCACGGTGGCCGCCCAGCGCCCCGACTGCGGCCTGGAGCTGCTCGCCCTGGGGCGCGACGGACGCAGCGCGATGCTGGCGTGGAACGTGCGCGGAGTCAGCGAACTGGAGGTGACCGAGCTGACCGCCGCCCGGTCGCCCGGCCTCCCGGCCGGCGTCCCGTCGTCCCGGTCCGCCTCCGCCGGTGCCGCACGGGCCGTCGGGCTGCCCCACGAGGTGGTCACGCGCATCGAGCCCACCGCCGACCCCGACGTCCCCGTCGTCGCGCTGTCCGGATCCCGGCGCCATCCCGGAGTGTGGTGGCTGCCGCACGGACTGCCCCTGCGCACCCCGTGGTCCTCGCGCGACGAGGACGCGTTCCCCGAAGGCCGCACGCCGGCGCGCCCGATGCCCATGAGCCCCGTGGCCCGCGACGGCCTGGTCCTGGGCGGCTGGTACTACCGTGCCCCGGGCCGCTCGCCCGGCGAACCGGCACCGTGCGTCCTGCACCTGCACGGCGGACCGGAGGAACAGGAACGCCCGGTGCTCGACCCGCTCTACCTCGAACTGCTCGGCAGGGGACTGGACGTCTTCGCGCCCGACGTCCGCGGCTCCTCCGGTCACGGCCGCTCCTTCGTCGACGCCGACCTGGGCACGGGGCGCTTCGACGCGATCAACGACGTCGCGGACTGCGCGGCGCACGTGATGGTGCGGGGCCTCGCGGATCCCCGGCGGATGGCCGTGATGGGCCGGTCGTACGGCGGCTACCTGGTGATGGCGTCCCTGGTGTGGCACCCGGACCTGTTCCGCACCGGCGTGGCGGTCTGCGGCATGTCGGACCTCACCACCTTCTTCGCCGGGACCGAGCCCTGGATCGCGCAGTCCGCCGCCCACAAGTACGGCCACCCGGAACACGACCGGGAACTGCTGCGCGCGCTGTCGCCGATGAGCCGGATCGACGCCCTGCGGGTCCCGGTCCTCGCCGTGCACGGCGAGCACGACACCAACGTGCCTCCGGGGGAGTCCGAGCAGTTCGTCCGGGCCGCCAGGGAGCGCGGACTGGAGGCGGAACGCCTCCTGCTGCGCCACGAGGGCCACGACTTCCGCCGCTCCGACAACCGGCGCCTGTTCCGCCGGACCGCCGCCGACTGGCTGGAACGGCACCTGGCGGGCTGAGATGTCGGAGGCACCTGTCACACTTCGGTGGCGTGCGGGAGAGCGATGCGGGTAGTCGCGCGGTGTGATCGGTGAGTGAGGGCGGACCGGATGGAACCAGTTCCAGTCGACGAGGGGGACACGGTGCCAGGGGCGCCACGGCTGCGGGCTTCGTACGCCCTGGACGACGACGGCGCCTGGATAGCCCAGGCACGCCACCTCGCCGCCGCGTTCCTGACCCGGGCACGGGCGGAGGACGGCCTGGCGGTGTCGGCCCGCGTGGTGGAGATCACCCAGCTCGTGGTCAGCGAGCTGGTCACCAACGCCCGCAAGTACGCCCCGGGTCCCGTCGGCCTCGACCTGCGGGTGGCCGGCGACGCCGTCGAGGTGGTCGTCCGGGACGGCAACCCCGCGCCGCCGGTGGCCCGGGACGCGGACCCCGGCCGGGTGGGCCAGCACGGACTGGAGATCGTGATGGCCGTCGCCCAGGCCCTGGACGTACGGCAGGAGCCGGCCGGCAAGAGCATCACGGCCCGCATCTCGCTGCTCGCCTGAGCCCGCCGGGCCCGCGGCCCACTCGCCGTTCCCGGCCGAGGACGGCTGTTCCGTCCGGACGACCTCGCCGTCCGCCGTGCACCGCGCGCCCCGGCGTCCGGCGGACCGCACGACGGGGAACGGTCCGCGTCCGCCCTCGTGCGGGGTGGCCGCCCGCCCGGTGCGGTCGCGGACGAGCCGTACCCGGACAGGCGCGAACTCGCCGGTACACCGCTGCCCGGCCCGCTGTCCGAAGGCGGCGGCACAACCGGAACAATGGGGTCGCCGGTGCGGTTCTCACCGATGAACGCCGCAGGACACGTGGGAGAAGGGCGAGACGAAGATGACGACGAACGAGGAGAGGGCGCTGCTCGCGGGCGGCTGCTTCTGGGGCATGCAGGAGCTGATCCGCACCTTCCCGGGTGTGCTGGCCACTCGGGTGGGCTACAGCGGCGGTGACGTGCCGAACGCGACGTACCGCGACCACGGCACCCACGCCGAGTCGATCGAGATCACCTACGACCCCGCCGTCACCGACTACCGCACGATCCTGGAGTACTTCTTCCAGATCCACGACCCGAGCACGAAGAACCGGCAGGGCAACGACATCGGGACGAGCTACCGCTCCGCCATCTTCTACGTCGACGACGAGCAGAAGCGCGTCGCCGAGGAGACGATCGCCGATGTGAACGCCTCGGGGCTGTGGCCGGGCGCCGTGGTGACCGAGGTCGTGCCGGCCGGCCCCTTCTGGGAGGCCGAGCCGGAGCACCAGGACTACCTCCAGCGCTACCCGGACGGCTACACCTGCCACTTCCCGCGGCCCGGCTGGCGGCTGCCGAAGCGCGCGGAGGCCTGACCGGACGCCCGTCCCGGCCCGTCGTGGGCCGGGGCGGGCGCGGCCGGGCCGGTAGTCGCCGGCGGGCTGCCGGTTGATGACGTTGACGTGGTTGTAGGCGTTGATGACGGCGATCAGCGAGACCAGGGCGACGAGCCGGTCCTCGTCGTAGTGCTCGGCGGCGTTCGCCCAGGCCTCGTCGCCGACGCCGCCGGCCGCGTCGGCGAGCCGGGTGCCCTGCTCCGTCGGCTCCAGCGCGGCGCGCTCCGCCCCGGTGAAGACCGTGGCCTCCCGCCAGGCGGCGACCAGGCCGCGGCGGCGTCCTTGGTGTGCATGTCGGTGCAGAAGCCGCAGCCGTTGATCCGGCCGGCGCGGATCTTCACCAGTTCCTGGGTGGCGCCCGGCAGCCCGGAGTCCGCCACCGCCCTGCCCGCCGAGTCGATGTGCTTCAGCCCCCTGGCCGCGAGGGGGCTGGTGAAGAAGTCGAGGCGCGCTTCCACGATGATCTCCCCGGTCGTCTCCCGTGGTGACACGGCACTGACGGACGGGCTCCGCCTCGTGCGACCGGAACAGGAGTGTGACCTGCGTCTCACCGTCGGGTGACACCGGGCAGCACGCCGTTCTCGGGGTGCCGGACGACCGATAACCTGGCCGGATGAACGGGGAGCGGAGCGTCGGTGAGTGAGCGTCGGGAACGCGACTGGACGGACATGACGCCCGGGGACTTCGACCTCGACGCCCCGCTGTGCCTCAACGTGGGAACCGGCCCCGTCGTGGTGCCGGCCGAGCCGGACGAGTGCGGCACGGCGCCGCTGTTCGGGGAGGAGGCCCCGGTGCGGGGCCCCGGCCCGCGCCGTACCCCGCGCAGGACCGCCCCCGACGGGCAGGGGCGGCTGTTCTGAATCCGGCGCGGGGCACTGTCACGCCCAGGGGAACCGCGTGACCTTGGACGGGACGGTGTCGGTCCCCGAGGTGGGCGCGCCCGTGTCGTTGACGACGCGTGCGTGAGGGCATGCCGGAGGACTGGACACGGCCCCGCGACCGCTTAGTTCAGGATTTGATTTAAGTAGTGAGACATCGCGCGGGCAGGCCTTCGGACATGAATGGGTGAGCGGGTGCCCGTCGGCGGGGTGGCGCGCCGGACCGAATCCGCATGCCTTGACCGTCGGGCCGGGGGTACGCGGGCGGGGCGGTCGGATCCGGTGGGGGAGGGCGGAGGGGGAAGTGCGGGTGTGCCGAGGTGCGGAGCGCGGTGCTCCGGGGCGGGGATCTCACCCCAACGGCGGGTGTCCGCTGCGAGGGCGTGCCCGCCGTGAGACGTTGGCGACGCCCGATGCCCTTCCCGGGTGCTTTGTCCCCTCGGGCCGCCCGCAGTCGGCAACTGAACGCACGGCCACCCTGTCCGTGGCCGGTCTGAAGCGGAGGAGTGTCACCCCATGAGCGAGGCCAACCCCGTCAAGCGGGCAGCGAAGAAGATCACCGATAAGCTGCAGGACGACGGATCGGCCCCGGCCGACGGCATTCCCGGACGGCCGGGCTCCCAGCCGCCGTCCGTGGCCGAGCCGACCGAGCCCCGCGATCCGCTGCCGCCGAAGCCGGACCAGAGCGGCCCGGCCACCGTGTCGCCCACCGGCCAGCCCACCGGCGCCGACCAGGCCAGGGTGGCGCAGTCCGGGAGCTATCTGACCAACGCGCAGGGCACCCGGCTGTACGACACCGACCACTCGCTCAAGGCGGGTCCGCGCGGCCCCGTACTGCTCCAGGACCACCATCTGCGCGAGAAGATCATGCACTTCGACCACGAGCGCATCCCGGAGCGCGTGGTCCACGCCCGCGGCGCGGGCGCGCACGGGGTCTTCCAGAGCTACGGCACGGCGGCCTCCGTGACCAAGGCGGGGTTCCTCGCCGCGGACGTCGAGACGCCGGTGTTCGTACGGTTCTCCACCGTGGTCGGCTCACGCGGGTCCGCCGACACCGTGCGCGACACCCGCGGTTTCGCCACGAAGTTCTACACCAGCGAGGGCGTCTTCGACCTGGTCGGCAACAACATCCCGGTCTTCTTCATCCAGGACGCCATCAAGTTCCCCGACGTCATCCACGCCGCGAAGCCGCACCCGGACCGGGAGATCCCACAGGCGCAGAGCGCGCACGACACCTTCTGGGACTTCGTCTCCCTGCACACCGAGGCGACCCACCACACCCTCTTCTTCATGGGCGACCGCGGCATCCCGCGCTCCTTCCGGATGATGGAGGGCTTCGGCGTCCACACCTTCCGGCTGGTCAACGCGGAGGGTGCCACGACACTGGTGAAGTTCCACTGGAAGCCCAAGCTGGGCGTGCACTCCCTGGTGTGGGACGAGGCGCAGACGATCAACGGCGTCGACCCGGACTTCCACCGCCGGGACCTCGCCGACGCCATCGAGGCGGGCGCCCACCCGCAGTGGGAGCTGGGCATCCAGACCTTCCCCGACACCCCGGAGCAGACCTTCGAGGGCATCGACCTGCTGGACCCGACGAACATCGTGCCCGAGGAGCTCGCCCCGGTGCAGCCGGTCGGCCTGATGACCCTCAACCGGAACCCGTCCAACTTCTTCGCCGAGACGGAGCAGGTCGCCTTCCACGTCGGTCACCTCGTGCCCGGTATCGACGTCACCGACGACCCGCTGCTCGCGGGACGGCTGTTCTCGTACCTGGACACCCAGATCACGCGCCTGGGCGGCCCCAACTTCCCGCAGCTGCCGATCAACCGCCCCCACGCCCCGGTCAACGACATGCTGCGCGACGGCATGCACCAGACCGCCGTGCACCGCGGCGTGGCCCCCTACCGGCCCAACTCCCTCGACGGCGGCTGCCCGTTCACCGCGGGCGCGGACACGGGCGCGTTCATCGAGGCGCCGGTGACCGTCCCGGAGGGGCGGAAGGTGCGCGAGGCGCCGGAGTCGTTCGCGGACCACTTCAGCCAGCCCCGCCGGTTCTGGCTGAGCATGAGCCCGGTGGAGCGCGAGCACATCATCGGCGCGTACACCTTCGAGCTGGGCAAGTGCTACGAAGAGGCCATCAGGGTGCGGACCCTCCAGGTCCTGGCCAACATCGACCCCGAACTGTGCGCCGGTGTCGCCGAGGGCCTCGGCCTGCCCGCGCCCGAGCCCACCGTCCCGCTCGCCGACGTCGAACCGAGCCCGGCCCTCTCCCAGATCGGAGGGACCTGGCCGGTGGACGGCCGTGTCATCGGCATCGTCGCCGGCCCGGACGGCGACCTCGAAGGCGTCCACGCGGTGCGCGACGCGGTGCTCGAGGCGGGCATGGTCCCGCTGGTCGTGGCGCCGACCGGCGGCACGCTCGGCCCGGACGACTCGGCCCTGACGGTCCAGCGCAGCTACGTCACCGCGCGTTCCGTCGAGTTCGACGCCGTACTGCTGGCCGGGGTGCCGGCCATGGGCGACGACACGGTCGGCGTGCGCGACGGCAAGGGCGCGGCCTCCGCCGCACAGCGGACGGCGGTCGACCCGCGGATCGGGCTGCTGCTGACCGAGGCGTTCCGGCACGGCAAGGCGATCGGCGCGTGGGCGGGCGGCGAAGCCGCCCTCGAAGCGTCCGGCGTCCCCACCGACGCCCCCGGCATCGTGGTCGCCGACTCCGGCCCCACCGTCCTCGGCCAGGTCCGCGAGCTGCTGGCCTCACACCGGGTCTGGGAACGCTTCACGACCCGCGCCTGACACCCGGCTACGACGGGAACACCCCCGTCGACCCGGTCCGAAAGCGCACCGACGCCGCAGGCCGTGCCCACCCTCCCCCACGTGCGGCTTCGCTCGAGCGGGGGACCCCCATCGCCCTGCGGAACGACTGCCCACGGCGGGGCGGCTGTCCACGGTGGGGCGGCTGTCCACGGTGGGGCGGCTGTCCACGGCGGGGCGGCTGTCCACGGTGGGGCGGCTGTCCACGGCGGGAGGACTGCCCGCGGTGGACCGACCGCTCACGGCGGGAGGACTGCCCGCGGTGGGAGGACTGCCCGCGGTGGACAGCCGCCCACGGCGGGCCGACCGCTCACGGCGGTCGCGGCCGGACCTTGGGGCGCCGGTGCTGCAGGCCGTGCCCCCCTTCCCCGCTCGCGCGGGGGAGGGGGCTCCCGCCGGCCCGCGGGACGGCTGCCCGCGGCGGGCGTGGCCGGGCGTCGGCGCTTCCACGGTCCGCCCGGCGGTGGGGGCCGGCCCCGTCGCCGTACAGTGGGGAGGACGGCCCTCACCTGCCGGGTTCCGTGGAAACCGGTCGGCGGGCGTTCCGTACCGTCTCCGCACCCGGGAAGCCGACCCGTACATGCGCCACCATCCGTCCCCGCCCCCCGGCTCCCAGGAGCCGCTCTTCGGTATCGACGAGCTGCCGGCACCGGCGGCCGGGCCGGCGCCGTCCGTTTCCGCCTTCCGGGACTCCGCGCAGGCGCGCCGGCTTCTCGCGATCCGGGAGATCCACGCCGAACCGGCCGCCGCCGCCTCGCCCCGCGGGCGGCAGATCCTCGCCCGGTTCCCCGGGGCCCGGCTGATCGAGACGGACTCCCACTGGCGCATCCCCGAGCTGCACGGCAACGAGGGCAGCGCCGGCCGCTGGATGCGGATCAAGCGCGAGACCCTCGTCCTGGGCGTGAAGAAGACGCTCACCACCCGCCCCAACGGCCGCTCCGCCGACTGGATCGCCCCCGGCCCGTCCAACGGCTGCGCCCTGTCCTGCGTGTACTGCTACGTCCCCCGCCGCAAGGGCTTCGCCAACCCGATCACCCTCTTCACCAACATCGACCGGATCATCGCCCACCTCGGCCGCCACGTCGCCGCCCAGGGCCCCAAACCGGAGCCCAACCAGTGCGACCCCGAGGCATGGGTGTACGACATCGGGGAGAACGGCGACTGCTCCGTCGACGCCCTCGTCTGCGACAACACCGCCGACCTGGTGCGCGCCTTCCGCGACTGGCCCACCGCGAAGGCGTCCTTCGCGACCAAGTTCGTCAACCCCGACCTGCTGGAGCTCGACCCGCGCGGCCGCACCCGTATCCGGTTCTCGGTGATGCCGGCCGACGACTCGCGCCTGCTGGACCTGCGCACCAGCCCGGTCGACCAACGGATCGCCGCCGCCGCGGACTTCCTCGACGCCGGTTACGAGGTGCACTTCAACCTCTCACCCGTCGTCGTCCGCCCCGGCTGGCAGGACGCCTGGACCGGGCTGCTGCGGCACATGGACGACGTACTGCCCGAGCGCGTGAAGCGGCAGGCCCGCGCCGAAGTCATCATGCTCACCCACAACGCGGACCTGCACGAGGTCAACCTCCGCTGGCATCCGCGCGGCGAGGACGTGCTGTGGCAGCCCGCCGCGCAGGAGACCAAACGCTCCCAGAACGGCGCCCTCAACCTCCGCTACCGCGCCGACATCAAGCGCCGCGCCCTCGCGGACCTGCGTGAACTGGCCACCCGGCACACACCCTGGCTCGATATCCGCTACGCCTTCTGACGGACCGGCACCAACCCGTTCCGGCTTTCTCCCAGGTCACCCCCTGATAACGGGAATTAAGGGTAGGCTAACCTTGCCTTGTGATTCCTGCTGAAGAGGCGGCCCTGAGCCCGCGCGGCCATCAACTGTCGGCCACCGACGTGACCGTGGCGTACGACGGCACCGACGTCGTGCACGACGCGGCGCTGACCCTGCGGCCCGGCGAAGTGACCGCCCTGGTGGGTCCGAACGGCAGCGGCAAGTCGACCCTGCTGCGCACCGTCGCCCGGCTGCAACGGCCGCGGAGCGCCACGCTCACGATCGACGCCGGCATCGACGCGCTGGCCCTGGGCCCCCGGGAGTTCTCCCGCCGCGTCGCCCTGCTGCTCCAGGGACGCCCCACCCCCAGCGGTCTCAGCGTGCGGGACGTCGTCGAGTTCGGCCGCTACCCGCACCGCGGCCGATGGGGCGGCACGGACCCCGGCGGCCGCGCCGCCGTGGACCGCGCCCTCGCCCTCACCGGCGTCGCCGAACTCGCCGACCGCGGAGCCGAACACCTCTCCGGAGGACAGCTCCAGCGCGTGTGGCTGGCCGGCTGTCTCGCCCAGGAGACCGGCGTCCTCCTCCTCGACGAACCGACCACCTACCTCGACCTGCGCTACCAGGTCGAACTCCTCGACCTCATGCGCGACCTGGCCGACGAACACGGCATCGCCGTCGGTGTCGTCCTGCACGACCTCGACCAGGCGGCGGCCGTCGCCGACCGGATCGTGCTCCTCGCGGCCGGACGCGTCGTCGCCGAGGGCCCGCCCGAGGACGTCCTCACCCCGGAGCGCCTGACCGAGGTCTACGGCATCCGGATCGAGGTCGACACCGACCCCCTCACCGGCCGGCTGCGCACCCGCGCCCTCGGCCGTCACCACACCCGAAGCGAAAGGCTCGGCACCACCTCATGAGACGCCTCCTGCTCACCGCGCCCCTGGCCACCGCCGCCACCCTCCTGCTGGCGGCCTGCGGCACCACCGAACCCGCCGCCGACGACGCCGGCGCCAAGGAGTCCGCGCAGGCCATCACCCTCACCGACGCCACCGGCGCGAAGGTGGAACTCGACGGCCCCGCCAAGAAGGTCGTCGGCACCGAGTGGAACGTCGTCGAGCACCTGGTCTCCCTCGGCGTCGACCCGGTGGGCGTCGCCGACGTCAAGGGCTACAAGACCTGGGACGCCGCCGTCCCGCTCAAGAACGAGCCCACGGACATCGGCACCCGCGGCGAGCCCAGCATGGACACCATCGCCTCGCTCAAGCCGGACCTGATCGTCGCCACCACCGACCTGCAGCCCGACGTCGTCGAGCAGTTGCGCAAGGTCGCCCCGGTCCTGGGGGTGAAGTCCGCCGACGCCGCCGACCCGATCGGGCAGATGCTGAAGAGCGTCGACCTCATCGCCGAGGCCACCGGCACCACCGAGCGCGCGGCCACGCTGAAGAAGGACTTCGACGCCAAGCTCGCCGAGGGGCAGAAGGCCCTCGCCGACGCCGGCCTGGACGGCGCGGAGATCGCCTTCGCCGACGGCTACGTCGCCTCCAACCAGGTCTCCCTGCGCCCCTACACCTCCGGTTCGCTGATCGGCGCCGTCAACGAGCGGCTCGGACTGAAGAACGCCTGGAAGCAGAAGGGCGACGAGGCCTACGGCCTGGCCGCCACCGACGTCGAGGGACTGACCGACCTGGGCAAGGTGCACTTCGCCTACATCGGCAACGACGGCGACGCCGCCAGCGACCCCTTCGGCAAGGAGCTCGCCGACAACTCGGTGTGGAAGTCCCTGCCGTTCGTGAAGTCCGGTGACGTCCACCGGCTGGACGACGGCATCTGGATGTTCGGCGGCACCGGCTCGATGGAGGCGTACGCCGACTCCCTCGTCGCCTCGCTGACGAAGTAGCGCGATGGCCGTCACCGCCACCACTCCCACCGCCCGTCCGGCGACGGTGTCGTCCCGGACCGGCGCGGCCGCGGTGACGACCGCGCTCGTGCTCCTGGTCGCGGCCCTCGCCGTCGTCGACATCACCCAGGGCACCGCCGCGGTCGGCCCGGCCGAGGTCCTCAAGGCCCTCACCGGACGGGCCGACCCGGCCGACGCGTCCGTCGTCATCGCCTCACGGCTGCCCCGCATGACCGCCGGGCTCCTCGTGGGCGCGGCCCTCGGCATGGCCGGCGTCGCCCTGCAGGCCGTCAGCCGCAACGTCCTGGCCTCCCCGGACACCCTCGCCGTCAACGCGGGCTCCTACTTCGCCCTCGGCATCGCCGCCGTCACCGGCGTGTCCCTGCCGCTGCTCGCCTCCTCGGGCATCGCCTTCGCCGGCGGGCTCGCGGCGGCGGCCGTCGTCCTCGGACTGTCGGGGCTCGGCGCCGGCACCGTACGGCTGGTGCTCGCCGGTACCGCGCTCGCCCTCGGGCTCACCGCCGTCACCGAGGGGCTGCTCCTGCTGTTCCCGCAGCAGACCGAGGGCCTCTACCAGTGGAACCAGGGCAACATCGGCCAGAACGGCTTCGACGGTGTCCTGCAGATGCTGCCCGTCGCCGTCGCCGGACTCGCCGGCCTGCTGCTCATCGCCCGCCGGGTCGACGCCCTCGCCCTCGGCGACGACGCGGCCCGCGGACTCGGCGTCCCGGTGCGGGCCACCCGCGTCACGGCCGTCGTCCTGGCGACCCTGCTCTCCGCTGCGGCCGTCACCCTGGCCGGCCCGATCGGCTTCGTCGGCCTGTGCGCCCCGGCCCTCGCCCGCCCGCTCGCCCGCCGGGTCCGGGGGCTGCGGCGGCTGCGGGCGGGCGTGCCGGTCGCGGGCCTCGTCGGCGCCGCGCTGGTACTCGGGGCGGACGTGCTGCTGCGGACGTTCGTCGACGCGGACACCGCGGTCGCCGTCCCCACCGGCGTGGTCACCAGCCTCGTCGGTGCGACGTTCCTGGTGGTGATGGCGGCCCGGCTCCGCGACACCGCCGGCGCCGCCGCGCCGGACAAGCTCCGCATCCGCAGCCGCGCCGTCTTCCTCACCACGCTCACCGTGCTGACGGTCGTCCTGGTCGGCGTCGCCGTCGCCGCCGTCCTGCTGGGCGACAGCAAGCTGCTGCTGGGCGACGTGGTCAACTGGGCGCAGGGCAGGGCGGGCAGGACCGTCTCCTTCGTGCTGGACACCCGTATGCCCCGGGTGTCCGCCGCGCTCCTCGCCGGGGCGGCGCTCGCGCTGGCCGGAACCCTGGTGCAGGCCGTCACCCGCAACCCGCTGGCGGAACCCGCCGTCCTGGGCGTCTCCGGCGGTGGCGCGCTCGGCGCGGTGATCCTCGTGACGACGGTCCCCGTCGTCGGGGGGTGGGGCGTCGCCGGGGCGGCCTTCGCGGGATCCGCGGTCACCGCGGTCGTCGTGTTCGGCCTCGCCGCGCGCGGGGGCTACCAGCAGAACCGGCTGGTGCTCGTCGGCATCGGTGCCGCGACCGCGACGACGGCCCTGATCAGCCTGCTGATCGTGCTCACCGACCCGTTCAACGCGACCAAGGCCCTCACCTGGCTGTCGGGCTCCACGTACGGCCGGACCATGCCCGACGTCCTCCCCCTCGCGGCCGTCCTCGCCGTCGGCGTCGCGGTGGCCGGCGTACGGCACCGGGAACTCGACCTGGTCTCCCTCGACGAGGACACCCCCCGGCTGCTCGGACTCGACCTGGGGCGTGGAAGGCTGGGCTTCCTCGTGCTGAGCGTGCTGCTCAGCGCCACCGCCGTCGCCGCCGCGGGCACCATCGGCTTCGTCGGCCTGGTCGCCCCGCACGCGGCACGCGCCCTCGTCGGACGGCGGCACACCCGCGTCCTGCCGGTCGCGCTGCTCCTCGGCGCCGTACTGGTGTGCACGGCCGACCTGTTGGGCCGCACCGTGATCGCCCCCGCCCAGCTGGGCGCCGGCCTGATGACGGCCGTGATCGGAACGCCGTACTTCCTGTACGTGCTGGTGCGCAGCCGCCGGTAGTCCGCGCGGACCGGCGGCCCGCCGCCGGACGGCCGGCGGCGGCGGGCCCGGACCCGGTGAACGGTGGCCGAAGCCGTGGCGGGCGCAGACGGCCGAGAACGGGCAGCCGGAGGGACGGCCGGGGGAGGAGGAGCCACGGCGCCGGGGCGCGCGCTCAGCTCCGCGCGGTACCCGGCGGCCGGTACGTCCACTCCCGGTCCGCGTCGGTGATCGGCCGCAGTACGCGGGCCGGGGTCCCGGCGACGACGGTCATCGGCGGCACATCGGCGGTCACCACACTGCCCGCGCCGACGACCGAGCCCCGCCCGACGGTCACCCCGGGCAGGATCACCGCGCCGGCCCCGACCCACACGTCGTCCTCGATGCGCACCGGCGCCGAGAACTGGCTGCCGTCCCGGCGCAGTTCGGGGTGGACGGGATGGCCGGTGGTGCTGATGGTGACATGGGGTGCGAACATCACGCGGTCGCCGACGAAGACCTCGACGTCGTCGACCAGGGTGAGGCCGAAGTTGACGTACACGTCGTCGCCGAGGTGCACATGACGGCCGTAGGCGACGTGCAACGGCGGTTCGATCCACACGCCCCGGCCCACCGAGCCGAGCAGTTCGCCCAGCAGGGCGCGGCGGGCCTCCTCGTCGCGCGGTCCGGTGCCGTTGTACTCGGCGGCGAGTTCCTTGCCGCGCAGCCGCTGTTCCTCGAGCGGTCCGAGGCCGGGCGCCGAGTCGGTGTACAGCTCGTGGGCCGCCATGCGGCGGCGCACCTCGCGCTCGGCGTCGTCGTGTGCCACTGGTTCTCCATGGGGGTCGTGGAAGCGGTCCGGCCGCACCACCGGGCGGTGGTGCGGCCGGATGCGGGCGGATCGGTCAGTCCGTGACGTCCGTGACCGTCCAGCGCTGGTTGGAACCGGAGTTGGGCTGCCACGTCGTGACCGCCGCACCCTCGTGCGTGGCCTGTCCGCCGACCTCCAGGAGGCGCCCGGTGGCCGCGTTGACCAGGGTCCAGGTGCCGTCGCCCGTGGACGACAGGATCCACTCGGCGGCCGGGTCGCGCTTTCCGGTGTCGGGCTCGGCCACCGGCACGTCGTCCCGTACGGTCAGCCGCTCGCCGTCCACCGGGTTGGTGAACTCGTAGCGCTCCCGCACGCCGTCGTCGGGGCGCACCGCGCTCAACCGCCACCGCTGGGAGACCGAGTCGTCACCGGTGCCGATGACGAGGTGCGTGCCGTCGTCCGCGACGGTGACCGCCTTGCCGCTCTGCACACCGGTCAGGGTGTAGGTGTGGCCCTTGCGCAGCAGCGGGGCGTCCTTCGCGACGCCGGAGACGCCCTTGACCTCGAAGGACGTCACCGACTGGGCGGGCACGGCGAAGGTGGCCGCGCGGTCGGTGACCTTGACGGCCCGGTGCCGCTCCAGCTTGCCGTCGGCGCTGGTCACCACAGGGGTGACGGTCGCGTCGCGGCTGACGGTGCGGAACTTGGACAGGTCGAGGGTGACGTTGCGGGCCTCGGTGGTGCTGTTGACGTGGACGAGTGAGGCGCCCTTGCCGTTCTTCGTCACCGCCGCCGCGCTGGAGGTGTCGTCCACCTTGATCAGCCGGTCGCCCGGCTTGATGAAGTGGGTGAAGTTGCGGGCGGTGTCGAACTTGGTGTTCGTGTGGATGGGGCAGGTCTCGAGGGTGTCCTCGGAGGTGCAGCTGAAGGGGAGCTGGATCTCGCCCCAGTTGCCGCCCTTGGCGGACTCGCCGCCGGGCTTCATGTTGTCGTGGTCCTCGACGGGCTGCCAGAACACCCAGGCGCGCGGTTCCAGTTCACGCAGGTCGTCGACGATGCGCTGGGCGAGGCCGAGACCGGGACGCATGTCCGTGAAGCTCTGTCCGTCGCCCCAGTCGCCCTCGACCTCGCTCATCCACAGCCGCTTGTCCTCGGCCTTGGCGATGTCGCGCACGGTGGTGCGCTGACCGGTGCCGTAGGTGTGGACGTTCATCTGGCCGACGAGGTCACGCGTCTCGGGCGAGTAGGTGTTCCAGTTCTGCGCGAAGATCGACGGGTTGGTCTCGTCCATGGCGGAGATCTCCGCCTTGGTCTTCGCCTTCTTCAGCGCCGGGGCGAGCGCGTGGAGCACCTTCTCCTGGAGTCCGGGGCCGATGTGGGCGCCTTCCTGGCGTCCGCCGACGGGTTCGCCGTCCGCGCCGAGGCGGGTGCTCCAGTAGTTGGTGTTCGGCTCGTTGAAGGGGTCGACGGTGTCGACCTCGATGCCGTGCGCCTTCTCCAGCCGCTTGGTGGCGCCCGCCAGGTAGGCGGCGAAGTCGTCGACCGACTCGGTCTTCAGCTGGTCGGCGGTGGCGTCGAACCCGCCGGACACATAGCCGCTGACCGTCATGAACCAGGGCGGGGAGTTGCTGAAGGTCTCCCAGTGGGTGATGTCCTTCTTGATGCGGTCCACCCACCAGCGCTGGGTGGCGTCGGCGTTCTCGTTCCAGTCGGCGGGGTCCTCGGCGTCCCACCAGCCGGTGTCCTCGCGGGTGGTGCCCGCGGGCGCCTTCCACCAGCCCTCGACCGCGCCGCCGGCGCGCAGGTAGTCCTTCACGTCGGGGGCGTTGCCGCCGCCGACGTTGTAGCGGGCGATGTTCAGGGCGAGACCGTCGTCGCCGAACAGGAGCCGTGCGAGCTTCTCGCGGATCTCCGGCGGGTAGTCGCCGGTGGCGTTGGCGAACCAGACGAGGCTGGTGCCCCAGCCCTCGAACTCCTCCTGCTGGTAGGAGGGGTCGGGCCGGACGGTGACGGAGGGGATGTCCGCTGCCTGGGCGGCGGCGGACGTCGGCCCGGGGATCAGGGCGGCCCCGGTGGCCAGGGCTGCGGTGAGCCCGGCGGCCGTGAGGAGCCGTCTGTTGCGGGTGCGGCGTGCCATCGGTGTGCTCCCAACGGTGAGGTGTGGTCGCGCTTCGGTGGACCTCCGGCCGCGGTCGCTGCCGGCGGGAGGGGACGGCCCCCGGAACGGGTGCGTGCCGTTCCGGGGAGTGGTGGGGCGGGTGTCAGGCGGCCGGCTGCCGCAGTACGGCGACCGCGCGGGGCCCGAGCGTGAGGACGCCGTCGGCGCCGGTGGTGCCGACGAGCACCTCCCCGTCGAGGCCGGGCACCGCGACGGTGTCGTCGGTCCGGTTCACCAGGAACAGGAACCGGCCCTCGGCACCCCGGCGTACGACCGGCTCGACCGACCCGCGTACCGAGGCGGGCAGTTCGCTCTCCACCCCGGCCCGCTCCAGCAGCCGGGGCAGCAGCGAGGTGAGCCCCTCGACACCGAGCCGGGTGGAGACGTACGTGGCGGAACCCCCGCCCGTCGGCCGCCGGGTGACGGCGGGCCGGCCCGACTGCTCGCCGGTGCGGTAGCGGGCCAGCACCTCCGTCCCGTCGCCGGTCACGGTGATCCGGTCGGTCCACAGGACGCCGGTCGTGCCGTCGTCGAGCTCCACACGGTCACCGGCGAGCAGTGGCCCGAACTCCTCGACGCGGATGCCGAGCAGGTCCCGCAGGGCGCCCGGATAGCCGCCGAGCCAGACGTGGTCGTGCTCGTCGACGACACCGGAGAAGTACGTGGTGATCAGATGGCCGCCCTGTTCGGCGTACCGGGTGAGGGTCTTCGCCAGGTCGGCCGGGACCACGTGCAGCACGGGGGCGATCAGCACCTGGTGGCGGTGCAGATCGGCCCGGGTGGTGACGAGGTCGGCGCGGACGCCGAGGGCGAGGAGCGCCGAGTACCAGTCGAGCGCCTCCTGCCGGTAGTCGAGCAGGGAGGTGGGGTGGGAGTCCTGCTCGCTCGCCCACCACGACTCCCAGTCGTAGAGGATGCCGACCCGGGCGGGCTCCCGCTCGGACCCGGCGAGCGGGGCGAGGTCCTTGAGGGTGGCGCCGAGGGCGGTCACCGCGCGGAACAGCTCGCTGTCCGCACCGGCGTGCGGAACCATCGCCGAGTGGTACTTCTCGGCACCCGCCGCCGACTGCCGCCACTGGAAGAAGCAGACCGCGTCGGCGCCGTGGGCGACGTGCAGCAGCGAGTCGCGGGTCAGGTCGCCGGGGCGCTTGGCCACGTTGACGGGCTGCCAGTTGACGGCGCTGGTGGAGTGCTCCATCAGGAACCAGGGCCGCCCGCCGGAGATGCCGCTGGTGAGGTTGGCGGAGAAGGACAGCTCGTCGCGGTCCTGCGGGCCGGGGTGCACGTAGTGGTCGTTGGAGACGAAGTCGATCTCGTCGGCCCAGTCGGGGTAGTTCATGCCCTTGGTGCCGCCCATCACCATGAAGTTGGTGGTGACGGGGACGTCCGGGGTGAGCTCCCGCAGGATCTCCCGCTCGGCGCGCAGATGGTCCTTCAGCGCGTCCGAGGAGAACCGCTTGAAGTCGAGCTGCTGGGTGGGGTTGGGGTGGGAGGCGGCCAGCCGGGGCGGCAGGATCTGCTCCCAGTCGGTGTACCGCTGCGACCAGAAGGCCGTGCCCCAGGCGGTGTTGAGCGCCTCCAGCGTGGTGTAGCGGGAGCGCAGCCAGTCCCGGAAGGCGCGGGCCGCGTCGTCGGAGTAGTCGTAGACGTTGTGGCAGCCCAGCTCGTTGTTGACGTGCCAGGCGACGAGCGCCGGGTGACCGGCGTACCGGGTCGCCAGCTCCCGGACCAGGCGCAGCGCGTACCGGCGGAAGACGGGCGAGGTGGGGCGCCAGTGCTGGCGCGCCCCCGGCCACAGCGTCTCGCCGGTGGCCGTGACCGGGAGGATCTCCGGGTGGGCCGTGGTGAGCCAGGGCGGCGGGGAGGCGGTGGCGGTGGCGAGGTCGACGCCGACGCCGCCCTGGTGCAGCAGGTCCATCACCTCGTCGAGCCAGGCGAAGTCCCAGGTGTCCTCGGCCGGTTGCAGCCGGGCCCAGGAGAAGATCCCCACGGACACGAGGTTCACGCCGGCCTCGCGCATCAGCCGGACGTCCTCCTCCCACACGGTGCGGGGCCACTGCTCGGGGTTGTAGTCGGCGCCGTAGACGAGACGGGGGGCGGGGTCACCGTCCGCCCCGCCGGTGCGGGACAGGAGGGTGGAGATCATGGCGGTCCTTCCGGGTGGGGGCGTCGGGCGGCGCGCGGGATGGTGCGCGCCGCCCGGCGTGTGCTACTTCTCGACGGTGAAGCCCTGCTCCTCGGCGTACTTGACCGAGGCGTCCTGCCAGGCCTTCAGACCGTCCGCGAGCGTGGTGTCCGAGACGTAGGCCTTGCCGACCGTGTCGTTGAAGACCGAGTGGGCGTACTGCTGGAACGGCAGGTACGACCAGTCGCTGGCGACGTTCGCGGCGGACTCGGCGAAGATCTTGTTCGCCTCCTGACCGCCCAGGTAGTCGAACTTGGTGCTCTGGAACTCCGCGGACCGCAGTTCCGCCTTGGTCGCCGGGAAGGCGCCCTCCTCGACGCGGGTCCGGACGCCGTCACCGGAGTTCGCGTACTCCACGAAGGCGTAGGCGAGTTCCTTGTTCCTGCCGAGCGAGGGCAGGGTCAGCGAGCTGCCTCCGTTCTCCGCGCTGGCCTTGTCGCCCTTGGTCCAGGCCGGCATCGGGGCCGCGCGCCAGTCGCCGGCCGCGTTCGGCACGCCGCTGACGAAGTTGGCGGGCATCCAGGCACCGATGGTCAGGGTGGCGATGCTGCCGTCGCCCAGGCCCTTGTACCACTCGTCGGTCCAGCCGTAGACCGGGGCGAGGAGCTTCTCGTCGATGAGCTTCTGCCAGGTGTCCGTGTACTTCTTGGCCTTCGCGTCGCTGAAGTCGATCTTCACGTTGGTGCCGTCGACCTTGTACGGACGCGAACCGGCCTGCCACAGCAGGCTGGTGGTGAAGCCGGCGTCGCCGGCGTCGTTGGCGATGTAGACCTTGGGGTCGGCCTTGTGCAGCTTGCGCGCGGCGTCGACGTACTCGTCCCAGGTGGTCGGGACGGCGATCTTGTACTTGTCGAAGACCTTCTTGTTGTAGAACATCGCCATCGGGCCGGAGTCCATCGGCAGGCCGTAGACCGCCTCGTCCTCGCTCACGGCGTTCCACGGACCGGGCGTGTACGCGGAGGCCAGCTTGTCGGCGCCGAAGGGGGCCAGGTCGGTGAGGCCCTTGCCGAGGGCGTACTGGTTCACCGCGAAGTACTCGACCTGCGCGACGTCCGGGACGCCCTTCTCGGCCGATATCGCGTTCGACAGCGCGGTGTAGTGCTTGTCGCCCGACCGCTCGCTGACGAGGTTGATCTTGACCTTCGGGTACTTCTTCTCGAAATCGGCGGCGACCGTCTTCAGCGTGGGCTCCCAGGCCCACACCGTCACCGTGCCGCCCTTCTTCAGGGCCGCCTGGACGTCCGAGGCGGAGACCGCCTTGTCGGTGGAGTCGTCGTCGGAGCCGCCGCAGGCGGTGGCGCCCAGGGCCACGGCGGACAGAAGGGCGATGCCGCGCAGCAGGCGGCCGGTGTTTCTGCGCATGAGGGTGCTTCCACTTCTTCGTGGGTGGGACGGGGACGAGGGTGGTGGTGCGGGGGGCGGGGCTGAGGGGGCGGCCGGGAGCCGCGCGGTCACTCCTTGACGCTGCCCGCGGCGAGACCCGACTGCCAGTACTTCTGGAGCAGCAGGAACGCGGCGATGAGCGGCAGGATGGTGATCAGCGAACCGGTGATCACCAGGTTGAAGATGACCTCGCCACCGACGGTCTCGGCCTGGGAGTTCCACGCGCTCAGACCGAGCGTCAGCGGGTACCAGTCCGGGTCCTTGAGCATGATCAGCGGCAGGAAGTAGTTGTTCCAGGTGGCGACCGTGGTGAACAGCAGCACGGTCACGATGCCGGGGGCGAGCAGCGGGAGGGCGACGGTGAAGAAGGTGCGCGCCTCGCCGGCCCCGTCGATGCGGGCTGCCTCGAGGAGTTCGGTGGGGATGGCCTCGGTGGCGAACACCCACATCAGGTACAGGCCGAACGGCGAGACCAGCGAGGGGATGATCACCGCCCACGGGGTGTCGGTCAGGCCCATCTTGCTGAACATCAGGAAGGTGGGCACCGCGAGGGCCGTGCCGGGGACCGCCACCGCGCCGATGACCGTGGCGAAGACGCCGCGCCTGCCGGGGAAGTCGAACTTCGCCAGCGCGTAACCGCCGAGGACCGCGAGGAGGGTGGCCCCGCCGGCGCCCAGCACCACGTACAGCAGGGTGTTCAGCAGCCAGCGCGTGAATATGCCGTCGTGGTAGGTGAACGTGTCGCGGATGTTGTCCCACAGCGCGAAGTCGTCGGCGAACCACATCCCGGACGAGTCGGCCAGACCCGCCTGCGTCTTGGTGGCGTTGACGATCAGCCAGGTCAGCGGCACGACGGTGTAGACGACGACCAGAGAGGTCAGCACGGTCAGCAGCACGCTGCGCCTGGGCTTGTCGGCGGAGTGCCTGCGCGTCCCGCGCAGCCGTGGCGTGCTGCGGCCGGTACCGGAGGCCTTGGCGGGTGCGGCCGGGGAGGCGGTGGTGAGAGGGCTGCTCATCGGGTCACGCTCCCTTGCGCATGCCGCGCAGCTGCACGACGTAGGCGATCGCCATCGTGATCAGGCCCATGATGATGGCCACCGTCGCGGAGTAGTTGTGCTGCTGGCCGTTGAAGGACAGCGAGTACGTGTAGAAGTTCGGCGTGTAGTCGGTGGTGAGGGCGTTGCGGGCGAGCGGACGCAGGATGTTCGGCTCGTTGAACAGCTGGAAGCTGCCGATGATGGAGAAGATCGTCGCGATGACCAGGGCGCCCCGGATCGCGGGCAGCTTGATCGCGGTGATCACGCGGATCTGTCCGGCGCCGTCGATCTCCGCCGCCTCGTACAGGGAGTTCGGTATGACGCGCAGCGCCGAGTAGAAGATCAGCATGTTGTAGCCGACGAACTCCCAGGTGACGATGTTGCCGATGGACGCCAGCACCAGGTCGGAGGAGAGCGGGTCGGGCAGCGAGACGCCGAACGCCCCGTTGATGTCGCCGACCAGGCCGTACTTCGTGCCGTACATGAAGCCCCACATCAGGGTGGCGACCACGGCGGGCACCGCGTACGGCAGGAAGATCGTGATGCGGAAGAAGCCCTTGCCGTAGAGCCGGCCGCTGTCCAGGGCCAGGGCCACCAGCAGCGCGATGCCGAGCATGATCGGCACCTGGACGCAGAGGAAGAGCGAGACCCGGCCGAGGGCCGCCCAGAACCGGTCGTCCTGGAGCGCCTGTTCGTAGTTGTCGAGGCCGACGAAGGTGGTCCCGCCGATGAGCTGGTCGCGGAAGAGGCTCAGATAGATCGAGTACGCGATCGGTGCCAGGAAGACCAGGGCGAACACGGCCACGAAGGGACCGATGAAGCCCCACCCCGTCCAGGAGCGGCGGTCCCGTCTCGCCGGGGGCGGGGCCGGCCGCGCCTCGGCGGCCACCGGCGGTTGCAGCGTCGTCATGTCGTTCCTCGCTCGTCACCGTTCCGGACCGGCCGCCGCCCGGCGCGTGAGCCGGACGGCATGCCCCCTGCACATGATGTTTGCGTAAACATCGACTGCCGCGAAGCGCCGGGGAGCTGTTATGTTTACGTAAACATCGGATGGCGGAATGTTTACACCGCCCTCCTGAGAACGGTCAAGGGTCCCTTGGGAAACCGTGACGCGAGCGGTGACAGGAAGGCGGCTGACGGCGAGTGGACACGGCCGAGAGAACGCCGGCGGACGCACCCGGCCCCGCCGAGGCTGCCGACGCCACGACCGGCGGCGCCGCGCGCCGCACCCGGGGCGGTGCCCGCACCACGGCCTCCATGGCGGACGTGGCCCGGCTCGCGGGAGTCTCCTCGCAGACCGTCTCCCGTGTCTCCAACGGCTACGCGGGGGTCACCGAGGAGACCCGCCGTCAGGTGCTGGCCGCGATGAAGGAACTCGGCTACCGGCCCAACAGCGCGGCCCGCGCCCTCAAACGCGGCGAGTTCCGCACCATCGGCGTCATCACCTTCACCCTGTCCACCACCGGCAACGTCCGCACCCTGGAGGCGATCGCCACCTCCGCCGCGCGCGAGGGCTACGCGGTGACGCTGCTGCCGGTCGCCGTACCCACCCAGGACGAGGTGCGCGGGGCGTTCTCCCGGCTGGAGGAACTCGCCGTCGACGCCGTGATCGTCATCATGGAGGTCCACCTCCTGGACGCGGCGACCGTCACCCTGCCCCCGCACGTCCAGGTCGTGGTGGTCGACTCCGACGCCGGCGACCACTACACGGTCGTCGACACCGACCAGGCGGGCGGCACCCGCGCCGCCGTCCAGCACCTGCTCGGCCTCGGCCACCGCACGGTGTGGCATCTGGGCGGCCCCGAGGACTCGTTCGCCGCGCAGCGTCGTACGGACGCCTGGCGCGCGGCCCTCACCGAGGCCGGACGGGTGCCGCCGCCCCTCGTCCGGGGCGACTGGTCGGCGGAATCGGGCTACCGGGCCGGCCTCGAACTCGCGGCCAGGAACGAGTGCACGGCCGTCTTCGCCGCCAACGACCAGATGGCGCTGGGCCTGTTGCGCGCCCTGCACGAACGCGGCCGGCGCGTGCCCGAGGACGTCAGCGTCATCGGCTTCGACGACATCCCCGAGGCGTCCTCCTTCCTGCCCCCGCTGACCACCCTCCACCAGGACTTCGCCGAGGTGGGCCGGCTCTGCGTCCAGGCGGTGCTGAGCAAGGTGCGCCAGGACGGTCCCGAGCGGGGCACCACCCTCGTCCCGACCCGGCTGGTGCGGCGCGCCAGCACGGCACCGCCGCCGGTAACCGCCTGACCACCGAACTCCCTCCCTACGTAGACCAGTTGACGTGCGAGACTTGATGACCGTCAGGCACGCCCGGTCCGCTTCCCGGGACGGAAGCAGCCGATGGGCACGCCCTCCCGCCCTCCGCGGACCGACACCGGCAAGGCGCACCCGGCACGGGTCCACGACTGGCTCCTCGACGACCAGGACCCCTCGGCATCGTCGGCGAACCGTGGTCCGCGCTGCCGCCGGGCAGTCTCCTCGTGCTGTCGCACGCCGCCTACGACCTCCACTCCGAGCCGGCCGGCCGGGCGGGTCACGGCGGAGTACGCCCGTGCCGGCAGCCGCCCGGATCTCCGCACCCGTGCCGAGGCCGCCCGCTTCTTCGACGGCCCGGACCTCGTCGGCCCCGGCCCGGTGACCGCGCCGGAGTGGTTCCGGACCGTCCCGGCGCCGCCGCCCGAGGACAGCGGCATCCACGCGGGTGTGGCGCGTCTCTCCTGACCCTTCGGTGATCACCGAAGGGCGAGCGGGCTAGCGTCCTCACATGAACGTTTCCTCGGACCACGAACGGCACCGGGCGCCCTCGGGCGGCGACGACGCGACCGGAGCCACGGCGTGACGCCGCCGGAGATGGCCGGCGTCTTCGCGGCGGGCGTCGGCGCCGGCGCCATGAACGCGGTCGTCGGCTCGGGGACGCTGGTCACCTTCCCCGTGCTCCTCGCCACCGGGCTGTCCCCCGTCACCGCCACGGTCTCCAACGCGCTCGGACTGATCCCCGGCTCCGTCAGCGGCGCCATCGGCTACCGCAGGGAACTCGCGGGCCAGGGCCGGCGCGTCCGCAAGTTCGGCGTCGGCGCCGCGCTGGGCGGGCTCTGCGGCGCGACGCTCCTGCTGGCCCTGCCCGCCGAGGCGTTCGAGACCATCGTGCCGACCCTGGTGGGGCTCGCCCTCGTCCTCGTCGCGTTCCAGCCCCTGATCGGCAAGAAGGTGCGCGGCCGCCGCGCGAAGGGACACTCCTCCCGCCCCGACGGCGGATGGCAGCTGTCCGCCGGCCTGGCCCTGGCCAGCGTCTACGGCGGCTACTTCTCCGCCGCGCAGGGCATCATCTACATATCCCTGATGGGCCTGCTCATCGACGAGCCGCTGCAACGCCTCAACGCCGTCAAGAACGTGCTCGCCGCGATCGTCAACACGGTCGCCGCGGCCTTCTTCGTCTTCGTCGCCGACTTCGACTGGACGGCCGTCGCGCTCATCGCGGTCGGTTCCGCCCTCGGCGGCCAGCTCGGCGCCAGGACCGGCCGCAAATTCAGCCCCGCGGTGCTGCGCGCCCTCATCGTCACGATCGGCACCCTCGCCCTCGTCCAGCTGCTGCGCTGACCACAGCCCGCTCTCAGGGCAGGATCGGGTCGACGTAGCCGCCGTCGACCCGCAGCGCCCCGCCGGTCGTCGCGGAGGCCTGGTCGGAGCCGAGGTAGACGACCGTGTGGGCGATCTCCTCCGGCTCGATCAGCCGTTGCAGCAGCGACTGCGGCCGGTGCTCGCGCATGAAGGCACGCCGCGCCTCGTCCCACGGAAGACCGCGGTCCACCAGTTCGTGGACGAAGTCCTCCACACCGCCGGTGCGGGTGGGCCCGGCGATGACCGAGTTCACCGTGACGCCCGTGCCCGCCGCCTGTTTGGCGAAACCCCGGCTCACCGCGAGCAGCGCCGTCTTGGACATGCCGTAGTGGATCATCTCGGCGGGGGTGACGATCGCCGAGTCGCTGGCGATGTACTGGACGCGCCCCCAGCCGCGCCCGGTCATCCCCGGCAGGAACAGCCGGGTCAGCCCCACGGCGGCCAGGACGTTCACCTCGAAGTAGTGCCGCCACTCGTCGTCGGTGATCTCCAGCGGGTCCGCGGAACCGAAGACGCCGAGGTTGTTGACGAGGATGTCCACCCGCGGCAGCGCCTCGGCGACCTGCCCGGCGCCCGCCTCGGTGGTCACGTCCGCAGCGACCGGTACGACGTCGGCGCCCGGCACCTCCCGTTCGAGGGCGGCGGCGCTGTCCCGTACGCGCTCGGTGGAGCGCCCGTTGACCGCGACCCGGGCGCCCGCCCGCGCCGGCCCGGTGGCGATCGCCGCACCGATGCCCTGGGTGGAACCGGTGACCAGCGCCGTACGGCCCTTGAGATCGATCTGCACGTCGTGTCTCTCCTCCACCTGGGTACCAGTGCCTGCATGCGATGCCCGAACACGGACCGAAGGTGCTGCCCGCGCACACGCTCCGCCTGCTCCTTCCCCGCAACAGTGGTCGAATCACCGCGAACCGCCCGTTGGGCATACGCTTCTGATAACGCACTCGTGAGAAGGCGGGAGACGACGTGACGGCCGAACACGCGGACGTGCCGGACGGTCGGACGGAGGCCGGGGCCGGTGGGAACGGCGACGATCTGCTGCACGGGCTGGAGGTGGACGCCCGGCGCCCGGAGCGGCCCGTGCTGCTCGACGCCGACGGCACCCCGATCGAGACCTGGCGGGAGAACCACCCCTACGACCGCAGGATCAAGCGGGCGGAGTACGACCGCACCAAGCGCATCCTGCAGATCGAACTGCTGAAGATGCAGCGGTGGGTGAAGGACACCGGTCAGCGCATCGTGGTGCTCTGCGAGGGACGGGACGCGGCCGGCAAGGGCGGCACCATCCAGCGGTTCATGGAACGCCTCAACCCCCGCGGTGCCCGCGTGGTCGCCCTGGAGAAGCCGACCGAGCGGGAGTCGGGCCAGTGGTACTTCCAGCGTTATGTGGCCCATCTGCCGTCCTGCGGCGAGATCGTCTTCTTCGACCGCTCCTGGTACAACCGCGCGGGCGTCGAGCGGGTCATGGGCTTCTGCACGGAGGCCGAGTACCGCCAGTTCCTCCAGCAGGCGCCCATGTTCGAGCGGCTGCTCACCGACGACGGCATCATGCTGGTGAAGTTCTGGTTCTCCGTCTCCCGGGCCGAGCAGCGGACCCGGTTCGCGATCCGCCAGGTCGATCCGGTGCGCCGCTGGAAGCTGACGCCGATGGACCTCGCCTCGCTCGACCGCTGGGACGACTACACCGAGGCCAAGATCGAGATGTTCCGGGCGACGGACACGCCCCACGCGCCGTGGACGGTCGTGAAGAACAACGACAAGCGCCGGGGACGGCTGGAGGCCATGCGCAGTCTCCTCGACCGCTGCGACTACCCGGCGAAGGACCACGAGGCCCTGGGCAAGCCGGACCCGCTGATCGTGGGCTCGGCGGACACCCTGCTGGAGGCCGGTGAGGAACCCGCGGTCCTCTCACCGACCCCCCTGGCGGGACCCGGCCACGGCCCGGGCAGTCACCCGGATACGTGATCCCGTCATCCCAGCGGCAGCGTCACCTCGCCCGAGCCCTGTGCCTCGGCCCCGCCGGGCACGCGCACCGTGAACGGCCGGTCGGTCCCGGACGCCGTGACCCGCAGGACGTCGCCGTCCCGCCGGACCCGGAACGTCGCGGCCGGCAGCCCCGCCGTGTCCGGCACGGTGACCTCGGCCGCGTAGTCGGCCGCGGCCGGGGGGTGCACGAGCAGGACCGGAGCGTCCAGCCAGTCGCCGTCGGGCCGGGAGTCGTCGCCGGACAGCGGCAGCACGGCGCCCTCACGGACGTACAGCGGAAGGCTGTCGTAGCCGTGCCGTTCGGTGCGCCAGCAGGGGCCGGTGACCCGCTCGCCGCTCAGCAGGTGGGTCCAGGTGCCCTCGGGCAGATAGACCTCCACCTCGCCGTCCTCGCTGAACACCGGCGCGACCAGCAGGTCGGGGCCCAGCATGTACTGGCGGTCGAGTGGGCGGCACGCCGGATCCCGGGGGAACTCCAGCACCATGGGCCGCATCATCGGGACGCCCGTGCGGTGGGCCTCGGCGGCGGCGCCGTACAGGTACGGCATCAGGCGGTGCTTGAGCAGGGTGAACCGCCGGGCGACGTCGACCGCCTCGTCGCCGAACTCCCACGGCACCCGGTACGACGTGGAGCCGTGCAGCCGGCTGTGCGAGGAGAGCAGGCCGAAGGCGAGCCAGCGCTTGAACACCTCGGGGACGGGTGTGCCCTCGAAGCCGCCGATGTCGTGGCTCCAGAAGCCGAACCCGCTCAGCGACAGGGACAGGCCGCCGCGCAGCGACTCGGCCATCGCCTCGAAGGACGCCCAGCAGTCGCCGCCCCAGTGCACCGGGTACTGCTGGCCGCCGGCGGTCGCGGACCGGGCGAAGAGCACCGCCTCACCCTGCCCGCGCTCCTTCTCCAGGAGCTCGAACACCGTCCGGTTGTACAGGTGGGTGTAGTAGTTGTGCATCCGCTCCGGGTCGGAGCCGTCGTGCCAGACGACATCGGTGGGGATGCGCTCGCCGAAGTCCGTCTTGAAGGTGTCCACGCCCTGGTCGAGCAGCGGCTTGAGCTTCGACTGGAACCAGGTGCGGGCGTCGGGGCTGGTGAAGTCGACCAGGCCCATGCCGGCCTGCCACAGGTCCCACTGCCACACGTCGCCGTTCGGGCGGCGCACCAGGTGCCCGAGGGCGGCGGCCTCGTCGAAGAGCGGGGACTTCTGGGCGATGTACGGGTTGATCCAGATGCTGATCCGCAGGCCCTTCTCCTTGAGCCGGGCCAGCATGCCCTCCGGGTCGGGGAAGACGTCCGGGTCCCACTGGAAGTCGCACCACTGGTACTCGCGCATCCAGAAGCAGTCGAAGTGGAACACCGACAGCGGGATGCCGCGCTCGGCCATGCCGTCGACGAACGAGGTCACCGTCGCCTCGTCGTACGACGTGGTGAAGGAGGTGCTGAGCCACAGGCCGAACGACCAGGCCGGCGGGAGGGCCGGGCGTCCGGTGAGGGCCGTGTAGCGGCCGAGGACGTCCTTCGGGGTGGGGCCTGCGACGACGTAGTACTCCAGCGCCTGGTCCTCGACGCTGAACTGGACCTGCCCGACGGACTCGGAGCCGATCTCGAAGGAGACGGCGCCGGGATGGTTGACGAAGACGCCGTAGCCGCGGGAGGAGAGGTAGAACGGGATGTTCTTGTAGGCCTGCTCGCTGCTGGTGCCGCCGTCGGCCTGCCAGACGTCGACGGTCTGGCCGTTCTTGACGAACGGGGTGAAGCGCTCGCCCAGGCCGTAGATCTGCTCGCCGACGCCGAGCGACAGCCGGCTCAGCACATGGTGGGCTCCCTCGCCGGTGGTGGCGAAGGCGGTGCTCTTGGCGTCGGCGCGGGTCAGTTCGCGTCCGTCCGCGTCGTGGAAGGAGAGCCCGAAGGGGCCGTCCCCGTCCAGTCGCAGGGTCAGGGGGCCGCTGGTCAGCTCGGTGACGGTGCCGTCCTGGCGTACCGTCCCCGCGCCGTCCGCCTCCTTGGTGAGGGCGAAGTCGGGACCCGGCCGGTACTTGCCCGCGTGGTGGGTGACCCGGACGCCGATCACGCCCTCGGCGGGGGAGAAGCACTCGACCGTGATCAGCGGCGCGTTGAGGGTGTCGCCCCTGCGTGTCACTTTCTTCACGGCGGCGTAGCCGGTGAAGCGCTTCGATTCCGGGCGCACATCGCGCACTTCGGTGGCGTACGAGATCTGGACACCGTCGCGGATGCGCCAGAAGCCGTCAGTGAATTTCATGGTCTTCCTCGGAGGGGGAGGTCGGCAGAGGCTCGGAAGGAAGCTTCTGACCAGGAACTATGACAGGAGACGCAGAACCTGTCACGCCTTGGCGCAAGCAGATCGTATCGCTGGGGGGCTAGCGCGACCCGCTTCCGCTGGCGTATTAGTAATCAGGCAAAACAAATTACACCCGGTGCAGCGCCAGGCAACACCTCGGCGAGAGCCGCCCCAAGTCGAAGCGCTTCACCTGCCTCCTGAACGAGTCACCAGCTCAGCGCACGTTGAGCCGGTCCCCACGCAAGGGCACCCACCGTGACAGCACATCCTCCGGTTGCCGCACACCGCGCGCGCGGACGTTCGCGCGGAGCCGTCACGTCGTTCGCCGCCGTCTCCGCCCTCATCGCCGGAGCGGCGCTGACCGGCTGCGCACAGCAGCGCGACAGCGACGTGTACACCGTGATGAACTCCTCGACCGACGAGACCTACCACCGCTGGGACGCCGAGGCGATGGCCCGCTGCGGCGAGCAGCTGGGCGTCACCATCGAGCAGCAGAGCGTCCCCGCCTCGCAGGTGATGACGAAGGCCCTGCGCATGGCCTCGTCGAAGTCGCTGCCGGACATCGTGCAGTTCGACGCCTCCGAGATGCCGACCTTCGCCGACGCCGGCGGCCTCGTCGACCTGCGCACCCTGGGTCTCGCCACCGACGACGTCCCCGAGGGCATCGTCGACTTCGGCTCGTACAAGGGCACGTACTACGGAGCGGCCCGCTCCGTGAACACCCTCGCGCTCTTCTACAACAAGGACATCCTGGAGGAGGCGGGCGTACAGGTGCCCACCACCTGGGACGAACTGCGCCGGGCGGCGGAGAAGCTCACCGAGGGCAACCGGTACGGCGTGGCGCTCAGCGCGGGCGGCGCCGAGGACGGCGTCTTCCAGTTCACGCCGTTCATGTGGTCCAACGGCGGTGACGAGACAGATCTCGACAGCCCTCAGGTCGTCGGGGCGCTCGACTACTGGAAGGCGCTGCTCCAGGACGGGTCGCTGTCCAGGTCCACGGTCAACTGGACGCAGGCCGATGTGAACGACCAGTTCATGGCCGGGAACGCCGCGATGATGATCAACGGCCCGTGGCAGGTCGAGACCCTCAACACCAAGAAGTCGCTGCACTGGGAGATCGCGCAGATCCCCGTCCCCGAGGCGGGCGCCGACTCGGTGGGACCGCTCGGCGGCGCGGTGCTCACCGTGCCCAACACCGGTGACGCCGAGCGCGAGAAGACGGCCGGCCGGATCGTCGACTGTCTGGCGAGCGAGAAGGAACAGCTCACCTACGCCCTGAACAGCTGGATGGTCCCGGCCAACGAGAAGGCCGCCGCGAAGTGGCGCGAGGAGGTGCCAGAGCTGGACGCGCTGGCCGACCAGGTCGCCGCCGCCCGGTCCCGCACCGCCAAGCTCGGCGCCGGCTGGTCGGGCGTGTCGCTCGCCCTGCAGAGCGCCTTCCAGTCCGCCCTGACCGGCCAGTCCAGCGAAACCGCCCTGCGGCGCGCCCAGCAGCGCGTCACGAGCGGGAACTGAGGTACGCGCCCATGACCACGTCCACCGTCACCGCCGTGGCGTCAGCCGAGACGTCCGGCAAGGCCGCCGCGCCGGACCCGGGCCGGCAGCGCCTGCGCCGCAGGCTCGCCCAGTGGGGCTTCGTCGCCCCCGCCGTCGTCTTCATGCTGCTGTTCTTCGGCTACCCGCTCGTCCGCAACATCGTGATGAGCTTCCAGCACTACACGCCGAAGACGTTCTTCACCGGCGAGGCCCCGTTCAACGGCACCGACAACTGGTCGTCCGTCTTCCAGGACGTCCTGTTCGGCAAGGCCCTGTGGCACACCCTCGTCTTCACCGCCGGCTCCCTGCTCGGCCAGTTCTGCATCGGCCTCGCCCTCGCCGTCTTCTTCAACCGCAGGTTCCCCCTGAACGGTGTCCTGCGGTCGTTGATCCTGCTGCCCTGGCTGGTGCCCATGGTGGTGTCCGGCATCGTGTGGCGCCGCATCCTGGACCAGGACACCGGCGTACTGAACACCTTCCTCGACACCGTGGGCCTGGGCGGTCAGACCCCGTGGCTGACCAGCCCCGACATGGCGCTGCTGTCGGTGATCCTGGTCAACATCTGGATCGGCATCCCGTTCAACATGGTCATCCTCTACGGCGGCCTCCAGGAGATCCCCAAGGAGCTGTACGAGGCGTCCGCCCTGGACGGCGCCTCGGCCTGGCGGACCTTCCGCTCCATCACCCTGCCGATGCTCAAGCCGGTGATCACGGTCGTCCTGGTGCTGGGCTTCATGTCGACGGTCAAGATCCTCGACCTGATCCTCGCCCTCACCGACGGCGGACCCGCCGACGCCACCCAGACCCTGGGCACGCTCACCTACCAGAACTCCTTCGTGGAGCTGGACTTCGGCGCCGGCGCGGTCGTCGGCAACGTCCTCATTCTCATCTCCGCGGTGTTCGCGGTGTTCTACCTGCGGGCCAACCGCACCGAGGGGAAGTGACCGACATGGCCGCCGACACTCCCACCGCGTCCCGGCACCGCTGGGGCTCCACCGTCGCCGGTGTACTCGTCCTGGGCGTGATGCTCTTCCCGCTGTACTGGATGCTCAACACGGCACTCCAGCCCGAGTCCGGCCTGCTCCAGGTCGACCCGGTGCCGGGCAGCCTGGACCTCTCCGGGTTCTCCAAGGCCGTCACCGACCAGGGCGGTCACCTGCTGACCTCCCTGCTGGTCTCGTTCGGCGCCGTCGCCATCTGCCTGGCGATCTCCGCCCCGGCGGCCTACGGCCTGGCCCGGTTCGGCCTGCGCGGCTCGCGCACGATCGTCTTCGGCACCCTGATCACCCAGATGGTGCCGGGCATCGTCATCGCCAACGCCCTCTACAACTCGTACGTCGACCTGGGCCTGGTGAACTCCTACTTCGGCCTGATGCTCGCGGACGCCTCGCTCGGCATCCCGTTCTCCATCGTCCTCATGCGCTCCTTCATGGTGTCCATCCCGGGCGAGGTCATCGAGGCCGCCGAGATCGACGGCGCCGGCCCGGTACGGGTCTTCCTGCGGGTGGTGCTCCCGATGAGCCGCAACTCGCTGATCACCTCCGGCCTGTTCGCGTTCCTGTTCTCGTGGAGCGACTTCATGTTCGCGCTCACCCTGAACACCACCGACGACGTCAAGCCGATCACGCTCGGCATCTACCAGTACATCGGCGCCCACGTCGGCGACTGGGGCGCGGTCATGGCCGCGTCCGTGCTCTCCGCCGTCCCGGCCGCGATCCTGCTCGTCCTCGCCCAGAAGTACATCGCCGCCGGCATCACCGGGGGCTCCGTCAAGTGATCACCGCACGTCTCGAGATGGACCTGAACACATGAGCGACTTTCCCGGTTTCCCGCCCGGCTTCGTCTTCGGCGCCGCGACCGCCTCGTACCAGATCGAGGGCGCGGCGTACGAGGACGGCCGCGGCCCGTCGATCTGGGACACCTACAGCCACACCCCCGGCCTGGTCGCGAACGGCGACACCGGTGACGTCGCCTGCGACCACTACCACCGCTACCCCGAGGACGTGGCCCTGCTGCGCGACCTCGGTGTCGGCTCGTACCGCTTCTCGATCGCCTGGCCGCGCATCGTGCCCGACGGCACCGGCCCGGTGAACCCCAAGGGCCTGGACTTCTACTCCCGTCTGGTCGACGAACTCCTCGCCGCCGGCATCGAGCCGGCCGCCACCCTCTACCACTGGGACCTCCCGCAGGCCCTGGAGGACCGGGGCGGCTGGCGGGTACGGGAGACCGCCGAGCGGTTCGCCGAGTACGCGGCCGTCGTCGCCGAGCACCTGGGCGACCGGGTGCCCCGCTGGATCACCCTCAACGAGCCGTGGTGCAGCGCCTTCCTCGGCTACTCCGTCGGCCGCCACGCGCCGGGCGCCCGCGAGGGCCGGGGCGCCCTGGCCGCCGCCCACCACCTCCTGGTCGGCCACGGACTCGCCGTCCAGGCGCTCCGGTCCGCCGGGGTCCGCGAGGCCGGCATCACCCTCAACCTCGACCACCACCTGCCCGCCACCGACTCCGCCGCCGACCGTGAGGCCGTCGTACGCGCCGACACCCTGCACAACCTGGTGTGGACGGAGCCCATCCTCGCCGGGCGCTACCCGGACACCGAGGAGGACACCTGGGGCGAGCTGATCACCGCACAGGACTTCCGCCGCGACGGCGACCTGGAGCTGATCGGTCAGCCGCTGGACTTCCTCGGCATCAACTACTACCGCCCGATCGTCGTCGCCGACGCCCCGTACCGCGAGGGCGACCCCGCCCTGCGCGTGGCGACCGACAACCGCTACGCCGAGACGCCGATGCCCGGCGTCCGGCACACCGCGATGGGCTGGCCGGTGGCCCCGGACACCTTCACCGACCTCCTGGTGGACCTGAAGGAGCAGTACGGCGACGCCCTGCCGCCGGTGCACATCACCGAGAACGGCTCCTCCGAGGACGACGAGGTGAGCGCGGACGGCGCCGTGCACGACACCGACCGGGTGGCGTACCTGCGCGACCACCTCACCGCGCTGCGGGCCGCGATCGACGCGGGCGTGGACGTGCGCGGCTACTACGTGTGGTCGCTGCTCGACAACTTCGAGTGGGCCTTCGGCTACGACAAGCGCTTCGGCATCGTCCGGGTCGACTACGGCACGCAGGAGCGCACCCCGAAGGACAGCTACCACTGGTACCGGCGCATGATCGCCGCCCAGCGGCCCTGACGGACCGGCCGCCCTAGGCGGCGCCTTCGCGGTCGTCGAAGGCGCCGCCGACGCCCGGTTCCGGCCGCGCCGTGAGCGGCAGGACGACGGGGGAACCCGCGTCCGCCGCCCCGGCGGTGGCGACGGGCTTGCGCAGCAGGAGCAGCGCCGCGTCGTCGTGCAGCCGGCCGCCCACGTGGTCCAGCAGCTCCTGGTGCAGCGCGGCGAGCGTGCGGGCCGGCTCGTCGCACAGGTGCCGGGCCAGCCCCTCGGCCAGCGGGTAGAACGCACGGCCGGCGTCACGGGCCTCCGTGACCCCGTCGGTGTAGAACAGCAGCTGGTCCCCCTCGGTGAAGGACACCACCTGAAGGCCGGGGGACTCGCCCGACAGGGCGCGCAGCCCCAGGGGCGGCGCCGGGCTGACGGGGTCCACCGGCACCACCTCGGTGCCGCGGACCAGCAGCGGGGGAGCGTGCCCGCAGTTGACCACCTCCAGCCGCCCCGGCTCCGGATACCCGGCGACCACGGCGGTGACGAAGTCGTCGTGGCCGAGGTTGCGGGCCAGACTCCGTTCGATCCTGCAGACCACGTCCAGCAGATCGGGCTCGTCGTAGGCGGCCTCCCGGAAGACACCGAGCACCAGGGCGGCCGTCCCCACGGCCGGCAGCCCCTTGCCGCGCACATCGCCGACGATCATCCTGACCCCGTGCGGAGTGGGGATGAGGGCGTAGAGGTCGCCGCCGATCCGGGCCTCCGCCGCGGCGGCGCTGTAGTGGACCGCCGCCTGGAACGGGCCGACGGTCTCCGGGACCGGCTTGAGCAGGGCGTGCTGCGCGGTCTCCGCGACGGAACGGACGGCGGCGAGCACCCGCTCGCGGCGTTCCCGCAGGGCGCTGGCGAGCGTGCCGGCCAGGGCGACGGTCACCAGCGCGGCGAGCACGACGGCCAGCTCCGAGGCCGCCATGCCGTGCCGGGCGCCGATCGCCGCGCCGAGGAGGGAAGCGAGGAGACCCACCCCGAGGACCCCGGCCGGCCGGCTGGTGGCCGCCGCCAGCGCCGGCCCGGCGGCGAGCAGCGGCAGCCAGACCTTGCCCGTTCCGCCGACGAGGTCGACGAACACGACGAGGAAGACGATCAGTACGGAGAGTGCCGGCGTGCCGGCGGCCCAGTGCGCGACGGCCCGTGCCCGGGGCGACCACGTGTGGCGGGCCCCCCGCTTGTACTGCCGCATCGGCCAGTGGTCGCGTCCATGCTGACGGGCGTGACTCATGTGTCGTCCGCAGTCCTCACCTTTGCGCGGCGTGCGCGCAGCCGTAATGTCTGACTTAATCAGGAAAAATGATCGTCGCGAACGTCACAAGGGTGCGCTTTTCAGATAGTGAGCGACAGGCCCCGGGTCACCCGCCCGGCCACGGGCAGGAGGTACTCGCGGACCTCGTCCAGCCGGTGCAGCCGGTCCTTGCGCATGGACACGCCGAGCGAGCCCAGGGTGTTTCCGCTGTAGACCGGCACCGCGATGCAGACGGTGCCCAGGGAGTACTCCTCCAGGTCGGCGACGGCCGGAGCCAGGGCGCTGCTCTCCAGCCGGCGCACCAATTCCTCGGCCGTGGTGATCGTCCGCGGGGTGAGGTCGTTGAGGGGGTGCCGGGAGAGGTACTCCTTGCGTGCCTCGTCGTCGAGCTCCCGGAGCACCGACTTGCCCAGCGCGGTGGCGTGCCCGGCGTCCTCGAACCCCACCCAGAGTTCGGCCCGCGGGGTGCGGGGGCTGTCGACGATCTCGGCGACGCGGATCTCGCCGTCCTCGTAGAAGGTGAGGTAGGCGGCGGTGGACAGCTCGTCCCGGAGCGCGGCGAGCGCCGGCCTGACCCGGCTGAGCAGCGCCTGTTCCCGGCTCGCCGTGGGCAGGGTCCGGAACCGGTCGCCCAGGACGAATCCGCCGTCGTCCAGCTTGCGCAGATACCCGTCGTGCACCAGCGTGCGCAGCAGGTGGTAGGCCGTGGCCAGGGGCAGACCCGTCTCCCGTGCCAGCTGTTTCGCCGGCGCGCCGTTCTGATGGGCGCTCGCCGCCTCCAGCAGCCGGAAGGCACGCTGTACGGAGGCGATGAGTGTCGGGGCCGCACCCATGCGACCAGCCTGCGCCGGACGCCCGCCGCAGGCAAGTGAATCCCCGCCTCACCTGTCGTCTTCGGGAGGCTCACCTCCTGTCGGTCGCGGGTGTCGGCCACCGCCCGTGCGGGGCTGGAGCGGGAGTGGGGGCGGAGCCGGTGGCTGTGGAACGAGCGCGTGGCGCGTTCCCGGAAGGCGCACGCCGAGGGTGAGGTGTGTGGTCCGGCCCGGCCGGACGGGGTGCCGACCCGGGCCCGTGGGGGTGACACCGTGGCGGCCGAGGGTGCCTCGGTGCCGCAGCGGCGGACCATCCGTGACTTCACCGCCTCCCGCGCGAAAGCCCTGAAGGGCATCAGGAACCGGCTGCCGCCGAGGTGGCGGGCCGGGATGCCCCGCCACGAGAAGCGGCACGGGGCCGGCCCGTCGCTCGACTGCGCGCGGCGCGGCTTCCGCCCCAGGGGCGGGCGGCTGCACCTGGCGTACCGGACTCCCAAACCGTTGACAGGTCCATACCAGGACGAGATTCTGAGAGCGCTCTCAGAACGACTCCCCCCACAGTTGAACGGAGAAGGAGCATGCTGCGCACACTCAAACGCCGGGCCATGGCGGTGGGGTTGAGCATCGCCACGGTGCTCGGCGGCTCACTGCTCGCCACCGGAGTGCCGGCACCCGCCCACGCCGCCGCGGTCCCGGACACCATCCCCCTGAAGATCACCAACAACTCGGGCCGCGGCGAGCAGGTGTACGTCTACAACCTCGGCACCCAGCTGTCGACCGGCAGACAGGGCTGGGCCGACGCGAGCGGCACGTTCCACCCCTGGCCCGCGGGCGGCAACCCGCCCACCCCCGCACCCGACGCCTCGATAGCGGGCCCGGCGGCAGGACAGTCCACGACCATCCGCGTCCCCAGGTTCTCCGGCCGCGTCTACTTCTCCTACGGCCGGAAACTCGTCTTCAAGCTGACCACCGGCGGCCTGGTACAGCCCGCCGTGCAGAACCCGACGGACCCCAACCGCGACATCCTCTTCAACTGGTCCGAGTACACCCTCAACGACTCGGGCCTGTGGCTCAACAGCACCCAGGTGGACATGTTCTCCGCCCCCTACTCGGTGGGGGTGCGGCGCGCCGACGGCAGCACGACGAGCACCGGCAAGCTCAGGCCCGGCGGCTACAACGCGGTCCTCAACACACTCAGGGGACAGTCCGGAGGCTGGGCCGGCCTGGTCCAGACCCGCTCCGACGGCACCGTGCTGCGCGCCCTGTCCCCGCTGTACGGACTGGAGACGGGCGCCCTGCCGGCGTCGGTCATGGACGGCTACATCAACCGGGTCTGGCAGAAGTACGCCGGCTCCACCCTGACGGTCACGCCCTTCACCGACCAGCCGGGCGTCAAGTACTACGGCCGGGTCTCCGGCGACGTCATGAACTTCACCAACGGCGCGGGAGCCGTGGTCACCAGCTTCCAGAAGCCGGACGGCTCCTCCGTCTTCGGCTGCCACAGGAGGCTCGACGCCCCCAACGACCAGGTGCGCGGCCCGATCTCCCGCACCCTGTGCGCCGGGTTCAACCGCTCCACCCTCCTGACCAACCCCAGCCAGCCCGACTCCGGCTCCGGCGGCTTCTACCAGGACCCCGTCACCAACCACTACGCCCGCGCCATCCACGCGCAGACGGCCGACGGCAAGGCGTACGCCTTCGCCTTCGACGACGTGGGCAACCACGAGTCGCTCGTCCACGACGGCAACCCGAGCCAGGCATCCCTCACCCTCGACCCGTTCAGCTGACCGGGCCGGTGGCGGCGCGCGGACCGGACGCGCCGCCCACCGGACCACCGAAGGACGGCGGTCAGCGCGGCGGTACGGGCCGCACGGCCAGGACGGCGATGTCGTCGTCGCTGTCGGCGCCCAGCCCGATGAGCAACTCGTCGCAGAGCACGTCGAGCGGCTCCCGGGCCAGCGCCGCGACATGCCGGCGGAGCCGCTCCATGGCGTCGTCCAGGTGCTCTCCCCGGCGTTCGATCAGTCCGTCGGTGTACAGCAGCACCGTCGCATGCGCCGGAATCGCGTCCCGGGCCCGGGGACGGGACACCCGCGGGTCCACCCCGAGCAGCAGCCCCGAGCCGTCCTCCAGGTAGCGGGTGCGGCCGTCCGGTTCGACGAGCAGCGGCGGCGGATGCCCGGCGGAGGAGTGCACCAGCTCCCAGGGGCCGTCCTCGTGGCCCTTGACCAGAGCGTAGATACAGGTGGCGGTGGACTCGCGGTAGAGGCTGTGGTTCGCCATGTCCAGACGGTGCAGAACGGTCTCGGGCGGCTCCTGACGGTCCACGGCGATGCCCCGCAGCATGCTGCGCAACTGGCTCATGGCGATGGCCGCGTCCAGGTTGTGCCCGGTGACGTCGCCGATGACCAGCGCCGTGTCCCCGTCGGGCAGGACGAAGCAGTCGTACCAGTCACCGCCGACCTGCGCGGTGGCGGAGGAGGAGGCGTAGCGGGCGGCCAGCCGCAGATGACCGACCTCCGGCAGCCTCGGCAGCAGCGACCGCTGGAGACGTTCGGCGATGTTGCGCGTCTCCTGGTAGAGACGGAGGTTGTCCACGCCCAGGGCGAGACTGCGCACCAGGTCGTGGACCAGCGGCAGATCCTCTTCCGTGAACGGCGCCTCCCGTCCGCGGCGGGCCACCGTGAGGGCGCCGATGATCTGTCTGCGGGCCCGCAGCGGGGCGACGACCGCGCTGTCCGCGCCCATGGTCCGGAACAGCCCCAGGTAGTGGGCGTCCAGGGCGCTCGCGACCTGGCTGGGCGACGGCGGCCCGGTGAGCAGCAGCGGGCCCGCCCCGCGCAGCGCACGGGCCAGGGGCCCGCGGGCGGCGTCGGACACCGGGGGGAGCCGGCCCTCGTACTCCTCGGGCCAGGGACCGCGGGGCGAGCGGTGGGTGAGGGAGACCCGCTCCACCTGGCCGCTCTCCGTGAACAGGTCCACCGCGCACCAGTCGGCCAGCCGCCGGGTGATGATCCGGCCCACCCGCTCCAGACCCTCCTCCAGGTACGGGGCGTTGCTCAGCGCGGCCGCGGTGTCGGCCAGCAGCGACAGCCGCTCCAGCGCGGACCGGTCCGCGTCCCGGCCGGGGTCACCGGTGGCCGGCGGGGGCAGCCGCTCCGGCTCCTCCCGTGTCATGGACCGGACGCGGCCGGGCAGGTCCGTGGAGGGGCCGGGAACCGCCGCCCGCGGGGCGAGCTGGGCGACGAAGACGGTACGGCCGTCGGCCGTCTCCTGCGGCTGGATGAACAGCCGTACGGGGACCAGCCGGCCGTCGCGGTGCAGTGCGGGCAGCGGCACCGAGCGGCCCAGGATCCGGGGCTGCCCGCTGAGCATCAGGGACGTGAACGCCGCGACGTGCCGTCCGCGGAGGTGTTCCGGGACGAGTGTGGTGAGCGGACGCCCGACGAGATCGTCCACGTGCCAGCCGAGCAGATCCGCCGCCGGCCCGTTCGCCGCGATGATCCGGTTCCGCTCGTCGGCGGCGATCGTCGGAGTCCTGCTCGCCCGCACCTGCCCGGCGTCCCACGCCACCATTTCCGAGGGACTGGTGCCCGGCTTCCCGGGCACCACCGTCCACGCCGTGGGGTGCGCCCCGGCCAGCTGTCCGACGATCTGGTCGAACAGCCACTGGTGGAAGAGACGCTGCCGCGGCAGCGCCGGGAGCGTCAGCAGGCGCTCCTCACGGGCGCCCTCCTCGGCCAGGTCGAGCACCGCGCGCAGGGTCTGCACCGACGGCTCGGCGTCCGGCGGCACCGACAGGGGCAGTGAGCGGATCGCCTGCCCGGAGGGCTCCCGCCGCAGCGCGGCCGTCACGGACGCGCTGATCAGCTGGCTCACGTCCAGCGCGACGGCCAGGTCCTCCGGGGGCACACCGAGATCGTGGCCGGCGGCGACGGCCAGGGTCACCTCGCGCAGCAGGGCGTGCCGGTGCTGCTGGGCCGCCGCGTAGAGCGGCGCCGGCACGTCGAGCAGCGTCACCGTCGTTCCCGGGACGGAGGGTGCCGCGGCGGACTCCCAGTCGTCCGGGCGCCGGGGCGGCCCCTCGGGCCGCAGCTCGAACCACACCGTCTTGCCCCCGGCACCGGTCTCGACGCCCTGCCGGGACGACAGCCGGGCGACCAGCGGCAGACCCTGTCCCGTACCGGCGTAGGGCGGGCATCCGTGCACCACGAGCCCGCGGTCCGGCCGGCGGTCGCCGACCCGCACATGGACCGTGCCGTCGTCGACACGGGCCGTCACCTCGGCCTCGGTGCGGGCGTGCAGGACGACATTGGTGACCAGCTCACTGACCAGCAGCTGAGCCGTGTCCACCAGGTCCGGTGCGGCACCGCCGAGGGCGGCCCGCACGAACCGACGGGCCTCCGCCACGCTCTTCGGCGCCGGGGGGAACCGACGCGACGGTGTCCCGCGGGCATCGAGGTCGGCCATGACCTCAGTCTGCCTCACCGGCCCCGGCCGTCCCCGGCCGACACGGTGGAACCCCGCCGGACGTCCTCCCGGGCGGATCCCGGGCGGGTCCCGGGTGATCACCGTGACCGGCGGGCCCCATAAGGTGCCCCCATGTCTGCCACGTTGAACGCGGGGAGAACCCGCGCCGCGCTGCGCACGTCGGCGCGTGTCTCCGGTGAGCTGCTGCTGGTCCTGGTCGCGGCGGCGGTGGTGCTGTGGGTGCTGGGCCGGATGTGGTCGGTGATCTGGCCCCTGATAATCGGCCTCCTCCTCACCACGCTCACCTGGCCCCCGACCCGTTTCCTGCGCCGGCGCGGGTTGGCCCCCGCGCTCGCCGCGTCCCTGGTGACCGTGCTGTTCCTGCTGCTGGCCGCGGGCACCGTGGCGCTGATCGCGGTGCCCGTGGCGTCGGAGTCCGGCGAGCTGGCCGACGGGGTCGTCGAGGGCGTCGAGAGGCTGCGCGAATGGGCCGCCGGGCCGCCGCTGAACATCGACGACGCCCAGATCGCCGGCGCCTTCGACACCGCGACCGCCCGCATCCAGGACAGCGCCGGGGCCATCGCCACCACCGCCGTCACCGGTGTGAGCACCGTCTTCAGCGGTGTGGTCACGGCCGTACTGGCCCTCTTCCTGATGTTCTTCTTCCTCAAGGACGGCCCGCGCTTCCTGCCGTGGCTCGGCCGGCAGCTCCCCGGCCGGCTCGCCACGGACGTGCCCGCCGTCGCCGAGCGGTGCTGGCTCACCCTGGGCTCGTTCGTACGGTCCCAGGCGCTCGTCGGCCTGATCGACGCCGTACTGATCGGTCTGGGCCTGTGGATCCTGGACGTCCCCCTGGTGCTGCCGCTGTCGGTGCTGACCTTCGTGTCCGCGTTCGTGCCCATCGTGGGCGCCCTGTTCGCCGGCTTCGTCGCGGTGCTGATCGCGCTGGTGTCCAACGGCCTGACGGACGCGCTGCTCGTGCTGGCCGTCATCGTCGTGGTGCAGCAGCTCGAGGGCAACGTGTTCCAGCCCATGATCCAGAGCCGCGGTCTCGGACTGCACGCGGCGGTCGTCCTGCTGGCGGTGACGCTCGGCGGCGGCCTCTCCGGCATCGTCGGCAGCCTGCTCGCCGTACCGGTGGCCGCGCTGATCGCGGTCGTCTGGAACTATCTGCGCGAACAGCTCTCCGACCCGCCGCCCTCGCCGCGGGCCGACGGCTCGTCCGCCTGACCGGCACGCCCACCTTCCGCACCGACAGGAGGCCCCCCCGTGACGTACGACCTCACCGCACTGCGCACCCGGATTCCCGCGCTGGCCGTCGGCACCGCGCACTTCGACGGCCCCGGCGGCACCCAGACGCCGCTGCCCGTCATCGAGGCGATCGCCGCCACGCTGTCCCGGCCGCTCTCGGTCCGCGGCGACGGCCTGCCCGGCGAGCGCAACGCCGAGACCGTCGTCGTCGAGGCCCGGCGCGCCATGGCCGACCTCCTGGGCGCCGACCCGGCGGGCATCGTCTTCGGCCGCAGCGCCACCCAGCTCACCTACGACTTCTCCCGCACCCTCGCCGCGACCTGGTCACCGGGCGACGAGGTGGTCGTCACCCGGCTGGACCACGACGCCAACATCCGCCCCTGGGTGCAGGCGGCCGAGCGGACCGGCAGCACCGTCCGCCGGGCGGACTTCGACCCGGCCACCGGCGAACTGACCGCCGACGACATCCGCGCCGTGGTTTCCGGCCGCACCCGGCTGGTGGCCGTCACCGCGGCCTCCAACCTGATCGGCACGATGCCCCCGATCGCCGAGATCGCGCGGATCACGCACGAGGCGGGCGCCCTGCTGTACGTCGACGGCGTGCACTACGCCGCACACGCCCCGGTCGACATCGAGGCGCTCGGCGCGGACTTCCTCGTCTGCTCCCCGTACAAGTTCCTCGGCCCCCACCACGGCGTCCTGGCCGCCCGCCCCGAACTCCTGGAGACACTGCGCCCGGACAAACTGCTGCCCTCCACGGACGTGGTGCCCGAGCGCTTCGAACTGGGCACGCTGCCCTACGAGTTCCTCGCGGGCACCCGTGCGGCGGTCGACTTCCTGGCCGGGCTGGGCGCCGGGCCGGGCGGCAGCCGCCGTGAACGGCTCACCTCGGCGTTCGAGGCGATCGAGGAACACGAGGGCGTCCTGCGCGACCGCCTGGAGAAGGGCCTGGCGGCCCTCCCCGGCGTCACCGTCCACTCCCGCGCGGCCCGGCGCACCCCGACCCTGCTGATCACCTTCGACGGCCGCTCCACCACGGACGCCTACCGCTTCCTGGCGGAACGCGGAGTCCACGCACCCAGCGGCAGCTTCTACGCGCTGGAGGCGTCCCACCGCCTCGGCCTCGGCGACACCGGCGGCCTCCGCGTCGGTCTGGCCCCCTACACCAGCGGCGAGGACGTCGACCGGCTGCTGACGGGTCTGTCCGGCTTCCTGGAGCGGAGGACGGACGCACATGGGTGAGGACGACGGTCTCACCTACGGCCCCCGCGGCGCCACCGCCCCGCAGGTCCCGCTCCGGTCCGCGTCCCCGTCCGGGTTCCGCCGGTACGAGAGGACCGTGAGGATCGGACGGGGAGAGGACGCCTGGAACACCGCCAGGGAGGCGGTGCTGCGGTGGGAGGTCAGACGGCGCAGCGGTTTCGCCGTGGCCGGGATGACGGCGGCCAGGTCCTGCTGACCCTGCGTTCCCTGACCCGGGCGGCGCCGGCGGGCCCCTGGCGCCCGCTCTTCCCCGTTCTCCTGCTGGCACAGCTCCACGTCGGCGGGTGCTGTCGAACGTTTGCCCAGTGCTCCACCCTTCAGGGCGGAGGTGAAGGGTATCTGCCCATGGCGGCCCGGAAGGCCGCGGAAACCGGGCTAGGAACGCTCTGCCGGACAACGGAGTTGCCCGGCCTACCGCCGGACGGGCGGAAAGTCAGGTCTGCGGAGGCCAGGTAAGTCGGACCCTCGACCGGTCGGCAGAGGCCCGTGAAACAGGAACCCACGGTGGTACTGCGGAGCGGTACGGACCGGAATCACCCGCCCTGGGGCGGGTGAGGGCGTCAACTCCGTGTCCTGCGGGACCCGGGGGTCAGGAGTACAGGGCCGCGATCTCGTCCGCGTAGGCCTCCTGCGCCGCCTGCCGCCTGACCTTGAGGGACGGAGTCAGGAGGCCGTTCTCCTCGGTGAACTCGCCCTCGACCAGGCTGAAGGCACGGATGGACTCCGCGCGGGAGACGGCCTCGTTGGCGTAGTCGACGGCCTTCTGCACGTCGGCGCGCATCCGCGGGTCGCGGACCACCTCGGACATCGGGGTGCCGGCGGGCAGTCCGCGCACCGCCAGCCAGTGGGCGACCGTCTCGGGGTCGAGGGTGATCAGCGCGGCCACGAAGGGGCGGTTGTCGCCGACGACGAGGCACTGGCCGACGGGCGGGCGGCTGCGCAGCCGGTCCTCCAGGACGGCCGGGGAGACGTTCTTGCCCCCGGAGGTGACGAGGATGTCCTTCTTGCGGCCGGTGATGGTCAGATAGCCGTCCGCGTCGAGGGAGCCGAGGTCGCCGGTGGCGAACCAGCCGTCGTCGAGCGCCTCGTCGGTGGCGGCCGGGTCGTTCCAGTACGACCCGAAGACGATGCCGCCCTTGATCCGCACCTCGCCGTCGTCGGCGATGCGGACCGCGGTGCCGGGGACCGGGAGGCCGACCGTGCCGGGGCGGGGGCCCAGCGGCGGGACGACGGTGGCGGCGGCGGTGGTCTCGGTCAGGCCGTAGCCCTCGTAGACCATGATCCCGGCCGCGTAGAAGAAGAGGTTGAGGTCCCGCTCCAGCGGGGAGCCGCCGCTGATGGCGTAGCGCACCCGCCCGCCGAGTTCCTTGCGGACCCGGCGGTAGACCAGCAGGTCGTACAGGGCCCACGCGGCGTACAGCCCCGGGCCGGGGCCCTTGCCGCGGCCCAGGAACTTGTCGAGGTGGGCCTCGCCGAAGCGGACGGCGACGCGGTGGGCGCGTTCGAAGGAGGCGCCCCGGCCGATCTTCTCGGCGGTGGCCCGGCCGGTGTCGTGGATCTTCTCGAAGAGGTAGGGCACACCGACCAGGAACGTCGGGCGGAACGCCTTGAGCGCGGGCCGGAGTTCGTCGGGCTTGATGCTCGGGCAGTGGCCGGTCTCGATACGGGCGAGCAGGCAGGCGATCTGGATGGTGCGGCCGAGGACGTGGGCGAGCGGGAGGAAGAGCAGGGTCGAGGCGACCTGGCCGGTGACCTCCTTGAAGACGGGGTGCAGCAGTTCGACCGTGTTGGCGGCCTCGGCGTACAGGTTGGCGTGGGTGAGGACGCAGCCCTTGGGACGCCCGGTGGTGCCGGAGGTGTAGCAGACGGTCGCGACGGTGTCGGGGGTCAGGGCCGTACGGCGCTCGGTGACCTCCTCGTCGGGGACGTCCCGGCCGAGCGCGGTGAGTTCGGCGAGGGCGTCCGTGTCCAGTTCCCACACGCGCGGGGGCTCCGGGTGGGCGGCGGTGCCGGCGGCGACGGCTGCCGTGTTCTGCGCGGTCTCCGTGACGACGTACCGGGCGCCGGAGTCACGGACGATCCACTCCACCTGCTCCGCCGAGGAGGTGGGGTAGACCGGCACGACCAGGCCGCCGGCGGACCAGACCGCGAAGTCCAGGACCGTCCACTCGTAGCGCGTACGGGACATCACGGCGACCCGGTCGCCCGGTTCCAGCCCGGCGGCGATCAGCCCCTTGGCCACGGCGGTGACCTCCCGGGCGAAGGCCGCCGCCGTCACCGGGCGCCAGGTGCCGTGCTCCTCGCGCCGCAGCACCACCGCGTCGGGGGCCTCGGCCGCGTTGGTGAACGGGATGTCGGCCGTGCTGCCGGTGGTCCGCCGCGGGGCCAGGGCCGCCGTACTGGCCTCACGCACGACGCCGTGTCCGTCCCTGACGGTCTCGGCCCCGGTCCGGCTCGCCGGACCCGCGCGTCGTATCGCCCGTTTCAGATCCCTGCGTACGCCCATGACGGCTCCCGGTCGCGGCTGATGCTCTCGTGCTGGTGCTGTCGTACTTACTTACTCTGGAGTCAACTTACCCGTGCGTAAGAATCAGTCAATGGGCGGGGGTCGGTCCAGTCGGTTCGCCGCGCGGATCGCCTCCGCCAGCCCGCGGATGTCCTCGTCCTCCGTCCGCTCCGCCAGGTCGCCCGCGCGCTCGGAGAGTTCACCGAGTCCGGGGGCGCCCGGCAGCGCGCCGTAGCGGTGGTCGGAGGAGCGCAGGGCGTCGGCGAAGTAGGCCGCGGTCGCGGTGACCGTCAGACCGCGCCGCGCGCTCCACACGGAACCGGCGAGACCGTCGGCCTCCAGGTCGCCCGACTCCTCGTGCGGGGTGCGGCTGTCGGGGTCGAGCCAGCGCACGGTGGCCGTGGCGAGGTGGCCCTCCGCCCCGGGCCGGGTGCGCACGGCGTACAGGGCGGTCACGGTGTGGCCGGGGCCGACCTCGCCGCCGTCCACGCGGTCGTCACGGAAGTCCTCGTCGGCGACCCGCCGGTTGTCGTAGCCGACGAGCCGGAACTCGGCGACCGTCTCAGGGTCGAAGGCGACCTGCGCCTTGGCGTCACGGGCCGTCAGCTCGATGTTGCGGGGCAACTGCTCGCAGAACACCTCGCGGGCGTCCTCCTCGCCGGACACGTACACCGTGTGGCCGTCGCCCTCGTCGGCGAGCTCTTCCATGAGTTCGTCGCCGTAGTCGCTGCCGACACCGACGCCGAACAGGGTGATGCCGTACTCGCGGCGGGACTCCGTGACGCGTTCGAGGATCGCGTCGGCGTCCGTGTCACCGGTGTTGGCGAGGGCGTCCGAGACGAGCACGACCCGGTTGGTCGCGCCCTCGCGCAGCCCTTCGACGGCGGTCTCGTACCCGGTCTCGACACCCGCCCCGAGGTTGGTGGAGTCGGTCGGCTCCAGGCTGTCGACGGCGTCGTGGACCTCGCCCCGGTTGCCGCCGAGCCGGGTCATCGGCAGGACGGTCTCGGCCTCGTCGCTGAAGGTGACGACGGCCACCGAGCCGTCGTCGCGCAGTCGGTCCGTCATGGTCGCGAGGGAGTCCCGCGCGAGGTCGAGGCGGCCCGGTTCCGCCATCGAACCCGAGATGTCGATGACGAACGTCAGGGCGGCGGGCGGGCGTTCACCGTCCGGATCGGCGGCCCTGGTGGCCAGGCCGACCCGGACCAGCGACCAGTCCTCCTCTTCCGTGCGGGCGCCGTCCACGGTGACCGTGAAGCCGTCGCCGCCGGGACGCCCGTAGTCCTGCCGGAAGCTGTTGACGAACTCCTCGGGACGGACGGTCGACGGATCCGGCAGCCGGCCCTCGGCGAGGGTGCGGCGGGCATAGCCGTACGAGGCGGTGTCGACGTCCAGCGCGAAGGTCGACAGGTTGCCGGGATCGGGGGCGACCTCGCGGGAGTCCTGCTCGCCCTCGCCCCGTTCGCCGTCGTACCGCCCTCCCGGGCCCCGGTCGGGGGCGGGCGGCGGCGCCGAGCCGTCACCCCCGCGGTCGTAGGAGGCGTCGCTCGCCCTGGAGCCGCTGTCACTCCCCGGGCCGCAGCCGCCGGCCAGCAGGCAGCTCGCCGCCGCGAGCGCGAGCAGCGCTCCGGCCGGCCGCCGTGTCCCGTGCCACTTCATCGTCCGTGTCCCCTCGGTCGGTTGACGTCGACTTCAGCGACTGTGACGGCGCGACGGGCCGGAACGTGCGGTACGGAGCGTTGCAGGTGAGTCTCGAAGAGGGCACGGAGCGGGCCCGCCGAGACCGGTAGGTGATCTTCCGTTGACCTGCGGTCCCACCTCCTCGCCGCCGAAACCCCGCCGGGCCTGGGTGAACGGCGCGACCACGGACGTCATGCCGGGTGGTAGTGCCTGCACCACCATCGTCCGGTCACTGGCTGCATGGTCGGCGGCCCCCACGCCTCCTACCGTCGTTCGGGTACCGCAACGAGCCACCCCCGGAAGGCGCCCCACCATGTCACTGACCCCGGCCGACGTCGCCGTCGGCCTCGACCATGTGCACAAGACGTACGGCGGTGACCAGCCGGTCGTGGCGCTGGACGACGTGAGCGCCGTGTTCACGCGCGGCACGGCGACCGCCGTGATGGGACCGTCCGGATCGGGCAAGAGCACCCTGCTGCACTGCGCGGCCGGACTGGACCGGCCGGACTCGGGGACGGTACGGATCGGTGCCACCGACCTGTCGTCGATGTCCGAGAAGCGGCTGACCGAACTGCGCCGCGACCGGGTCGGTTTCGTGTTCCAGGCGTTCAACCTGGTGGGCGCGCTGAACGTCGAGCAGAACATCCTGCTGCCCTCCCGGCTCTCGGGCCGGCGGCCCGACCCGGCGTGGGTGGCCGAGGTGATCGGGAGGGTCGGACTGGGCGACCGGCTGCGGCACCGGCCCGCGCAGCTCTCCGGCGGCCAGCAGCAGCGCGTCGCCGTCGCCCGTGCGCTCGTCACCCGCCCCGAGGTGATCTTCTGCGACGAACCCACCGGAGCCCTGGACACCCGGACCGCCGCCGACGTCCTCGCCCTGCTGCGGTCGGTGGTCGACCGGTTCGGGCAGACCGTCGTCATGGTGACCCACGACCCGGTCGCCGCGTCCTACGCCGACCGCGTGCTGGTCCTCGCCGACGGGCGGATCGTACGGGACATGGCACAGCCCGGCGCCGAGCGGATCGCCGGACACCTGGCACTGCTCGGCCGCCGGCAGCCCGTCGCGAGCCGGGAGGGCTGAGCCGTGCTCCACCTGGCCGCGCGGACGGTGCGCTTCCGCAAGGGCGGCTTCGTCGCCACGTTCGTCGCGCTCGCCGCCGGCGTCGCCGTCCTGATGACCTGCGCCCTGCTCGTGGAGTCCGGATGGCGCCACAAGGGTCAGCCAGGGCGTTATGACGCCACGCTCGCCGTCGTCGCCGACCGGGACCTGAGGGTGGCCACGACGATGTTCGGCGAGACCGAGTACACCACCATCGCGCTTCCCGAACGCGGCAGCGTCCCAGGGAAGTTGACCGACGAGCTGACCGAAGTACCCGGCGTGGCGCGTGCGGTGGGCGACCGTGTGATCCCGGTCACCACGACGGTGGCCCCGGACCTGCCGGTCACGGGGCACGGCTGGGCGAGCGCCGCCCTCGCCCCGTACCGGCTGGTGGCCGGTGAACCCCCGCGCGCCGACGGGGAGATCGCCGTCGACGCCCGGCTCGCCGACGGCCGCGGGATCGCCCCCGGCGGCACCATCGGCGTCGTCACCGGGGGAGAGAGCCGGCCCTACCGGGTGAGCGGCGTGGTCGAGACCGACGGCGCGCCGGGGGAGGCGGCGCTGTTCTTCACCGACACGCGGGCCGCCCGCCTCGACCCCCACCCGGACCGCTTCGACGCCATCGGCGTCCTCACCGAACCGGACGCCGACCGCTCGGCCGTACTCGCCGGAGTGCGCCGGGTGGCGGACGGCGCGGACGCGACGACGTACACCGGTGACGAACGCGGACTGGCCGCCCGGCCCGAGGCCGCCGCCGCACGGGCCTTCACCCTCCAGGCCGGCGGCGCGTTCGCCGGGTACGCCGCGATGATCATCGTCTTCGTCGTCGCCGGGACCGTCGGCCTGTCGGTACGGCACCGGCGCCGCGACCTCGCCCTGCTGCGCGCCGTCGCGGCCACCCCGGGCCAGGTACGGCGGATGCTCCTCGCGGAGGTGGGCCTGCTCGGCCTGGGCGCCGCCGCCGTGGGTGTCCCGGCCGGACTGCTCGCCACGCGGTACATCCGCGGCGAACTGGTGTCCCGGGAGTTCGTACCCGAAGGGTTCACCGTCCGGGGCGGGCCGCTGTCCGCCGCGGCCGTGACCGTGGCCGTCGCCGCCGTGGCACTCCTGGCCGCCTGGATCGCCGCACTGCGCGTCACCCGGATCAAGCCCACCGAGGCGCTCGGGGAAGCGGCCGTCGAGCGCGGCCCAGGCGGCAGGGCGCGCCTGGTGAGCGGCCTGGTGTGCCTCGCCGTCGCGGTGTCCCTGACCGGTCTCACCAGTGCCACCGGCGGCCAGACCGCGCTGGGTGCCGCGATGGGCATGCTCTGCACGTTCGTCCTCGGGGCCGCACTCCTCGCGCCCTGGATCAACCAGGCCGCGGCCCGGTTCCTCGGACCCGTGCTGCGGGCGGTGTGGGGCGACAGCGGCCACCTCGCCGCCGCGAACCTGCGGGCCAACGCCCGGGGCACGGTCGCCGTACTGACCGCGCTGGTGCTCTCCGTCGGCTTCGGCGGCACCGTCTGGTTCCTGCAGGACAACCTCCAGCGGCAGACCGTCGTCCAGAGCCGCGACGGCACCCTCGCCCAGCACGCGCTGACCGCCGCCGCCGGCCTGCCCGCCTCCGCCACGGCCGAGGCCCGCCGCGTCCCCGGCGTGCTCGCCGCGACCGGGGTGCGCCGCACCTCGGTCGTCGTGCCGGGCGGGCTCGAGGCACGGACCGTGGCCGCCCAGGGCATCGACCCTGAGGGCGTGGAACGGACGCTGGATCTCGACGTCCGGTCGGGCAGCCTCGCCGAGCTGCGCGAAGGCACAGTGGCCGTGTCCACCGCACAGGCGGACGCCGCCGGATGGCACCTCGGGGACGAGGCCGGACTGTGGCTCGGCGACGGCACACCCGTCACCCTGCGCGTCGTCGCCCTGTACGAACGCGGCTGGGGCTTCGGCGACGTCACCCTCCACACGAAGACCCTCGCCGGGCACACCGTCACCGGACTCGACGACCAGGTGCTCGTCCGCACGGCACCGGGCACGGACACCGGAGCCGCCCTGGCCGATCTGGCCGGCCGGTATCCGGCCGCCGCGGTGGTCGACACCGGCCGGCTCACCGGCGACATCGCCCAGGACCTGGCCGTCAGCGGCTGGCTGAACAAGCTGCTCACCGCCGTCCTGGTCGGCTACGCGGTCCTGGCCGCCGCCAACACGCTCGTCATGGCCGCCCTGGCCCGGGCCCGGGAACTCGCCCTGCTGCGCCTGGTCGGCGTCACCCGCCGTCAGGTGAAGCGGATGGTGCACGCCGAACAGGCCGGCCTGCTGGGCGTGGCGCTCGTCATCGGCGGAGCGATCGCGGCCGTCACCCTGACCTCGGTCGTCAACGCCGTGGCCGGGCAGCGCGTGCCCCACGTTCCGGCCGCCGGCTGGGTTGTCGTCGTCGGCGGCACCGTCACCCTGGCGCTCGTCGCCACGGTGCTCCCCGTCGGCCGGCTCCTGCGCACCCCTCCGGTCGAGGGCATCGGCATCCGCGAGTGAGCACGCCGCGCCGGTCCCGGAGCGCTTTCGGCCCCGTACCACTGGGCGGATGGCCCGGCGGGCCCGGGACCCGGTGCCCTATCCTCCGCGCCTGGGAGGTGTGGGCGATGGCGACTCACGACGGGGCGGCGGCCGGACGGCCGGGGCGTCCAGGGGCCGTGCCGGCCCGTGCGCGGGCCGCGCTGGACGCCCTGGAACACCTCGTCGGCGGGATGGGCACCGGACTGCTGGCGCTGCTCGCGACGCTGTGGCTGGCCCTGACGGCGGTGGCCTGCCTGGCCGGTGTGGGCCTGTCGCTGCTGCCGTCCGCCCTGCACGCGGTGCGGGCCGTCGCCGACCGGGAGCGGGCCCGGCTGTCCCGGTGGGGACCGGAGATCATCGGCCCCGCGGAGCCGCCGGCCGGGCTCCGGGCGGCGCTCGCGGACCGCGCGGTGCGCCGTGAGGCGCGCTGGGTGTGCACGCACGCCCTCTTCGGGCTGCTCCTCGGACTGATCGGGGCGACGCTGCCGCTGAACGCGGCGCACGACATCACCTTCCCGCTGTACTGGCGCCTCCTGCCGGAGAGCGAGTCCACCGCGGCCCTGGGCTGGTGGACCGTGCGGGACTGGCCCGGCGCCCTGTCCGTCACCCTGTTCGGCGTGCTGTTCGTCGCCGTCATCGTGCTCTGCGCCCCCGCGCTCGCCCGGCTCCAGGCCTGGCCCGGACGGCGGCTGCTCGGCCCGGACCCCGGAACCGACCTCGTCCTGCGGGTCGCCGAACTCACCGCCACCAGGGCCGCCGCACTCGACGCCCACGCCACCGAACTGCGCCGCGTCGAGCGGGCGTTGCACGACGGGACACAGAACCGGATCGTCGCGGTCACCGTGCTGCTCGGCGCGGCCCGCCGCGCCCTGGCCCGCAACCCCGCCGAGGCCGACGCCGTCCTCGAACGTGCCCAGGAGGCCGCCGAACAGGCGCTGGCCGAACTGCGGGCGGTCGTCCGCTCCATCCTCCCGCCGGTCCTGGCCGACCGCAGTCTGCCCGACGCCCTCACCGCCCTGGCGGCCGACTGCCCGGTGCCCTGCCGCGTCGACACCGACGTGCCAGGGCGGTGCGCGGCGTCGGTGGAGGCGACGGCGTACTTCGTGGTCGCCGAGGCCCTCAGCAACATCGCCAAGCACAGCGGCGCCCGTGACGCCGGTGTCGTCGTGCGCCGCCTGGGCGACCGGCTGCATGTGGAGATCCACGACGACGGCCGCGGCGGAGCGGACGAGCGGAACGGGTCCGGACTCACCGGCATCCGCCGACGCACCGAGGCGCACGACGGAACACTGGAACTGGCCAGCCCTCCCGGCGGCCCCACCACCCTGAAGGTGACCCTGCCATGCGGATCGTGATCGCCGAGGACGACGCCCTGCTGCGCGAGGGGCTGGCACTGCTGCTGCGCGCCGAGTCCCTGGACGTGGTGGCCACGGCCGAGGACCCCGGCACCTTCCTGGCCGCCGTGGACGCGGAGAAGCCGGACGTCGCCATCGTCGACGTCCGGATGCCGCCCACCCACACCGACGAGGGGATCACCGCCGCCGTGGAGGCCCGGCGGCGCCGCCCCGAACTCGCCGTCCTCGTCCTGTCCGCCTACGTCGAGCAGGCCTTCGCCACCGACCTGCTCGCCCAGGGCAGCGCCCGGCTCGGCTATCTGCTCAAGGAACGGGTCGGCCGGGTCGAGGAGTTCCTCGACGCGCTGCACCGGGTGGCGGACGGCGGCACCGCCATCGACCCCGAGGTCGTCGCCCAGCTGCTCACCCGCAGCCGCCCGGACGCCCGGCTGCGGCGGCTCAGCCCGCGCGAACGGGATGTGCTCGCCCTGATGGCCGAGGGGCTGGGCAACGCGGCCATCGCCGAACGGCTCGTCGTCAGCGACGGTGCCGTCCACAAACACATCCGCAGCATCTTCGCCAAGCTGGACCTGGCGCCGACCGACCGCACGGACCGCCGGGTCGCGGCCGTGCTGCACTACCTGGAGGACGCCCGGCGCCGGTCCTGAGCCGGTGGACCCGGCCCGGTGGACCCGGCCCGGTGGACCCGGCCCGGTGGACCCGGCCCGGCGGACCCGGCCCGGTGGACCCGGCCCGGTGGACCCGGCCCGGTGGGCCGTGCGCCGCCGGCCGCCGCCGGGTTACGCCGCCAGCCGCTCGGCGAGGGACTTGGCCCTGATGGCCGCGTCCTGGTGGGCGCGCTCCCGGGAGCTCTCGAAGAGCGGGATCAGCTCGGCCATCGCCGGGTTCTGCGCGGCCATGGTCAGCTCCGGGACGATGAAGTCGAGGTCGAGGCCGAGGAAGTCGACCAGCACCGCCCGCAGGTAGTTCTGGACGTACTCGTAGCCCTCGCGCGGGGTGCCCGGCGCGTAGGAGCCGCCGCGACTGGCGATCACGGTGACCGGGGTGCCCTTGACGGAGGGGTTCTCGCCCGCGGTGCGGCCCATCAGGACCACGCTGTCCAGCCACGCCTTGAGCGTGGAAGGTCGACGAGGGACCACCGCTGCGGGTCACCTACCGTCTGACGGAGTCGGGCGCGGCGCTGGGACCCGCGCTCAAGGAACTCGGCAAGTGGGCCGAGACGCATCTGCCCGAGGGCGGTCCCTGTGCGGAGCCGACGGGCTGCTGAGGCCGCAGGCCCGTCGGACTACTCCTCGAACAGCGCCTCCTGCTCGCCCTCCTTGGCCTTCCGCAGCCGCCGGACGCGCGCCCCCACCGTCATCGTCGTGGCCGCCGCGGTCACCGCGAAGGCCACCGGGATCATCCAGTTCCGGTTGACCGCGTGGCCGAGGGCGTGGTCCAGGGAGAGCCGGCCGGGACCCGTGACGGCGAGTCCGGCGGCCGTCAGGCCCAGGGACGCGGCGTACTCGAAGCCGCCCTCCTGGTTGAAGAAGCCGTTGGGCGCGTGCACGGCGGACGCGCCCGCCATCGCGCCGGCCGCCGCGGCGCCCGCCGCCGGGGTGGCCAGACCGAGCGCGAGCAGCACACCCCCGCCGGCCTCGGCGAGGCCCGCCGCCGTGGCGCTCGCCCTGCCGGGCACATAGCCGATGGACTCCATGAACTGACCGGTGCCCTCGAGGCCGCCCCCGCCGAACCAGCCGAACAGCTTCTGCGCGCCGTGCGCCGCGAGCACCCCGCCCGTTCCCAGCCGGAGCAGCAGCAGGCCCAGATCACGTCGGTCGTAACAGGTCACGTCGTCTCCCGGAGCAGTGGCTTGGCCCGACCACCGTCGCACCCCCACCACCGGCCCGGCGCGCCACCGGTCGCCGTTCGGGTGACGCGGGTGGCGGGCCCCGGCGGCCGGTACGACGCTGGCAGACATGACGATTCAGAGCACCCGTCTCAGCGACCCCGCCGTCCGCGCCTTCGTCACAGCCGTCAACAACCACGACCGGGACGGTTTCCTGTCGCTGCTGGCGCCCGACGCGACCATGGCGGACGACGGTTCCGAGCGTGACCTCACCGAGTGGATCGACCGGGAGATCTTCTCCTCCCACGGGCATCTGGAGGTCGACAACGAGTCCGGCGGCGGTCGTCGCCTCCTCGCCCGCCACAGCAACGACACCTGGGGCGAGATGCGCACCCGGTGGTCCTTCACCGTCGACGACGACGGCCGCATCTCCCGCTTCGAGACCGGTCAGGCCTGACCCGGGCGTCCCGCCCCGGCCGCCCGGTGTGAGTGGCCCGGCTCACATGGCGTCCCGGACCTGCCGCCGACACGATGGTCCTTGTCACCGGCAGGCTGAAGGGATCGAGCATGTTCCGCAAGGTGCTGGTCGCCAACCGCGGCGAGATCGCGATCCGGGCGTTCCGCGCGGGCTACGAACTGGGCGCCCGAACCGTCGCCGTCTTCCCGCACGAGGACCGCAACTCGCTGCACCGCCTGAAGGCGGACGAGGCGTACGAGATCGGCGAACCGGGACATCCGGTGCGGGCCTACCTCTCCGTCGAGGAGATCGTCCGCGCCGCGCGCCGCGCGGACGCCGACGCCGTCTACCCGGGCTACGGATTCCTGTCCGAGAATCCCGGACTCGCCAAGGCCTGCGAAGAGGCCGGCATCACCTTCGTCGGACCCGGCGCCCGGATCCTGGAACTGACCGGGAACAAGGCCCGTGCGGTGGCCGCCGCCCGCGAGGCCGGGGTGCCCGTGCTCGGCTCCTCGGCGCCCTCCACCGACGTCGACGAACTCGTCCGCGCCGCCGACGGCATCGGCTTCCCCGTGTTCGTCAAGGCGGTCGCCGGCGGCGGCGGGCGCGGCATGCGCCGCGTCGAGGACCCCACCCAGCTCAGGGAGGCCATCGAGGCGGCCTCCCGGGAGGCGGCGTCCGCGTTCGGCGATCCCACGGTGTTCCTGGAGAAGGCCGTCGTCGAACCCCGCCACATCGAGGTGCAGATCCTCGCCGACGGACAGGGCGACGTCATCCACCTGTTCGAGCGGGACTGCTCGGTGCAGCGCCGCCACCAGAAGGTGATCGAACTCGCGCCCGCCCCGAACCTCGACCCCGCGCTGCGCGACCGCATCTGCGCCGACGCCGTGAACTTCGCCCGGCAGATCGGCTACCGCAACGCCGGCACGGTGGAGTTCCTCCTCGACCGGGACGGCAACCACGTCTTCATCGAGATGAACCCGCGCATCCAGGTCGAGCACACGGTCACCGAGGAGGTCACCGACGTCGACCTGGTGCAGGCACAGCTGCGCATCGCCGCCGGCGAGACCCTCGCCGACCTCGGGCTCTCGCAGGAGACCGTCACCCTGCGCGGCGCCGCGCTGCAGTGCCGCATCACCACCGAGGACCCCGCCAACGGCTTCCGCCCGGACACCGGCCGGATCAGCGCCTACCGCTCGCCCGGCGGCTCCGGCATCCGTCTGGACGGCGGAACCACCCACGCCGGTACGGAGATCAGCGCCCACTTCGACTCGATGCTGGTGAAACTCACCTGCCGGGGCCGGGACTTCGGCGCCGCGGTGGGCCGGGCCCGGCGCGCGGTGGCGGAGTTCCGCATCCGCGGCGTCGCCACCAACATCCCCTTCCTGCAGGCGGTCCTGGACGATCCGGACTTCCAGGCCGGACGCGTCACCACGTCGTTCATCGAGCGGCGCCCGGAGCTGCTCACCGCCCGCCACTCCGCCGACCGCGGCACCAAGCTGCTCACCTACCTCGCCGACGTCACGGTGAACAAGCCGCACGGCGAGCGGCCCCAGCTCGTCGACCCGCTCACCAAGCTGCCGCCGCTGCCCGCCGGCGAACCGCCGGCCGGCTCCCGGCAGCGGCTCGCCGAACTCGGCCCCGACGGCTTCGCCCGACGGCTGCGCGACTCGCCGGTCACCGGCGTCACCGACACCACCTTCCGCGACGCCCACCAGTCGCTGCTCGCCACCCGCGTCCGCACCAAGGACCTGCTCGCCGTCGCCCCCGTGGTGGCGCGCACCCTACCCGGGCTGCTCTCCCTGGAGTGCTGGGGCGGCGCCACGTACGACGTCGCCCTGCGCTTCCTCGCCGAGGACCCGTGGGAGCGGCTGGCCGCCCTGCGGGAGGCCGTGCCCAACATCTGCCTCCAGATGCTGCTGCGCGGCCGCAACACCGTCGGCTACACCCCGTACCCGACCGAGGTGACCGACGCCTTCGTGCAGGAGGCGGCGGCGACCGGCATCGACATCTTCCGCATCTTCGACGCGCTGAACGACGTCTCCCGGATGCGGCCCGCCATCGACGCCGTACGCGGGACCGGCACGGCCGTCGCCGAGGTGGCCCTGTGCTACACCGCCGACCTGTCCGACCCGTCCGAGCGGCTCTACACCCTGGACTACTACCTGCGCCTGGCCGAGCAGATCGTGGAGGCGGGCGCGCACGTCCTGGCCGTCAAGGACATGGCCGGACTGCTGCGGGCCCCCGCCGCGGCGACCCTGGTGTCGGCCCTGCGCCGCGAGTTCGACCTGCCGGTCCACCTGCACACCCACGACACCGCCGGCGGCCAGCTCGCCACCTACCTCGCCGCGGTCCAGGCCGGCGCGGACGCGGTCGACGGAGCCGTGGCCTCCATGGCGGGCACCACCTCCCAGCCCTCCCTGTCGGCGATCGTCGCCGCGACCGACCACTCCGGGCGCCCCACCGGCCTGGACCTGACGGCCGTCGGCGACCTGGAGCCCTACTGGGAGAGCGTCCGCAAGGTCTACGCCCCCTTCGAGGCGGGCCTGGCCTCGCCGACCGGCCGCGTCTACCACCACGAGATCCCCGGCGGGCAGCTCTCCAACCTGCGCACCCAGGCGATCGCGCTGGGTCTCGGCGACCGCTTCGAGGACATCGAGGCGATGTACGCCGCCGCCGACCGGATGCTCGGCCGTCCGGTGAAGGTCACCCCCTCGTCGAAGGTGGTCGGCGACCTGGCCCTGCACCTGGTGGGCGCGGGCGTCTCCCCGGAGGACTTCGAGGAGGAGCCCGGCCGGTTCGACATCCCGGACTCCGTCATCGGCTTCCTGCGCGGCGAACTGGGCACCCCGCCCGGCGGCTGGCCCGAGCCGTTCCGCAGCAAGGCCCTGCGGGGCCGCGCCGAACCCAAGCCGGTCCGGGAACTGACCGCCGACGACCGCGCCGGTCTGGTGAAGGACCGCCGGCCGACCCTCAACCGGCTCCTCTTCCCCGGACCCACCCGGGAGTTCGAGACGCACCGCCAGTCCTTCGGCGACACCAGCGTCCTGGACAGCAAGGACTTCTTCTACGGGCTGCGCCCCGGCACGGAGTACCGCGTCGACCTCGATCCCGGTGTGCGGCTGCTCATCGAGCTGCAGGCGGTGGGCGACGCCGACGAGCGGGGCATGCGCACCGTGATGTCCACCCTGAACGGCCAGTTGCGGCCGATCCAGGTCCGCGACCGGGCGGCGGCCTCCGACGTCCCGGTCACCGAGAAGGCCGACCGCGCCAACTCCGGCCATGTCGCGGCCCCGTTCGCCGGTGTGGTGACCCTCGCGGTCGCCGAGGGCGACGAGGTGGCGGCCGGCGCCACGGTGGCCACGATCGAGGCGATGAAGATGGAGGCGGCGATCACCGCCCCGAGGTCCGGCACGGTCGCCCGGCTGGCCATCAACCGGATCCAGCAGGTGGAGGGCGGTGACCTGCTGGTGGAACTCGGCTGAGCCGGGAGCCGGGAGCCGGGAGCCGGGAGCCGGGAGCCGGGAGCCGGGAGCCGGTCCGGTCGGCGAGAATGTCGCCGTGGACCGTCTGCTGCACCTCGACCGTACGCTCGACGAGCTGGATCCGCCCCGCTGGGAGGATCCGGCCGCCGACGCGACCCACCTGATCCGCACGGTGCACGGGTTGCGGCGCGTCCCGCTGCGTGAACTCCGGCCGGGAGATCTGCGCATGCTCGTCGGGCAGCGCGTCGCCCTGCCGTACGTGCTGCCGTTCGCGGTGTCTCTGCTGCTGGAGGAGCCGCTGCTGGACGCGACCTTCTACGAGGGGGATCTGCTGCTCACGGCCGTCGAGGCCCCGGCGTCGGCCTGGGCCCTCTTCCCGGACCTGGCCGTGCGGCTGCGCGACGTGATCGCGACGCTGCCCGCGGAGGCCGTCGCGGATCTGCCGCGCGGAGCGGCGGAGCACCTCACCCGTTTCGTCACGGGGCCCGCGTCTTCCGGCTGACCCGGGCGGGAAACGGCCCTGTCTCCCCGCGGACAAGCCCGCGCCGGCGAGCTGTGGGACCGTAGATTGTGCGTTGGCCGGAACAGCCCCCGAACGACTACGGACGGTACTCATGACCGACCCTGCCGCAGCACCCGGATCAGCGCAGCAGAAGATCGACACCTCGGTGCCGCACTCGGCCCGGATCTGGAACTACTGGCTGGGCGGGAAGGACAACTACCCCGTCGACGAGGAGGCCGGCGACGCCTACACCGCCGTCTTCCCCGGGATCGTCACCATCGCCCGCAGCAGCCGCGCCTTCCTGCGTCGCAACATCGCCTATCTGGCCGGCGAGGTGGGCATCCGGCAGTTCCTGGACATCGGGACCGGGCTGCCGACGGCCGACAACACCCACCAGGTCGCCCAGCGGATCGCCCCCGAGTCCCGGATCGTCTACGTCGACAACGACCCGATGGTCCTGGCCCACGCCCGCGCCCTGCTCTACTCCACCCCCCGGGGGGCGACCGCGTACGTGGACGCCGACATCCTGGACCCCGACCGCATCCTGGAGGTCGCCGCCGAGACGCTGGACCTCAAGCGGCCCACGGCCCTCATCCTCAGCAACATCCTGGGGCACATCGCCGACTACGACCGGGCGCGTTCCATCGTCACCCGGCTGATGGCCGCCCTGCCCTCCGGCAGCTACCTCTCCGTCAACGACGGCTCGCGCGGCATCGACCCCGTCTTCGAGCAGGCCCAGGACGCCTACAACGAGAGCGGTGCCGTCCCCTACAACCTGCGCACCATCGATCAGATCGCGGCGTACTTCGAGGGCCTGGACCTCGTCGAGCCCGGCGTCGTCTCCGTCCCGCTCTGGCGCCCGGACGGCGACACCCCCGCCCCGGAACCCATCGGCGAGCACGGTGGTCTCGCCCGCAAGCCCTGACGTAATTCGCTGGACAACTCCCTTGTGGACGAAGAGCGTTGGCGCAATGGAGCAGAAGGAGATCTGGGACGCCGATACCGCCCGGCGCTATGACACGCCCGGCACCGGCATGTTCGCGCCCGAGGTTCTGGACCCGGCCGTGGACCGCCTCGCCCGGCTCGCCGAGGGCGGGGCGGCGCTCGAATTCGCCATCGGCACGGGCCGGGTGGCCGTTCCGCTCACCGGGCGCGGAGTGCCCGTCACCGGCATCGAGTTGTCCCCGCCGATGGTGGAGCAACTGCGCACCAAGGCCGACGGGACGACGATCCCCGTGATCATCGGTGACATGGCGACCACGGCCGCCCCCGGTGAGTACACCCTGGTCTACCTCGTCTTCAACACCATCTCCAATCTGCTCACCCAGGCCGAGCAGGTCGAGTGCTTCCGCAACGCCGCCCGCCACCTCGGACCCGGCGGGCGGTTCGTGATCGAACTCTGGGTCCCCGAACTACGCGAACTGACACCGGGGCAGACGGCCACGGTCTGGCAGTCCGAGCCCAGGTACATCGGCCTGGACACCTACGACGTCCTGCGCCAGCGCGTCGTGTCGCACCACTTCCACTTCGACGACGGCCGGCAGGCGGAGCTGTTCCGCAGCCCGCACCGCTACATCTGGCCGGCCGAACTCGACCTCATGGCCCAACTGGCCGGTTTCGAGCTGGAGTCCAGGCACGCGGACTGGGACGGCGCCACGTTCACCGCCGAGTCGCGCTCCCACGTCTCGGTCTACCGCCTCCCGCCCTCCCCGTAACCGCACGCCGGTTCCACGGCACACCCATTACATCGATGAATGCTGCCCACCGGATGGACTTTGAACTCATCGATGACAAAGTATGGACGGGTTGAGCAGAAGTCTCCTAGCGTGTCGGCCGCAACCGTTGGCGTATCGCCCATTCGGCACCGGAGTCATCCGGCCCTCCGGTCGACCCAGCAGGAGGAAGCATGGACGCACGGCTGTACCGGCGCGCCCGAAGACGCTTGACAGGACTACTCGTTGGCGCGTTCCTCGCGGGCGGGATCTACGGATCCCCCCTGGCGTCCGCCCAACCGGGCGCCGCACTCCGGGCCGAGGTGCCGCCCCAGGAGCCCGGCGTCACCCTGCGCGTCTTCGACGTCCAGGTCCCGCTCGACAAGATCTGCACCCTCAAGCCCGGACAGACCCCCAACGTCGACAAGCTGATGCCGACCGTCGACTGGAGCACGACCGGCGACTTCGGCGGGTTCAGCGACAACTTCGTCACCCAGGTCACCGGCAACATCCATGTGCCGGCCGACGGTTCGTACGCCTTCCGGCTCTCCAGCGACGACGGCTCACGGCTGCTGATCGACGACCGGCTGGTCATCGACCACGACGGGCTGCACGGTGCCGAGCCCAAGGACGGCACCGTCCAACTCACCGAGGGCATGCACGCGTTGCGCATCGACCACTTCGAGCGCGGCGGCGACCAGGTGCTCAGCCTGGCCTGGCGGCCGCCGGGCGCGGGCGACTTCGCGACCGTGCCGAACGCGGCCCTGAGCACCGACGCCGGCGTGGTCCGCGTCACCGCACCGGGCCGCAAGGAGTGCGAGGGCGTCAGGGACTCGCCGGGGGACGGTCTCCCGCTCAACTCGGTGCGCCCCGACCACACCCTCACCGACCTGCGCCCCGAGGGCTTCCAGCCGCAGGTCACCGGCATGGACTGGCTGCCCGACGGCCGTCTGGTGGTGAGCACCTGGGGCGGCACCGACAACACCGCCGGCGAGGTCTACGTCATGGACGAGGTCACCGGCACCACCGGTCCGGGCCAGGTGAAGGCCACGAAGATCGCCGAGGGCCTCAAGGAGCCGATGGGCCTCAAGGTCGTCGACGGCACCATCTTCGTCTCCCAGAAGCACGAGCTGACGGAGCTGGGCGACAGCGACGGCGACGGCGTCATGGACGAGTTCAAGACGATCGCCACCTGGCCCTACGGCGGCAACTTCCACGAGTTCGCCTTCGGACTGCTGTACCGCAAGGGCTACTTCTATCTGAACCTGTCCGTCGCCATCAACTACGGCGGCGCCACCACGGACCCGCAGCCCGCACCCGGCCGCGGCGCCACCATCAAGGTCGACAGGAAGACCGGCGAGGTCAGTTACATCGCCGGCGGCCTGCGCACCCCGAACGGCATCGGCTGGGGTCCCGGCGGTGACATCTTCGCCACCGACAACCAGGGCGGCTGGCTCCCCTCGTCGAAACTGGTCCACATCAAGCAGGACCGCTTCTTCAACCACTACACCAACCCCGCGGGCCCCTTCGACTCCGAGCCGGTGACCCAGCCGGTGCTCTGGCTCCCGCAGAACGAGATCGCCAACTCGCCCAGCACACCCCTCTACCTGACCAAGGGCAGGTTCAAGGGGCAGATGCTGTTCGGTGACGTCACCTACGGCGGTCTCCAGCGCGCCTACCTGGAGAAGGTCAAGGGCCAGTACCAGGGCGCGGTCTTCCGCTTCACCCAGGGCCTCGAAGCCGGCGTCAACCGGATCACCATGGGCCCCGACGGCGCGATCTACGCGGGCGGTCTGGGGGCGGACGGCAACTGGGGCCAGGAGGGCAAGCTCAGGTACGGCCTCCAGAAGCTGACGCCGAACGGCGGCAACACCTTCGACATCCAGGCCATGCGGGTGAAGAAGGGCGGCTTCGAGCTGGAGTACACCCAGCCGCTGTCGCAGGAGACCGCTGACAACCTTGTCAGCCACTACGAGGCCGAACAGTGGCGCTACACCCCGACGCGCGACTACGGCGGACCCAAGATCGCCGAGGAGACCCTGGAGGTGACCTCGGCCAAGCTGTCGCGCGACCGCAAGAAGGTGACCCTGGCCGTCGAGGGACTCAAGCCGGGCCGCGTCGTGCACGTCCGCTCCCCGCGCCCGTTCAGCTCGGCGTCGGGCGAGACCCTGTGGAGCACGGAGGCCTGGTACACCCTCAACGCCATGCCGGGCAAGCAGCCCGAACAGGGCCCGCTGTACGAGGCCGAGGAGGCGGCCCTCACCGGCGCGGCCGGCATCAACACCGACCACCGGGGCTACTCCGGCAGCGGCTTCGTCGACCGGTACGGCACCCAGGGCACCACCACGACCTTCGACGTCGAGGTGGACAGGAGCGGAACGTACGACCTGGGGCTGCGCTACTCCAACGGCCCGAACCCCTTCCAGGGCACCAAGTCCCTCTCCCTGTACGTCAACGGCAAGAAGGTGAAGCAGACCGAGTTCCGCAGCACCGGTGACTGGGACACCTGGTCGACACAGACCGAGGCACTGGAGCTGCGCGCCGGGCACAACAGCGTCGCCTACCGGTACGACGAGGGCGACACCGGCCACGTCAACCTCGACCTCCTCAGCGTCGACCGGCACGGCAGGCCGGTCGGCCTGTTCGACGGCGACGGCCTCGACCGGTGGCAGCACACCGACGGGCGCCCGGTCCAGTGGCCCGTCACCGACGGCGCGACGGAGGTCTGCTGCGGGGACATCCGCACCAAGAACAGCTACGACGACTTCAAGCTGCACGTGGAGTACTGGCTGCCCCAGCTGCCCCCGGACGTGACGGGCCAGGACCGCGCCAACAGCGGCGTCTACCTCCAGGACCGCTATGAGCTCCAGATCCTGGACTCCTACGGCGACACCACACTCGACACCAACGAAGCGGGAGCGATCTACCTGAAGAAGGCCCCTGATGTGAACGCCGCCAGGGCACCCGAGACCTGGCAGTCGTACGACATCGTCTTCCACGCGGCGCGCTACGACGCCGAGGGCGAGAAGACGGCCGACGCCCGCGTCACCGTGGTCTGGAACGGCAAGAGGATCCACGACGACGTGACCGTCGACAGTCCGACGGGTGGCGGAATCGCCGAGGGCCCCGCAGCCGGAGCCATCCGGCTGCAGGACCACGGCAACAAGGTCCGTTACCGCAACATCCGTATCGAGCCGCTGGGTTAGGACGCGGCGGCCGGGTCCGGTGTCCTGTCGTCCGGCGCGGACGGCAGGACACCGGACGCCTCGTCCGCCGAGGAGCGACGGGCGCGGATCCCGGTCATGCCGAAGGCGGTCAGGGCCGCGGCGACGGCCGCCGCCACCCCGCACACCAGGTAGGCCGTGCCGAAGCCGCTGCCCAGGGCGTCCAGGGCGAGACCGTGCGCCGCCGATCCGGGGGTGCCGGGCGGCAGGCTGTCCACCGCGATCGGCCCGCCCGCCGCGGCGGCCTCACCGGGCGTCAGGCCCGCGCCCGGCAGGTTCGCCGTGAACGCCGCCCCCGCACCGCTGAGGGCGACCGCGACGGCGCCGCCGAGCCCGTCCCCGAGTGCGCCTGCCCGCTCACCGGCGCCGCCTGCGTCCACCGCGTCTACACCGACCACGGCGTCTTCGCCCCCGGCCCCGACGGGGGTCCGCGTCCTGGAGACGTACGGCATCACGGCCGCCCGGCTGCGGGAGCGACTCGCCGTCGACCTGCTCCTCTGAAGGCTTTACGGTACGTAAGGTGAGCGCTCTCCGTGCCGGGGCGGCGTCAGGATCTCCGGCATGGCGGACCTTCGTGAGGCGCAGAAGCGGATGACCCGGCGCCTGCCGCTGGAGTCGGGACTCGAGCTGTTCAAGACGAAGGGGTACGCCGCCACCACGGTCGACGACATCGCGACCGCCGCGGGCACCACACGCGTGACCTTCTACGCGTACTTCCCCTCCCGCAGCGAACTGATGAAGGCGCTCATCGACGAGCGGCTCAACGAGGCGCTGCGGCGCGTCCGCTCCCCCGAGCCCGGCTCCACGGCGCGGGACCTCGTCGCCACCGTCGCCGAGGGGACGCCGGACGCGATCACGGCGTGGCTGCGGCGGACCGCCGACATCTGGCCGGCCATCCGGCCGATCATCCGCAGCGGCCGCGACGCCGCGGTGATCGACCCGGAACTCACCGACCTGGTCGAGCGCTGGCTGGAGGAGGCCGTCGGCGACATCGAGGACGGGCTGACGGCGGCCGGACGGTTCGAGCCCCACCAGCGCCGCTTCCGGGGCGTGCTCGCCGTGTCCCAGCTCGACTACGTCGCCCAGCACTGGCACCGTACCGACTGGAAGCTCACCCGCGACCAGATGCTCGACGAACTCGGCGCGAGCCGGGTGCGGCTGCTGACCTGACGGGACCCGGCACGAGAGCCCGGAAAAAAATTCCGGCGGAGATGTCGAGAACCCGCGTCCGGCTCCGTCCCCGGGGTGAACGCGACCACAATGGCCGCACCGGAACCGAGGAGCACACCATGGCCAAGTACCTGCTGCTGAAGCACTACCGAGGCGCACCCGCCGCGGTCAACGACGTTCCCATGGACCAATGGACGCCCGAGGAGATCTCGGCCCACATCCAGTACATGAACGACTTCGCGGCCCGGCTGGAGAAGACCGGGGAGTTCGTCGACGGCCAGGCGCTCGCCCCCGAGGGCACATGGGTCCGGTACGACGGGGAGGGGCGCCCGCCGGTCACCGACGGCCCGTTCGCCGAGACCAAGGACCTCATCGCCGGCTGGATGGTGATCGACGTCGACAGCCACGAGCGTGCCGTCGAGCTGGCCGGGGAACTGTCGGCCGCCCCCGGGGCGGGCGGGAAGCCGATCCACGAGTGGCTGGAGCTGCGCCCGTTCTACGGAGTGCCGCCCACCATCACGGAGTGACCCCACCCATGGACGAGGCCCTGCTCCGCAGCCTCACCCCGAGCGTCCTCGCCGTCATGGTCCGCCGCGGAGCCGACTTCGCGGCGGCCGAGGACGCCGTACAGGACGCGCTGGTCGAGGCGATCCGCGTCTGGCCCGCCGACACGCCGCGGGATCCCAAGGGCTGGCTGATCACCACGGCCTGGCGCAAGTTCCTCGACGCGACCCGCGCGGACGCCGCCCGCCGCCGGCGTGAGGACCGCGTCGACGAGGAACCGGCACCCGGGCCCGCACCGGCCGCGGACGACACGCTCCGGCTCTACTTCCTGTGCGCCCACCCGTCGCTGACGCCGTCCTCCGCGGTCGCGCTCACCCTGCGCGCCGTCGGCGGACTCACCACCCGCCAGATCGCCCGCGCCTACCTCGTACCCGAGGCGACCATGGCGCAGCGGATCAGCCGGGCCAAGCGCACCGTGTCCGGTGTGCGGTTCGACCGGCCCGGCGACGTCGCCACCGTGCTGCGCGTCCTCTACCTGGTCTTCAACGAGGGCTACTCGGGGGACGTCGACCTCGCCGCCGAGGCCATCCGGCTCACCCGGCAGCTCGCGGCCGCCGTCGACCACCCCGAGGCGGCGGGGCTGCTCGCCCTCATGCTGCTCCACCACGCCCGGCGCGCCGCCCGCACCGCGCCCGACGGCAGCCTGGTGCCGCTCGCGGAGCAGGACCGCGGCCGCTGGGACACCGTGGCGATCACCGAAGGCATCGGGATCCTGCAGGCGGCCCTCGCCCGCGACCGGCTGGGCGAGTTCCAGGCCCAGGCCGCCGTCGCCGCCCTCCACGCCGACGCGCCCACCGCCGGGGAGACCGACTGGGTGCAGATCGTCGAGTGGTACGACGAACTCACGCGCCTGACCGACAGCCCGGTCGTCCGGCTCAACCGCGCGGTCGCCGTCGGCGAGGCCGACGGACCGCGCGCCGGGCTGGCGGCGCTCGCGGAGCTGGACGCCTCCCTGCCGCGCCACACCGCGGTGGCGGCGTACCTCCACGAGCGCGACGGCGACCCGGCGACGGCGGCACGGCTGTACGCCGAGGCGGCCCACAAGGCACCCGACCTCGCCGAGCGCGACCACCTGACACGCCAGGCCGCCCGGCTCAACTCCCGCCGGGCCCGCTGACGCGTCAGGGGCCGGCCCTGCATGCGCCAAGCGGATGGTTCGTACAAGCTCACCTGAGTGACGTGCATGGTCAGTTACTCGACTGCTCGTTCGATCTTTTTGCCGTTCACTTCATTGACGTCATGTAAAGCAAATGGCTGGTCTCGCTGCAGCCACAGGGTGCCGAGCACCCCTGTCCCGCACACGTGAGGCAGGCATGAGCGGCGGGAGCAACACCGTGAACACTGTTCTGGGCCCGGTGCCGGCCGAGGAGCTGTCCAACGACGAGCCGCCGGCCGACGCGCACAACGCGCTGCTGCCGCCGGACGCCTTCCACCTGCCGGTCGGCCGCCCCGTCACCCACAAGATCTACCGGGACGCCGCGCACCCCTCCCGGCTCGTGCTGCCGTTCACGAAGCGCGAGGCGGCGGAGAAGGAGTAGCCGAGGGGCGAGTGTCAGTGCCCGGTGGCACGCTGAGGCCAAAGGGACTCAGCGAAAGGACATCGCGGTGATCACCACTGACTTCGCCCCCGGCTCCCCCTGCATGCTCGACCTCGGGTCCCCCGACGTCCGGGCCGCCGCGGCCTTCTACGGCGCGGTCCTCGGCTGGGACTACGAGCCCATGGGGGACGGGGAGGACATGGAAGGCGGGATGTTCCGCAAGGACGGCAAGATGGTCGCCGGGCTCGGCAAGCTCACCGAGGAGGGTGCCCGCCCGGCCTGGATGATCTACTACACCGTCGCCGACGCGGACGCCACGACCCAGGCGGTGGAGCGCGCCGGCGGCACCGTGCGGGTACCGCCGATGGACCTCGAACAATGGGGCCGGATGGCACAGTACAGCGACCCGCTGGGTGGCCAGTTCGCCGTCTGGCAGCCGGGGGAGAGCAAGGGCGTCGACCTGGTGGACCAGCCGGGCTCACTGTCCTGGACCGAGCTGCACACCAGTGACGCGGCGGCCGCCAAGGAGTTCTACGGCGGTGTCCTCGGCTGGCGGTTCAGCGACACGGAGATGCCGGGCGGCGCGGGCACCTACACCCTGATCACCCCGGCCGGACTGCCCGAGGAGCGGATGCACGGCGGCCTCATGGAGGTCCGCGAGGAGGACCTCGCCCCGGCGGGCGGGCGGCCCTACTGGCACCCGGTCTTCCACGTCACCGACTGCGACGCCGCGGTGGCCGGGGTCACCGGAAACGGCGGAAGCGTGCAGATGGGCCCGGCGGACGCGGAAGGCGTCGGCCGCCTGGCCGTCTGCCTCGACCCCTTCGGCGCGGACTTCGTCGTGCTCACCCCGGCCGAGAGCTGAACACCGGGGACGCCGGGCCGGCCGTCACCGGGCCGACCGCTGCGCGTACACCTCGATCTCGATCTTCATACGGGGATCGGCCAGACCGCACACGAGCATCGTCGCGGCCGGCCTGACGTCGCCGAAACAGCGGCGCAGGACCGGCCAGCAGGGCTCGAAGTCGTCCCGGTCGGGCAGGATGTAGCGCACCCGCACCACGTCGGCGAAGGCACACCCCGCCTCGGCCAGCGCGGCCCCGATGTTGCGCAGACACTGCTCGGCCTGCTCCACCACGTCGTCGGAGATCGTCATGGTGGTGTAGTCGAAACCGGTCGTCCCGGACACCTGAACCCAGTCGCCGTGGACCACGGCACGGGCGTAGCCGATCTGCTCCTCGAACGTCGAGCCGCTGAGGACCGCACGTCGCTCTGTCATACACGGGACGCTATGTGACCAGCATCGATACGTCTAATACCGGGAGAGGCATGACCTGATATCCCTGGGCGTATGACGCGTCCCGGGCTTCGCCCCGAACTTCCGCTGCCGCAGCTGCACGCCTTCGTCGTACTCGCCGAGGAACTGCACTTCGGCCGCGCGGCCACCCGGCTGGGCATCGCCCAGCCACCGCTGAGCCAGCAGATCCGCCGCCTGGAGGAGAAGGTCGGGCATCCGCTGTTCCACCGGGAACCGGGACGCGTCACCCTCACCCCGGCCGGCCGCGAACTGCTCCCCGCCGTACGACGGGCCCTGGCCGACCTCACGGACGGGCTGTCCGCCGCCCGAGCCGCCGGAAGCGGCCGGGCGGGCCGCCTGCGGATCGGCTTCGCCGCCTCCCTCGCCCTGACCGTCCTGCCCGGCCTGCTGCGCACCTTCCGGCAGCGGTTCCCCGACGTGCACCTGGACATCCACGAGATGACCACCGCGCCCCAGACCGCCGCCCTGCGCGAGGGGACCATCGACATCGGCCTGCTGCGCGAACCCCCCGACGGGGAGACGGGGATCGGCTTCCGGACCATCCTGACCGAGCCGTTCGTCGCCGTCCTGCCGGCGGCCCACCCGCTCGCCGCCCGGCGCACCGTGCGTCTCGATCAGTTGGCGGACTCGCCGTTCGTGCTCCTGCCCCGCGAAGTCGGCCCGCGGCTCCACGACCGGATCACCGGTCTGTGCGCCGAGGCGGGCTTCACACCCCGGATCGCCCAGCACGCGGTGGAATGGCAGACCGTGTGCGCCCTGGTCGAGACCGGTCTCGGTGTCTCCCTGGCCCCGGCGAGCATCCGGCGCATCCGCCTCAAGGGTGTCGCCTTCCGCGCCCTCGCCCCCGGTACCGCCCGCACCCGCGTCGCCGTCGCCTGGCGGAGGAACGACCCGAACCCGCTGGTCGCGAACCTGCTGGCCACCGTCGGCCAAGAGGTGCCTAGGCCGGGTGCAGTTCCCGCAGGGCGTCCAGTACCTCCTGGTCGGTGACCTGGCGGAAGTCCTCGTACCACTCGCCGACCGATCGCAGCCGCTGCGGCTGGTACAGGGAGACCACGTCGTCGGCCTCGTCCCGCAGCGCCGAGGCGGTCCCGTGACCGCACACCGGCACCGCCAGCGTCAGCCGCAGCGGACCGCCGCGCCGAAGGTGCCGCAGCGCCGCGCGGGCGGTGACCCCCGTGACCAGTCCGTCGTCCACGACCACGATGCTGTGACCGCTGATGTCCGGGGCGGGACGCCCGCCCCGGTAGACACCCTCCCGCCGGTGCAGCTCGACCCGCGCCCGGGCCACCTCGGCGCCGAGCCTGTCCTCCGAGAGGTCCATGGCCCTCAGCCCCGTACGGTCGAAGACCGGGGGATCGTCGCCGGCGATCGCCCCGACACTCACCCCGGGGGATCCGGGAACCCCGACCTTGCGGACCACCAGGACATCCAGGGGCACCTGCATCGCCCGGGCGATCTCCGCCCCGACCGGAACGCCACCGCGCGGCAGGGCCAGCACGGTCACATTCGCGAGATCACCGCTGCTCGCCCACTCCAGCATCCTGACGGCCAGCTCCTGTCCGGCATGCGCACGGCTCTGGAATCGCACGGCTCGCTCCCTTCCTCGGCCACCCGTGCCGGGTAACCGCCATCGCCCCGCCACTCACCTGCGGGTGTCACGACAAAGCGCGAGGCGGATGCCGAGGTCCGCCCGGCTGCTCCGACCCACCGGTGAGAGGCGCCCGCACCGCCCGGCCCGTACCGGCTCCAGGCGGCGATCGCCGCGGTGCACCACGAGGCGGAGCGGGCGGAGGACACCGACCGGCCGCAGATCCTGGCGTTCCACCGGCTGCTCGAACGCATGGTGCCCGCCGATCCCATGGTGACGCTCGACCACGCGGTCGCGCCGGCCATGGCGGAGGGACCGCGGGCGGGGCTGGAGATGCCGGAGACCCTGGACGCCGACGGCCGGCCGGGGGGCCCCCCCCCCCCCGGGGGGGGGGGGGGCCCGCGGGGGGGGGCGGGCGGGGGCCCCGCGCCCCCCCCCGCCCCCCCCCCCCCCCCCCCCCCCCCCCCCCCCCCCCCC